>CANSSJ010000077.1 GCA_947649625.1 uncultured Bacillota bacterium | reverse complement strand
GCCCACCGGCGGAACTGACGGACCTAAACTGGAATTATAATACAGGAGGAACAAAACCATGAGTGACGAACTGAACCTGAACACCACCCCGGAGCTGACCTTCGAGCCCTCCGCCGCCCAGGCGGTGGCCGCGCCCGAGCTGACCCTGGAGCCCTCCGCCCCGGCGGCCCCCCAGGTGGACGAGGCGGCCCAGGCCGCCCGGGACGCCAACGCCGTCAAGCTGGACGAGTCCATGCTCAGCGAGGCGGAGAAAAAGATGGTGGAGGACTTCTCCCAAAAGATCGACGTGACCGACAGCAATCTGGTGCTCAACTACGGCGCGGCGGCCCAGAAGAACATCGCCGCCTTCTCCGAGAGCGCCCTGAACAACGTGAAGACCAAGGACCTGGGCGAAGTGGGCGAGGCCCTGTCCTCCCTGGTGGTGGAGCTGAAAACCTTCGGCCAGCCCGAGAAGAAGGGCATCGGCGGCTTCTTCCAGAAGAAGAAAAACGAGCTGGAGGCCCTGAAAGCCAGCTACTCCAAGGCAGAGGTCAACGTGGACAAGATCGTCAAGGTGCTGGAGAACCACCAGGTCACCCTGATGAAGGACGTGGCCATGTTCGACCAGATGTATGAGCTGAACACCAAGTATTACAAGGAGCTGACCATGTATATCCTGGCCGGCAAGAAGCGGCTGGAGTACCTGCGCGCCCACGATCTGGCAGAGCTGAAAAAGAAGGCGGAGGCCACCGGCGCCCAGGAGGACGCCCAGGCCTACAACGACTTCGCCAACCTGTGCAGCCGGTTTGAGAAGAAGCTCCACGACCTGGAGCTCACCCGGATGATCTCCATCCAGATGGGCCCCCAGACCCGGCTGCTGCAAAACAACGACACCCAGATGCTGGAGAAGATCCAGTCCTCCCTGGTGAACACCATCCCCCTGTGGAAGAGCCAGATGGTGCTGGCCCTGGGGCTGGAGCACGGCCGGCAGGCGGTAGCCGCCCAGTCCGCCGTCACCGATATGACCAACCAGCTGCTGCAAAAGAACGCCGACATGCTCAAGATGGGCACCATCGAGACCGCCAAGGAGGCGGAGCGGAGCGTGGTCTCCATCGAGACCCTCCAGCACACCAACCAGCAGCTCATCACCACCCTGGACGAGGTGATGAAAATTCAGACCGAGGGCGCCCAGAAGCGGAAAGAGGCCGAGAAGGAGCTGGGCCGCATCGAGGGCGAGCTGAAACAGAAGCTGCTGGAACTGAGAGGCTGAAATTAGGAGAACGCCATGAAACTTTTCCAAAAAACCTGGTTTGCCTGGCTGCTCACCGCGGTCATGATCGTCGCGGCGGTGGGAATCGGACGTTCAAAGGGGGGCGGCTCTGTCAGCACGCCCGTCCCGGAGCCCTCCGCTGGACTGGACACCACCCTGTCCACCTCTAAATATGAAAAATGGATCTGGGACGACGCTGGCATCCTGTCCGCCTCCACCGAGAAGCAGATCGCGCTGTACAACGCCAACTGGGATTACCGCTACAACAGCGTGGTGGCCGTGGCGACTACCGATTCCACAGGTGATCTGGAGGAATTTGCCTGGCTCCAGGGTTCCGACATGGGCCTGGGCGAAGGGGACGCCATTCTGGCTGTTTCTGCCCGGGACGAGGACTGGTTTGTGGCCCCCGGCGAAGACTTCTCCACCATTCTCACCAATCGGGTGGTCTCTGATCTGGAGGATATCCTGTCGGGTGATTTGAATGACAGGACCATTTTGGCCTTTTATGAGGCTCTCAACGAGGTCTATCTGGACAACTTTGGCCTGGGCAACGCGGAACCTGACGGTTCCTACGGGTACGATAACAGCGGGGACACAGCCGCGGGCGTCATCATGCTGGCCTTTATTCTCATCGCCATTGTGGTGGTCATCAGCGCCATTGACCGCAGCCGGTACAACACCTACCGGCGGCAGTATTACGGGGTGGTCAATCCCCCGGTGATGTTCCGGCCCATCTTCTTCTGGCACGGTCCGGGAACCTGGTGGTACCGGCGGCACTGGCGGCAGCCTCCTCCTCCCCCGCCCCGTCCCCCCAGAGGGCCGGGCGGACCCGGAAACCGGCCTGGCGGCGGATTTGGGGGAGGCTCCTTTGGCGGGGGCAGCTCCAGTGGCTTCGGCGGACGGGGCAATACCGGCCCCAGAGGGGGCGGCACCTTCGGCGGACGCCCATCCGGCGGCGGACGGTCGGGCGGCTTTGGGGGCTCTTTCGGCGGAGGCTCCTTCGGCGGCAGCCGGGGCGGCTCCTTTGGCGGCTCCCGAGGCGGCGGTTTCGGTGGAGGCCGGTCCGGCGGCTTTGGCGGAGGTTCCCGTGGAGGTGGCTTCGGAGGCCGGCGCTAGACAGACAAAAGCTCCCTCGCTTGAAGCGAGGGAGCTTTCTCATACCTGTATCCGCTCGATGCCGTCCACGGCGGCCTGGACCATCCCTTCGATATCCAGCCCCTGCTCCGCCCGCCCCAGCTCCTCCAAGGTGGGGCGCAGACGGGGATGCCGTGGGGTAAAGACGGTGCAGCAGTCCTCGTAGGGGAGAATAGAGGTCTCAAAGGTGCCGATCTTCCGTGCGATTTTGACGATGTCCTCCTTGTCCATCCCCACCACCGGGCGGAGAATGGGCATATCTGCCACCGCGCCGGTGACCGCCATGGCCTCCATGGTCTGGCTGGCCACCTGGCCCAGACACTCGCCCGTGACCAGGGCCCTGGCCCCGCACCGTTGAGCAACTTTTTCCGAAATGCGCATCATGAACCGGCGCATGACCAGAGTGAACAGCTCCTGGGGGACAGACCGGCGCAGCTCCTCCTGGATGGCGGTAAAGGGGACCACATGGACGGTGAGCCGGCCGCACCAGGGTGTGAGCAGCCGGGCCAGGTCCAGGACCTTCTCCTTTGCCTCGTTGGAGGTGTAGGGGTAGGAGAAGAAATGGACCATCTCCAGGGCCACCCCCCGCTTGGCGATCATCCAGGAAGCAACCGGGGAGTCGATGCCTCCGGACAGCAGGGACACCGCCCGGCCGTTGATCCCCACCGGCAGGCCCCCCGCCCCCGGCTCCGGGTCGGCGTGGACAAAGGCGGCGTAATCCCGGACCTCGATGTGGACGGTGAGCTCCGGGTTGTGGACGTCCACCTTCAGATCGGGATAGAGTTCATCCAACTCGCCCCCCACATACTGGCTGAGCTGGATGGAGGTCATGGGAAAGGTCTTGTCCGCCCGCTTGGTCTCCACCTTGAAGGTGCGTGCGGCGGACAGCTTGCCGCCCAGATACTCCCGGGCGGCGGCGAGAATAGCCTCCTTATCCTTTTCACAGGCCCGGGCCCGGCTGAGCCCCACCACCCCGAATACCTTGGTCAGCGCCTCCCAGGCCCCGTCCATGTCGCAGGTATCGGCCATGGGTTCCACGTAGGTGGTGGACTGACGGGTGTACACCCGGAACTGGCCCAGGTTGTTCAGCCGGCGGTAGATGTTGGCCTGGAGCTTATCCTCAAAGCTGCGGCGGTTCAGGCCCTTGAGCACCATCTCCCCCAGCTTGAGGAGGATCATTTCATTCATACAGATCACCTTACCAAAACTGTAGGGGCCGCCGCCCTCGGCGGCCCGCTTTTTCAATCCAACAAAACGGGGCGGCGAGGGCGCCGCCCCCTACATATCTTTCCTCTGCCAATCGGGAATGGCCTTGGCCTGCTCATACAGGCGGACATAGCTCTGGTGGCGGCTCCGGGCAATCTCTCCGGCCTTCACCGCCGCCAGCACAGCGCAGCCCTTCTCCCTCACATGGGCGCAGTCCTGAAACCGGCACTTGCCCAGACAGGGGGCAAACTCCCGGAACGCATATTGCAGCTCCTCCTTCCGGGCCAGCTCCATTTTATCCACATCGAAGGAGGAGAAGCCCGGGGTATCCGCCGCCAGCGCCCCGCAGGACAGGCGGAAGAGCTCCACGTGGCGGGTAGTATGCCGCCCCCGGCCCAGCCTGTCGCTGACCTCGCCGGTAGCCAGACTGAAATCCGGCTCCAGGGCGTTCAGGATGCTGGATTTGCCCACTCCGGAGTTGCCGGTGAAGGCGCACACCCTGCCGGAGATGGCCTGCCGGAGGGCGTCCATCCCCTCCCCTGTCTCAGCGCTCACCCGCAGGGTGGGGAAACCGGCCTTTTCATAGATGGCGGCCAGCTCCTCCCCCGGCTCCAGGTCGCACTTGTTGACGCAGATCAGGGTCTCGCACCCCCGGGCGGCGGCGATGGCGGCCACCCGGTCGATGAGAAAGGGATCGGTCACCGGCACCGCCTGGGAGGCCACCACCACCAGCAGCTCAATGTTGGCCACTGCGGGGCGGTAGAACTCATTTTTTCGGGGAAGAATCTCGTCCAGGGCGCCCGAACCGTTCTCCAGGGGGGTAAACCGCACCCGGTCTCCCACCAGAGGGGTGAGTCCTGCGTGGCGGTGCTTCCCTCTGGCCCGGCAGGCGGTGACGGTCTGTCCGTCGTCCACATAGTAGAAGCCGCTGAGGGCTTTTCGGATGATCCCCTCACTCATTCGTCAAAGTTCACCGACTCCGTGCCCTTAGCCACGCCGTTGATAAAGATGGTCACTTCCTTGACTCCCATCCCCCTCGAGCCCTGGATGTGGACCTCCGCCGCCGTCTCCATGGTGGCATCATAGTTCTGATTCCACACCTGTGCGCCGTCCATCAGCACCCGCACATTCACGTCCCCCTCATAGCCGTCCAGAGGGACGGTGAAGGACCTGGTCACCGGAATGGGGTCCTGATCCTCCGGCGGGTCAGGGGGCAGGGTAGCTGGGTCGGGACCCATGCTGATAACCAGGTTGACCTCAGTACCCTCGGACACCGGAGTATCCTTCAAAGGATACTGGCTGATGACCATGCCCTCCTCAATGGTAGGATGGTATTCGCGCTCTGTCCTGCCTTCTCCCAGATTGGCGTTCAGATAGGTCTTCTTTGCCAGCGCCTCGGTCATTTCGGACAGATCGGGCATGGGGAAGGGCTTATCCTCAGGGCCCTTGCTGATAACCACCTGTACCTCGGTGCCCAAGGGCACCATAACGCCCTGCATCGGAGTGTAGGAGATGATAATGCCCTGCTCAATGGTCTCGTGATTGTCATACTCGGGAACACCGATCCGCAGCCCCCTGTCCTTCAGTGCCGTGGAGGCGGTCTGATAGTCCATGCCGTCCAGGGGGATCATCTCCACCACCTCCGGGCCGCCGCTGATGGTGACCTTGATCTCGGTGACGCTCTCCCCCACCTCTTTTTTGCCCTCGGGGTCCTGGGCAATGATGGTGCCCGGTTCGGCGTCGTCGGCCACAGTGTCTCCCTCAATGAGCGTAAAGCCGGCCAGCAGCTCGGTGTCGTCCTTTACTTCCTCATAGAGCCTGCCCACCAGCTCGGGGACAGGTCTGGTCGCCGGCGGGGCCAGCATACCGGCGAAAAGCGTGTTGAACAGGAAGTACCCGATCACGCCCACAAACAGCAGTATGGCGGCGGCAGCCAGAAAAACAGGCCACACCGGATTGCGGCGGGGATAGTCGTCCTCCTCGTCCTCATAGCGGCTGCGGCGGCGGCTGTGCTCCTCCTCATACCGGCGGCTGCCCCGTTCGTCCTCATATCTGCGGCCGCCCCGGCGGTCCTCCTGCCGGCCGGCGGAGGCGTGGACCGGCCGGATCTGGGTGCGGTCGTCGTCCAGCTCCTCCTCCGGGTCAAACTCGGCGGAGCTGTAATCGAAATTGATGTTGGGATTTTTCCGGAACTCCTCCAGGTCGGCCAGCATGTCGTCGGCGGAGAGGTAGCGGTTGTCCGGATTGGGGGCCATGGCCTTCATGGTTATGACCTCCAGCGCCTCCGGAATAGAGGGCTCCAGCTCCCGGGGAGACAGGGGAATGGAGTTGATGTGCTGGATGGCCACCGATACGGGGGTATCCCCCTCGAAGGGCAGGCGGCCGGTGAGCATCTCATACAGGACCACGCCGGCGGAGTACAGGTCGGACCGGGCGTCGATGTGGCTGCCCCGGGCCTGCTCCGGGGAGATGTAGTGGACCGAGCCCAGGGCCTCCTGGGTGAGGGTGCTGTGCCCCCCGGAGGCCACCCGGGCGATGCCGAAGTCGGCCACCTTCACACTGCCGTCCCGCAGGACCATGATGTTGTGGGGCTTGATGTCCCGGTGGATAATCCCCCGGCTGTGGGCGTGGCCCAGAGCCTTGGTGATCTGGGTGATGAAGTGGAGGGCTTCCCGCCAGTTGAGCTTGTTGCCCTTGCGCTGCATATACTGCTTCAGGGTGATGCCGTCGATGAGCTCCATGACGATGTACTCCAGCTCGGAGGACCGGCTCACGTCGTACACGGCTACGATGTTGGGGTGGGACAGCATGGCGACGGCCTGGGACTCGTCGTGGAAACGGCGGCGGAACTCGGCGTCCTGGGACAGGTCCTCCCGCAGGATCTTGATGGCCACCAGCCGGTTCAGACGGTGGCACCGGGCCTTGTACACCTTGGCCATGCCGCCGGTCCCCACCAGCTCCAGTATCTCATATCGGTTGTCGAGTAATTTACCGATGTAAGGGTCCATGGTAAATATCCTCCTATCTATTTAACGCTTGATGAGCACCACGGTCACATTGTCCGGCGCGCCCCGGCTCAGGGCAATGTTCAGCAGCCGCTGGCAGCACTGCTCCGGCGCGCCTCCGTGGACCACCTCGTAGAGCATCTCCTGTTCATTGACCACATTGCTCAGCCCGTCGCTGCACAGCAGCAGACAGTCCCCCTGGCTCAGGGGCTGGCGGAAGCAGTCGGCCATCAGGACGGGCTCCGCCCCCAGCGCCCGGGTGATCAGATTCTTGTGGGGGTGGGTACGGGCCTGCTCCCGGGTCAGTTCCCCCCGCTCCACCAGGTCCTCCACCAGGGAGTGGTCCCGGGTGACCAGCACGATCCCCTCGCTGTTGATGTGGTAGGCCCGGCTGTCTCCCTCGTTGAGAATGACCGCCTCTCCCTCTCCGGCCAGCACCGCCACCATGGTGGTGCCCATGCCGGCACACTCCGCGTCGGCGGCGGAGCGCTGGAACACGGCCTGATTGGCCACCGAGGCGGCGTGGCTCATCCGCTCCTCCACCGGGCCCTCCTGGCCCGGCTTGAGGAATTCCTCCATGAACAGCTCCACAGCCATGGTGCTGGCCACGTTGCCCGCCCGGGCTCCCCCCATGCCGTCGCACACCAGAGCGATCGCTCTGCCGTCCTCCAGCACTCTGGCCGCATAGGCGTCCTGATTCTGCTGCCGCACCGCGCCGCGGTCGGTCACTCCCCATACCTGCATAAGCCTTCAACCTCGTTTCCGCCGGACTCCCGGCGTCTTGCTCTGTCTCTACTGTTCCTTCATCGCCTTGCGGCGCAGCTGGCCGCAGGAGGCGTCGATGTCGGCCCCCAGCTTCCGCCGGACGGTGACGGTAACTCCATGCCCCTCCAGCCGCTTCTGAAAGGCCGCCACCCGGCGGCTGGGCTTCAGGGGGCTCTCCTCCACCTCGTTGAGGGGGATGAGATTCACATGGGCCGGAGCGCCCTTCAGCCGCCTGGCCAGCAGGTCGGCCTGCCAGTCGGCATCGTTCACCCCGTCAATCATAGCGTACTCGTAGGAGATGCGCCGCCCGGTTTTGTCAAAATACCGGCGGCAGGTCTCCAGCAGCTTCTCCACCCCCACGCTCCGGTTGACAGGCATGATCCTGCTCCGGGTCTCGTCGTCCGGGGCATGGAGGGAAACCGATAACGTTAATTGTAACTCATATCGGGCCAGTTTGTCAATTTCGTCCACTAAACCGCAGGTGGACAGGGAGATGTGCCGCATCCCGATATTCAGCCCGTCGGGGTGATTTACCAGGGTGAGAAAGCGCAAAACCGTGTCGAAATTGTCCAGCGGCTCCCCAATTCCCATCAAAACGATGTTGGAAACAGGTGCTCCGCTGTCGATCTGGGTAAAAAGCACCTGGTCCAGCATTTCCGCGGGCGTGAGGTCCCGGACCTTCCCCGCGATGGTGGAGGCGCAGAAGGCGCAGCCCATCCGGCACCCCACCTGACAGGAGATGCACACCGTATTGCCGTGCCGGTAGCGCATCAGCACCGACTCCACACAGTTGCCATCGGCCAGCCGCCACAGATATTTGATGGTGCCGTCCTCCTGAGACACCTGCTTCCGGGCTACGGTGGGCGGCGTCAGAAAGGCGGTCTCCTCCAGCTTCTGCCGCAGGGCCTTGGACAGGTCGGTCATCTCCCCGAAGG
>CANSSJ010000076.1 GCA_947649625.1 uncultured Bacillota bacterium | reverse complement strand
TGGTGATGGCGGTATTGACCTGGGCCAGCATTTCAGCCGGCGTCATGTTTGTTTCGTCCATATTGCCCCCTTAAATCCAGTCTTCATGGGTCCCGATCCAGTTCTCCTCCGGGGTGGTCTCCGCCTGCCGCACCGGCTGGGCGGGCTTCTCCGGCTGCTGGTCCGCCTGCCCCGGATTCTGAAGGACCAGAGACCGGACCTCCATCACGTCCGCTGCCGCCGCGGCATACACCTCGCAGTCCAGGTAATGGTTATCACCGTGAGAGTGTTTCGGAACCCAGCGGTAAGACACCTTGCCGTTCTTCCGCTCGGTGATTTTATGCTCTGCCGTCACCTGCTCGGCATACTCCAGATCACAGTCCTTATGGACCATCCAGGAGCCCGTTCCATTGGGCCGGCGCATACGGGCGGCGATCATGTCCTTGTACTTGCCGCCGTCCACCAGAACCAGCTGCATTCCGTTGGCCCGGCTGCCAGCCTTGTTCACGGTAGATATGCGGTAGTAGCCCTGTAATGACACAGAGGAACCCTTGCAGGCCCGCACCCAGTCGCCGTTGATCAGGCAGAAGTCATACACCGTGTCGGTCTGGTCGCTGCTGTCCATCAGGGCCAGCTCCACCATGACCTTCTCGCCGGACGGCATCAGAAATCGGGTGTTCATGACCCGCTCCACCTCGGTCATGGAGAGAGCCTGACCGTGGGCAACGTTCTGACTGGTCATAAAATCGCCCCAGGCCCGGATTACCCAGTACACGCAGTTCTCCTGTACGTCGATTCCGCCGGTCAGCAGCTTGGTCCATTCCGGCAGTTCCCAGGCGGGTATCTCCGTCTGGCGCTCCAGAACCAGATCCGCATTGGTTTTCAGCTTGGTATCTTCCCAGGGCTCCGCAAGCCATGAGTTTACAAAATTCTGTAACAGCTCCGGGTCATCCTTGGAGTCCATGAACGCCTGGGCAATGTCGGAGAAGCGGGTAAAGGGCGAGTACAGGGTGGACATCCAGTAGGCGACGCTCTTGGGCGTCTCCGTTCTCTTCCGAACAAACTGCCAGCGGCCCGCCTCCAGCATCCGGCCCTTGTCCCGGTCGGTGATCACGCCCTCGCACACCTGGCACACATATCTTGCCATGTTTGCCCGCGCCGTACTGTCTGGAACATCATCCTTGCTGGGCCACTTGAGTTGAGCGAATTGCAGTTCGATGTATGAGCCGCAGTGAGGGCATGGGACAAAGTAGTGTTTTTCCGCCTCCGCCCCCTCTTTCGCCCGCCAGATATGGCCGGTTTTCAGTGTGGGGGTGGAGGTCATGAAGATCTTCCGGTTGATGGTGTAAGACTTGGTGCGCTCAATGGCCAGCGAAACCGGGTCCGACTCTTTTTTGCTGGCCCCGGGGTATTTGTCCACCTCATCCAGGAACAGATACCGGATATTGGTACTGGACAAATCCGCAGGGCTGTTCGCTCCGTTCAGATACACGGTCATGCCGCCGAATTTCAGCTGAAGCTTCTTGCTGTCCGTCTTCTGGTACAACGCCGCCAGAGGCTTACAGCGCCGGATCATCGGGTCCAGCTTGGCGTCTACGGTCCGCTCCGCAAGGTCATCCGACGGATACACGATCATCGTGGGGCCGGGGTCCTGGTCAATCAAGCTGCCCAGCATGTTCTCCATGGCCGATGTGCCGCCCACCTGGGTGGGCTTGACGAAGATGATCTTCTCCACCGACTCGGAGTTGAACGTGTCCATGATCTCCGTCAGATAGGGTGTCACCCGGTTGCGCCAGGGGCCGGGGATGGAGTTCCCGTCAGGGAGAATCCGGTTTTGCTCCGCCCACTGGGATACAGGCAGCCGCTTCCGGGGACGCAGCGCCGCCACTGCCGGCATGATCCAGCCCGGCACCTCATACGGCTTCACCCGATACCGCTTCACCGACTGGCCCCCTCTCCCGGCGCCAGCATAGCGGCGTCCGCGAACAGGGTCAGCATGTCCTCCAGCTCCTTGCGAGTGCTTTTCTCAATGGCCCGGGCGGTGGCGGCGTCGGTATAACCGGCCACTGTCCCCGCCACCCGGCTGGGGATATTCAAGGCGAAGTGCTTGAACGTGTCCATGAACTCCGTCAGCTGCTGCGCGGCGGAGGCGGTTTCGATATAGCGCCCCTCCGCAATGTCGGCCTTGATGCTGGCCAGCTGGCCCTGGCTTTCCTTCAGCTTGACCTCAGCCTCCAGCTTCCGCAGGACCAGCTCCTTGGGGTGCTCCTGTTCCCCAGCTTTTTGCTTGACATGGGCGATATACTGCTGGACCGCCTTGCAGGTGCGGTATTTTTGCACCTTGCGCCCAGGCGGCGTCTCTTTCGTCAGCACGCCCGAGCGGGTCAGGTTCTGTATCTGCCGGTCAGACAGGCCCACCAGCATTCCAATGGCCGCGGCGTCCGCCCAGTCCGGGATGATGGTGAGGATAGCCGGGGCCTGCTCCGTTCCAGGCTTGCGCGAGCCCTTTTTTGGCGCCATACACTCACCCACCTTCTGCGGCCAACTGGATTTCGCATTTTTTGTGCTGTTTTTTGGGTTCTATACCCCTAAAGGGGTATGGTTTGACATTTTTTCGCAAAGTCGGAAACGAAATCACCGAAAAATTTTTATTTTTCTGGACAAAAACACCGCGCCTTCCCTGCCCCGCGCCGCGCTTTTGCCCAGGGAGGACCCACAAACCGGGATGACGGCCACCCGGATCGGCACACACAGCCTGGGGGCCGCCTGTGACAGGCAGCCCGGCTGACCCACGGTTCACGCCCGGCCTGGCCTGTCGTGTCTTCCGCCGGGCTATCACCTCCGGGAAAACAAACCAAGGCCAATGACCACACGTTTCCCGTGTTAGTCACTGGCCTTGGCTCTCAAAGCACGCGCCCTTGTTGACGTCGATCAGTATTTCGTTTTTGCAGACCCGGCAGTAGGCAATCATCCTGCTGCCCTGGGTGTCTGGCCGGACCTTCATCAGCCGCTTGTTCTTGCGGCATCTGGGACAGGTCAGCCAGCCATCACTTACCGTTATCATTTTACCATGTTTGGGCGCACCTTGCAAGGTATTCCACTCCTTTTCCCATAAGTTAATATAATCCTCAAGGCTGAAAAAATATTAAAAAAGGTCACGGCCGCTTCCGCCGGCGCCGGCGCTTGGCCTTTGGCCGGGGGCCCATGGTAGTCTCCCACCCGGCGGCCAGATACTTAATATATTGAAAATGACCGTAGAGAGTATCCCTATTATCATTATTAAAAGTGATCGGCGCATTTCGAGGAATGGTCAACTGTGTGTCGTTGGGTACCCGGAAGCACTCACGCTCCGGCTTGCGCAGATTCCGGGAGCCGGACCACAGCCGCAGCCCAACCTTGTCCCGCTGCTCCTTGCACAGATACCGGGCCAGGGTCTCAAAATTCTTGTCCCGGTCAATGCGCAGCTGCTTGAACTCCACACCGCCCTGGCCCCACAGCCGGCGGATCAGGTTGTAGTCCTCGCCGGTGCCGTTGATCAGTGCGTGATGGTGCCAGCGTCCCTCCCCATGCTTGTGTTCGGTGACGTAGAGGTAGCGCAGCTCCTGGCCCTTTTCTTTCCGGGCTTTCCGCAGCCGCTTCCAAAAGGCCCGCATGGCCGCCCGGGCCTCAGCCCGGTTTCGGGGCAGATGGGCGTCGTCATAGGTGAGGGTCACATACAGGTCCCTGACGCCAAAGTTGGCGGCGATCAGCAGCTCCAGCTTTTGATAGGCGTATCTCAGATTCATCTGCTGCTGGGCCGCCGATGACAGGGCCTTTTTGCCGGCCCGAACACCGGCGCTGTCTCTGGGGTTGGGCGCGGGGTAGACACATTCTACCACCAGCGGTCCGGCAACAATGATCTTTTTGAATTTTGCCATGAGGTCTGCCTCCTGTTATCCAACAGACCGTAGCCCTCATGGCCTTCGTCCTCTAACCTTGTATTTTCATCTGCTCCGGCAGCACTTCCACCACGGAGATCACCCGGGTGTCGCCGTACCGCTCCGCCTCCATGGCCAAGACTTCCTTGACGCCGATGGCCTGCCCGGGCGGGGCGTCCACTTCGGTGATGATCCTCAGCATGGGTTGACCGATTTCGTGCCCAAGAACTGTACCGCCCGGTCAATCTTTCGCCAGTCGGCAATAGGCGGAGATTCCTTGCCCAGAATCATATCCCGAATCAACTCTGGAGTAATGTTCCCGCCGGCTTTCTTGGCAACCCCATTCCAACAGCCCAGCCCGTGAGATTTCCGGTACTCCCTCAGCCGCTCCAGAATGGCTTGCTTTTCCTCTCTGTTCCGGCCAGCGGCAACCTCCACAGGCGGCGGTTCAGTTTCCTCAATATCCTCTCCGGTACATGATGACATGTCAATGAGCCCTACCGCCCCAATTGGCGCTTTCGGCTCCGTCTGCTCCTGGGATACCTCCACCCCGCCCAGCGGGGGCAGTTCCATCACCTCGCAGGAAGCGTCCTCCGTCAGGACCAGAACGCCCTGAGCCAGCGACTCCAGGATATAGTCCCGCAGTTCCCGGCCGTTGACGCCTCCAGAGTGGGTACCCGGACCAGTAAAATGTTGTTCGCAGTTTTCATTTTAGTCCTCCTTCCGTTCAAATCTGGTTCTCAGCCAGTCCTGCCACTGTGCGCTGCCCTTTTTAGGTACCGGCTTCTCAGTGGATGTGCCAGCCGACTCCAGCAGCCAGTCCAGCCAGCACGCCCGGCATATGGAAGTACCACCGCAGTGTTCCTTTGCGTCAGGACAGGCCTGCGTCAACATCTCAGCCATTTCTTCCTCGCTGGCCAGCCGGAGCATTTCCGCCCGGGTGCCGCAGAGGGGATGCTCCAGCCGCATGAGCTTGGCCAACGCCCCATACACCTGGGGCGGGAGGGTGGACAGATCCACCCCCTCGATCCCCCACTCCCCGCTGGGCTTATGATAGGTCAGCGGTTTGGTCATGGCACAGCCTCCTCTGGTTTACAAGGATAGGCATTCCAGGTATCCCCATAATGCTCCAGGCTCGGAATGTCAGCATATTCTGTCGCTGGCCACCATACAGTTACATACTTTTCGACTTTGGAATAATAAATAATTGCCCAACCACTACGGCCAAGTTTTGATTCTCGTGCTCCGTCCACCCATGCCGGTTCAAAAGACATTTCTTGCAGTTCCTCGACAGTCAGCGGTCCAGCAGGCACTGTCCTCCCCGCCAGATCCCGAAGAACATCCAGGGGCAGCCGCTCCGTCCCGTTCTCAGCAAAAAAGATGTCCTCATACATTTTCAGCCGGCCCCGCAAGTGGCAGGCCTGGACGGCAAAGCCATAAGCCAGGGCAATGGGACAATCCGGGAAGTCCATCATCAAGCAGTCAGAGATTTCTTCGTCAATCTCCTGGGGCGTCTCGGCGGAGAACTCCCCGCACCCGTGGAGAATGCACTGGGCCTTCGCCCACTGGGTGAGGGGGACGGTCCCCTCCTCGCCGTCATGTCTGATATGCGCCCAACCATCCTGGCCGAACACCAGATTGAGCATGGTCTCAAAATTCCCATCCGGGGTATCAGTTGTCAATCGTTTCATTGTTGACTCCCTTCGTCGCTTCCAGAAAGTCTTTTCCCTCCTGAAGCCAGCTGAGTAATATCATCGTCTTCGTGGGCAATCCCTCTTTGATGGGCTGCCCGCAGCAGGGGCAGGGGTCGCCGGGTTTCAGTATCCGCACTGTCACGCCTCCTCGGTGCCCAAGTTGGGCACATTTTGCTCAGTCGTTCTTTGTGTCCAACTTGGGCACATTTTGCTTGGCACACTTCGCCTGCCAGATCGGGCAGTAGATTTTCCGTCCGCCCTCGCAGAATTTGAGGCCCACATAATCATGAAGCTGCTGGCTGGCCGCTTCGCACAGGACGTTGGCGCCGCTGCCATAATTCAGCAGCCCCCGGTAGCAAGGGCACCCACCCTCTACTAAAAATTTCTTGGACGGCCGCTCCCAGCAGACGCCAGGGTCCCGCTGTGAGACCTCCGGCTCCGCTGCCAGGGCGGCGAATGCTGCCGGGTCCTTGACCAGCAGCGTCGCTGAGTTAATTTCAGCGCAGCGCCGGCTGTAGGGAGAGAAGTCAACCGTTTTGCTTTCATAGGGAGGTGGAATGGGAGCATCCTGGATGTAGTAGTTGACCGAAGTTCCGCTGTTTTTTCCAAGGAACCCATAATTGGGCTGCTTTTTCCATTGCTCCCAGAAGAAAGTGTCCTTTTCTCCGGAATACTGGCAGAGGTATCCGCCGTCCTGGATAGACAAAATGGTAAACTCCAGGTACTCGGGTTTGTAGTTCCATTGAGGGGATTCAAGTTCGGAATCTATGTAGGGATTCATCCGCAGTTCTCGGATCACTGTCCTGGCCAGCAGGCCGATGTTGCTGGTCAGGTATCCCTCCGGGGCATGAAATCTCGTTCCCATAGACTCACCCCACCGGCGGCAGCCACATCCAGCGGACAGCGGGCATGTCTATCTTTGCGCCCATTTCCCCGGATTTGACACGGAAATAAAAGTGACCGTCAGAATAGCAGCAGATCTCGCGGACGATAACCCCTTCACCCAAATCAAAATCCACAACCACCTCCCCAGGCTCCGCGGGGAAAGTGCCACCGGGCATCCAGCCGCAAATCGCCAGCTGTCCCTCCGCCAGCTCCGGCGGGGCTACCTGACAGGTCTCGCCGCTGCCAGGGAGAGGGACCTCCAGCCAGTGGGTATATTGCAAACCGGTCAGCTCTTTCAGACGGTTCGGGGATTTGAATTTACTGCCGGTCCACACCGCCGGCCGATACTCCGGCCCGTCGTTGGTCATATTGTAAGTGAGGATTGTCTTATTCGTCGGCGGCGGCGTCCCCCGGCTCTCCCAGCGAATCCGGCGGGTGGGTTCCTCCGGTGCCGCCACCTGGTCCAGAACCTTCGAAATATCATCCCAGGAATCCGCCGAAGCGGTTGCCTCCTCCAGGGCTCCCGCAGGGTCCTCTGGCTCCTCCTGGAGTGGCGCTAGGCGGATGTCCTCGGTCAGGCCCATCAGGAAGTCGGTGGAGCATTTCAACAGCTTGGCGACTTCTGCCAGATGGTCACCGTAGCATCTGCCCGGAATCAGCCGGGCACCATGCCAATCGGCCGGATCGTCAAACTCGCCGACGGCCCACTGGCGGATGGTAGACACAAGAATATCGTCATAATAGCTCCAGTTGATTTTGGCGTCATCCGGTACCCCGGCGGCATCTATGGCACGCAGGAGCCGCTTGGCATAGCCCTGGGTCTCCTTCTGCCACTTCCGGCCCTGCTTCTGCAGGCGCTTGTGCTCCTCCTCTTTTTTCTTGTCGGCTTCCTCTTTTCGCTGGGCCTTGGCCTTGCTGCACATCCGCTCACAGGGGGAATATCTGGCTGTTGCCTGATCACACTCCAGGCAGCATGTATTTCCGCCGCAAAAACCCGCCCAACCTGGGGCTTCGCAGTCCCGGCGCAGAAACGTGTCCCCACGCTTACAAGTTTTGCCGTCAGGGCAGGTCA
Source organism: uncultured Bacillota bacterium (assembly GCA_947649625.1). Classification (GTDB taxonomy): domain Bacteria; phylum Bacillota; class Clostridia; order Oscillospirales; family Oscillospiraceae; genus Lawsonibacter. The sequence goes on along the minus strand of CANSSJ010000076.1, from coordinate 870 downwards.
GCTGCGGCTCCCACCGCCAGCCCTCGTTGTATTTGCTCAGTACCTTTTCAACCTTGTCCCCTCTAGGAATCTTATCGGACAAGGCGGTAAAAATGCGGAGTTGGAAGTCCCCGGGCAGACGGGCCAGGGCGTAGGCCGTCTGCTCCGGCAGCTTGTCCTTCTCAAACAGGTTCATGTACTCCGGGATCAGATTCTCCCGGATGACTTTGAGCCGGGACAGCTTGGGGGCGGAGATTCTACAGGCCTGGGCCACATGGTCCCGCATCCGGCCTGGGAACTCAAAGCCCTCCTCCTTCAGCTGATACAGCAGCAGCTCCACCCGTTCCGCCTGTTTGGCCAGTTCGGCGGAGGAGAGCACCCGGGTGTCACTGTTGCCGTAGATCAGCCGCAACTCCTGGAGGGCGGCGGAGCCTATGACGCGCTCCCGGATGCAGGGAATCTCCCGCAGGTCCTCGCGCCCCTCTTTAATCAGCAGATTCAGCGCAGCCAGACGACGGTGGCCTGACACAACGACTACTTTCTCTGGGTTCGTTTCCGAGGTACGCACCCGAAGGGGTTGCTGGAGGCCCACCACAGCAATGTTGGAGGCCAGCTCCTCCAGCTGAACCAGATTGTAGAAATTGTCGGGGTCACTCTCAATCTGGCCTATGTCGATGTACTCGATCTGCTCCCGGCCATCGGCGGTGTCCAACTTGGGCACATCTTTCAGCAGGTTGGCCAAGTCAAAGCCCTTTTTGTCGGCCATGCTCAGTTCCCCCTCTCTATGTACTCTTTGACAAAATCACGATAATCTATCCCGGCGGAGCTTCTGGGGCTGGTGAGCAGCAGCGGCTCCTGGGCAAAGGTCATGGCGTCCACCTTGTTGGTGCG
>CANSSJ010000075.1 GCA_947649625.1 uncultured Bacillota bacterium | reverse complement strand
AAAAATAGCGTTTCCCTTCAATTTAGCTCTTGACATTTGTTAGCAGGTCTTAATTGTTTCGTATGTGCGTCAGGGCCTTACCAGTGGCCCTCCTCGCCCCGGACGTGGGTCTGTTTGATGCCCATCTGCAAATTGTACAGGGTCTTGTTCAGGGCGGTGATCTCCTGCTCGGTGAGCTGGGCGAAGAGGATGCCGTACCAGAACACGCCGGGGGCGTGCTCCACGCTTCGGACCACCTGCCCCAGGAAGTTCAGCGGGGCGTACTCCTCCAGCTTTACCCGGATGCGCAGCACCTCGTCCTCCACGTGGACGTACTCCGACTGCACGCAGCACCCGCCGGTGCTGATATTCACCAGCGTGCACTCCTCGGGGTTGCGCTGGCGCTCGTCGTCGGGGCGGTAGAGGGACACGGGGGTGGTAAAGGGGAGGCGGAAGTTGTCCCGGTGCTCCGCGTGGTGCTCCACCTTCAGGTTTTTCAGCTGGAGGACGGTCCGCCCGGACTCCTGGACGATCCCGCTGAGACACAGGGGGATGAGCCGCCTGTCGTAGCCGCTGAGGCTGACCGCGGCCCCCACCGGGGAGATCTTGAAGGACAGCTCGCCGGGCAGGCGGCCCAGCGTCAGCGAGTCGGGGGAGAAGCTGGTCACCCGGCCGGAGAGCAGGGGCTCGCCCTCTCTGGTCATAACGTCCAGGTGCATCCCCTCATACAGCTCCCCGGTGGGAGCGGCCTCCGGCTGCTGAGAGGTCCGGCGGACCGGCTGCTCCAGCTCCTGGAGCAGTTCCTCGGCGTCCTCTTCGTCCCGGGAGAAGAAGTTAAAAATACCCATAATGGCCTCTCCTTATTGATCTTATTTTTGGGGGATCATGACCTCCAGGCCGCCCATGTAGGGCCGGAGGACTTCGGGAATCACCACGCTGCCGTCGGCGCGGAGGTTGTTTTCCAAAAAGGCGATGAGCATCCGGGGGGGGGCCACCACGGTGTTGTTCAGGGTGTGGGGCAGATAGGTCCCCTTCTCGCCCTTCACCCGCATTTTCAGCCGCCGGGCCTGGGCGTCCCCCAGGTTGGAGCAGGAGCAGACCTCAAAATATTTCTTCTGCCGGGGGGACCAGGCCTCGATGTCGCAGGACTTCACCTTCAGGTCGGCCAGATCGCCGGAGCAGCACTCCAGCTGCCGCACGGGGATGTCCAGCGAACGGAAGAGCTCCACGGAGTACCGCCACATCTTCTCGTACCAGTCCATGGAGTCCTCGGGCTTGCACACCACGATCATCTCCTGCTTCTCGAACTGGTGGATGCGGTAGACGCCCCGCTCCTCGATGCCGTGGGAGCCCTTCTCCTTGCGGAAGCAGGGGGAGTAGGAGGTGAGGGTCTGGGGCAGGGAGGCCTCAGGGATGATCTGGTCGATGAATTTGCCGATCATGGAGTGCTCGCTGGTGCCGATGAGGTACAGGTCCTCCCCCTCGATCTTATACATCATGGCCTCCATGTCGGTCTGGGACATGACCCCCTCCACCACGTTGCCGTGGATCATGAAGGGGGGGATGCAGAAGGTGAAGCCCTTGCCGATCATGAAGTCCCGGGCGTAGGCCAGCACCGCCTCGTGGAGGCGGGCCACGTCGCCTAGCAGGTAGTAAAAGCCGTTGCCCGACACCCGGCCGGCGGCGTCCATGTCCACCCCGTTGAAGGACTCCATGATCTCGGTGTGGTAGGGGATTTCAAAGTCGGGCACCTTGGGTTCGCCGAACCGTTCCACCTCCACGTTGGCGGAGTCGTCGGGGCCGATGGGGACGGAGGGGTCGATCATGTTGGGGATGACCAGCATGATTTTACGGATCTCCTCGGCCAGCTCGGTCTCCTTCTGCTCCAGCTCGGCCAGCCGGTCGGCGTTGGCCTTCACCTTGGCTTTGGCCTCCTCGGCCTCAGCCAGCTTGGAGGGGTCCTTTTTGGCCTGCCCCATCAGCATCCCCACCTGCTTGCTCAGGGTGTTCCGGGCGGCCCGGAGCTCGTTGGCCTCCGACATGGCGGAGCGGTTTTCCCCGTCCAGGGCCAGCACCTGGTCCACCAGGGGGAGCTTCTCCTCCTGGAACTTCTTCTTGATGTTCTCCTTGACTGCATCGGGGTTCTCCCGAATGAATCGAATGTCCAGCATAATATACATGTCTCCTTCTTAACGATGTTCCACGTGAAACATTTTATTTGATGACCTTCCCCCGGATCTCCATATACCGGTCGTAGGGGGAAAAGCGGTCGGTGCCGGTGCTGTTCTCCTTGGGCAGGTAATCCTGGAGCCCGGCCTCCTCCAGAGAGGCGATCAGCTCGCGGCACAGCTTGGTCCTGCCTCGGACGGAGGCCTCATTGATCTGCCAGAACCACTGCATGGCCTGGATGGACTTTTCCTCCGCCTGGACCTGCTCCTCCGCCGCGGAGGTCTCTGCCCTGGCGGCGGCCAGCTGATCGGCCAGTTCCTTGGCCTGCTTTTCCACCTGGGCGATCTGCTCCTTCAGAGCCGCGTTCTCGTCGATCAGCCCCTGGAGGGTCTGGGCGGCGGAGTTGGACTGCTTTAAATCGTCGATCTGCTGCTGACTCTGCCGGCGCTCCATCATAAAGGTAAACAGCAGCAGGACAAAAGCGGCCATGAACAGAACGGCGATGTACTGAAAGACGGAGTTGCGCCGCTTCCGCTGCTGGTTGGCGCGCTTGCGCCGGCTGTCCTGGTCGGGGGAGGGGGGACGCCGTTTCTTCTGGCCGTCGTCGGGAAAGCGGTGGGCGTCCTCAATAAAAGGCTCGCTGGGGTCCCTGCGGCGTCCCTCAGCCATCCTGCCCACCTCCCTGCGACTTTAAACCCTGGAGCAGGGCCAAAAGAACCTCCAGGTCCTGTTCATTGTAGTACTCCAGCTCGATCCGGCCCTTCTTTCCCTTGTGGGCGATTTTCACCTTCCGGCCCAGCCGGCCGGCCAGATCCTTCTCCAGCTCCCCCAGGTAGAGGGACAGGTCTGGCCCCTGGGGCTTGGGCGTCTCCTTTTTCTCCTTCTGGAGGGCCTTTACCAGGGCCTCGGTCTGCCGGACGGACAGTCCCTCCTTCACCACCCGGGCGGCCGCCTCCTTCTGGAGGGCGGCGGTGGGGGCGCCCAGGATGGCCCGGGCATGTCCCGCGGAGAGGGCGTCCTCCTCCACCAGCTTCATGACCTCCTCGGGCAGGGACAGCAGCCGCAGGGTGTTGGTGATGGCGGGCCGGGACTTGCCCATCTGCCGGGCCACCTGCTCCTGGGTCAGGCCGTAGTCCTCCATCAGGGTGCGGTAACCCCGGGCCTCCTCGGCGGGATTCAGGTCCTCCCGCTGGAGGTTTTCGATGAGGCCCAGCTCCATTACCTTGCGGTCGTCCGCCTCGATGATGACGGCGGGGACCTCCGCCAGCCCCGCGGCCTTGGCCGCCCGCCAGCGGCGCTCGCCGGCAATGATCTGGTAGTAGCCGGTGGCCAGTCGCCGCACCGTCAGGGGCTGGATGATGCCGTGGACCCGGATGGACTCGGCCAGGTCGGCCAGGGCGTCCTCGTCAAACCGCTTCCGGGGCTGGTTCAGCCCGGGCTCTACCTGGGAGATGGGCAGGGAGACGGAGCCCTCATTCTGCTCCGGCAGGTCCGGGTCGCCCAGCAGGGCGTTCAGCCCCCGGCCCAGACCCAGTTCTGTCTTTCGTTTTGCCATATCGTTACCTCGCAATCATTTCCTCCGCCAACAGCTTATATGCCTCCGCGCCCCGGGAATAAGGGTCGTAGTCGGAGATAGGCTTGCCGTGGCTGGGGGCCTCGGAGAGGCGGACGTTCCGGGGAATGACGGTGGCGTACACCTGGCCGGGAAAGTGGCGCTTGACCTCCTCCGCCACCTGGAGGGACAGGTTGGTCCGGCTGTCGAACATGGTGAGCAGCACGCCCTCCATCACCAGGTTGGGGTTCAGCTTCCGCTTCACCAGCCGGACGGTGGCCAGCAGGTCGCTCAGGCCCTCCAGGGCGTAGTACTCACACTGCACCGGCACCAGCAGGGACCCGGCGGCGCACAGGGCGTTGACGGTGAGCAGCTCCAGGGAGGGGGGGCAGTCGATGAAGATGAAGTCGTACCGGTCTGTCAGGGCGTCCAGGGCGTTTTTCAGCAGCTTCTCCCGGTTGTCGATGCCGATCATCTCGATGCCCGCTCCAGCCAGCGCCTTGTTGGAGGGCAGCACGTCGCCGTACTTGGTGGATACCACGGCCCTGGCCGGGTCGGCCCCGCTCACCAGAATGTCGTAGACGTTGGGGGAGGCGGCGTTCTTGTCCACCCCCATGCCGGAGGTGGCGTTGGCCTGGGGATCAAAGTCGCATAACAGCACCCGCCGGCCCAGTGCGTGGAGGGCGGCGGTGATGTTGACGGTGGTGGTGGTCTTGCCCACTCCGCCCTTTTGGTTGACAACGGCGATGATCTTGGCCATGGAAAAGCCTCCTCGGTGTGGTAGAAAACGCAAAAAGCAATGCAACTTCGTATTATATCAATGGAGAGAGGAGATTTCAACTGTTTTCCGAGAATTCTTAAAAAGAAACGTCAAGGCCGCCAGACGGCCTTGACGTTTCACGTGAAACATTACCCCGCCCGGCGGGGGATCTGGATGGTGAGGGTGATGGCCTCCTCGCTGTCCTGGCGGCTGCACTGGGCGTCCACCCCGGCGGAGCGCATGATGTCCAGGCTGCGGGTGATGGTGTTGAGAAACAGCCGCACGTCCTTGACCAGAAAGTGGGGTTTCCGCCGGACGGGGGCGGCGGCCAGCATGGCGTCCACCAGGGCCTCGGTCTGGGCCACGGTGAGCCCCTGGTTCACCACCTGCCGGGCCCCCGCCAGCTGGCGCTCCGGAGTGTCCAGGCGGAGCAGGGCCCGGGCGTGGCGCTCGGTGGCCCCGCCGTCCCGGAGCAGGCAGAGCACGTCGGGGGGCAGCTTCAGCAGCCGCAGCTTGTTGGCCACGGCGGACTGGCTCTTGCCGATGCGCCGGGCGGCCTCCTCCTGGGAGATGTGGTAGGTGTCGATGAGCTTCCGCAGGGCGGCGGCCTCCTCCCAGAAGTCCAGGTCCCGGCGCTGGAGGTTTTCCACCAGGGCAAGCAGGGAGGAGGACTGCCCGTCGGTCTGGACGGACAGGCAGGGGACCTCCTCCAGGCCGGCCAGCCGAGCGGCCCGTAGCCGGCGCTCCCCGGCCACCAGCTCCCACCGGCCCTCCCGGCGGCGGACGGTGAGGGGCTGGAGCAGGCCCAGCTCCCGGATGGAGCAGGCCAGCTCCTCCAGGTCGGACTGGGAAAAGACCCGCCGGGGCTGGCCGGGGTTGGGATAGATGGAATCCACCGGCAGGAACAGGACACGCCCGGAGTCAAAGAGACCTCTCTTTTGCAGTGGCCACATGAACAAAACCGCCTTTCAATTTATTGTCTCTGACACAAGTTTACCATAAATTGGAAAATAATGGGTCGAAGGCGGTCGTTCGGGAAAAATTTCCCGGGGAAGGGAGGCAGGAAAGTCCTGCGCCCCGGGGCCTTGGGGCGAAGGATGGAAAAAATTGCCGAAAGTGACAGGAAATGCCGCTGATAATTGTACAAAATTCGGGGGGAAATCGGAAAAAAGGGATTGAAAGATGGAGGGTTTTCCTTTATAATGTAGCCGTGATATTTTTCGATCAGAGCATGTGGCCCGAAGCACCGGGCCGCTGTTATTTTTCAAAAAGGCGGTGGGACCCATGGAGCTGCTCAAACAGCGCATCCGTCAGGATGGCACAGTGAAGGGGAACGACGTGCTGAAGGTGGACAGTTTTCTGAACCACCAGATCGACGTTGCCCTTTTAGAGGAGATCGGCAGAGAGTTTCAGCGGCGTTTTGCGGACTGCGGCGTGAACAAGATTTTGACCATCGAGGCCTCCGGCATCGGGATCGCTTGTATCACGGCGCAGTCTTTTCACTGCCCGGTGGTCTTTGCCAAGAAGAGCCAGACCAAAAACATCGCCGGCGAGGTGTATACCACCAGGGTGGAGTCCTTCACCCATGGGAAGGTGTACGATGTGATCGTCTCCAAAAAGTTCCTGGGGCCCGGGGACAATGTTCTCATCATCGACGACTTTCTGGCCAACGGAGCCGCCCTGGACGGGCTCATCGACCTGGTGGAGCAGTCGGGGGCGAAGCTGGCCGGGGCGGGGGTGGTCATCGAGAAGGCCTTCCAGCCCGGCGGAGACCGCATCCGCGCCCGGGGCGTCAAGGTGGAGGCCCTGGCCCGGGTGAAGTCCATGAGCGAGGAGACCGGGGTGGAGTTTGCGGATTAAAACCGGATCTCGGTTTTAATATATATTTAAAGGTAGGAAACGAACTGCACTTTAAGGAGGAAACAGAATGAAAAAGATTCTCGCGCTGGCTCTGGCCGCGGCCATGAGCCTGTCCCTGGCCGCCTGCGGCGGCAACGGCGGCACCAGCAATCCCGGCTCCGCCGCCGGCAATCCCAGCTCCGCCAGCAAGTCCAACACCGACGTGTCCACCCCCGTGGACGGCAAGTCCGACTTCAAGGTGGGCGCCGTCTACATCACCAGCCAGAACGACACCGCCGGCTACACCTTCCAGCACCACAACGGCATCACCACCGCCATGAAGGCCCTGGGCCTGGACCCCGCCGACCTGATCGTGGTGGACAACGTGCCCGATAACGACGACACCGCCGTGGCCAACGCCATCGACATCGTGGTCAACCAGGGGGCCGACATCGTCTTCGGCATCTCCTTCGGCTACATCAACGCCATGGCCGACAAGGCCGAGCAGTACCCCGACGTGATCTTCTCCCACGGCACCGGCTATATGGCCAACGATACCAACTTCAACAACTACTTCGGCCGCATCTACCAGGCCCGCTACCTGGCCGGCATCGCCGCGGGCATGAAGTCTGTGGAGCTGGGCAACAACTCCATCGGCTATGTGGCCGCCTACAACCGGCAGTACGCCGAGACCTGCTCCGGCATCAACGCCTTCGCCCTGGGCGCCCAGTCGGCCAACCCCGATGCGGTGGTCCATGTGAATGTGATCGACACCTGGGGAGACGAGGCCAAAGAGAAGCAGGCCGCCCAGGCCCTCATCGACGCCTATGACTGCTGCGTCATCTCCCAGCACTGCGACTCCGCCCAGCCCCAACTGGTGGCCCAGAACAACGGCGTGTTCGGCTGCGGCTATAACTCCGACATGACCGAGCAGGCCCCCAGCGGCCACATTACCGCCGCCATCTGGCACTGGAATGTCTACTATCAGACCGCCATTCAGGCCGCCATGGACTGCAACGGCGACGCCTCCAAGTTTGTGGAGAACATGGGCGGCAACGCCTACTACGCCGGCCTGGCTGAGGGCTTTGTGGACGCCTCCCCGGTGAACGAGGCTGTCGCCGCCCCCAACACCAAGGCCGTGATGGACGCCGTGCGTGAGCTCATCATCTCTGGCGAGTGGGACGTGTTCTCCGGCGTGAAGCTGAGCTACAACATCGGCGCTGACGGCTCCGTGGAGATCGTCAAGACCGACGCCCCCCTGATGTCCGACGGCAAGCAGCTGGTGGACGGCCAGCCGGTGGATATGGAGCCCGAGATCGTCCCCGCCGGCGGCCCCTCCGTGGACGACGGCGTCATCAAGGGCAGCATGAACTACAACGTAGCGGGCGTCGTGGAGGGCTAAAACCTCCCGCCCGGTCAACGCAGACCCGAACCGGGCCGGCCGGATGTTCCCGGCCGGCCCGTGATTTATATGGAGGATGTATGTAGGGGCGGCCTTTGGCCGCCTGCACGAAAAGAAAGCGGACGGCCAAAGGCCGCCCCTACAGAAGGAAGGGAATCGAATGGGAGAGCAGCAATATGCCATTGAGATGCGGGGCATCTGCAAGAGCTTTGGCAGCGTGGCCGCCAACAGGGACGTCAACCTGAACGTGAAGCCGGGGGAGATCCTGGCCCTGCTGGGGGAGAACGGCTCAGGCAAGACCACCCTGATGAACATGCTGTCGGGCATTTACAAGCCGGACAGCGGGTCCATCTTCGTGGACGGTCGGGAGGTGTCCATCAACTCCCCGGAGGACGCCAAAAAGCTGGGCATCGGCATGGTGCATCAGCACTTCAAACTGGTGGACGTCTTCTCCGCCGCCGACAATATCTGGCTGGGAGACGAGAAGTCCGGGGCCGTGCTGAAAAAGGACCGGTACGACATCATCCGGGACATGGCCCGGAAATTCGGATTCGACATCGACCCCCGGAAAAAGGTGTACAACATGGCCGTCTCCGAGAAGCAGACCCTGGAGATCGTCAAGGTGCTGTACTACGGGGCCAGGATCATCATTCTGGACGAGCCCACCGCCGTTTTGACCGTCCAGGAGACGGCCAGGCTCTTCGATGTGTTGCGCCGGATGAAGGCCG
>CANSSJ010000074.1 GCA_947649625.1 uncultured Bacillota bacterium | reverse complement strand
TTCTCCACCCCGTGGGAGAGGATGCCGTCCCCGCCGTAGAACTGCTGGCCCTGCTGGTACATCCGGTAACCCAGCACGCCGGCGTCGATGGCGGCGGCGATCTTGCCGGCGCAGGAGGCCTTGGCCCCGTCGCAGATCATGCCGGACACAATGGCCAGGGCGTTGACCACGGTGTGGATGACCTCCTCGTAGCCGCCGCCGTCCAGGTAGGCGATGCCCGCCCCCGCCGCGGCCCCGGCGCTCACCGCGCCGCAGTAGGCGGACAGCCGGCCGATGCGGGTCTTCTGGTGGATGGTGATGAGATTGGACAGCACCAGGGCCCGGCAGAGCTTCTCCTCGGACGCGCCGGTCTCCCGGCCGTAGACGATCACGGGGACGGAGGCGGTCATGCCCTGGTTGCCGCTGCCCGAGTTGATGATGACGGGCATCTCGCAGCCCCCCATCCGGGCGTCTGACCCGGCGGCGGCCGCCGCCTTGGCTCTGGCGATGGGGTCGTCGGGGCGGGAGGTATCCCGGATGACCTGGCCGATGTTGGCCCCGTAGCTGTGGGTGAGCCCCTCCTGGGAGATGGCCATATTGCATTGAATCTGCCGGTCCAGCAGTTCTTTTACGTCGCCGACATCCACCGTCTGGGCGAAGTCGTAGATGTCCGCCATGGTGAGGAGGCTCCGGTCGGTGAGGCCGCTCTCGTCGTCGGCCTCCACGGGCAGGTCCAGCAGGACCTGTCCGTTGCGCTCGATGTGGACGATGTTGGTGTGGTAGTTGGCGATGCGGACAACGGCGGTATCCGCCCCCTTTTTCAGGGTGATCCGGATATCGAAGACCAGCTCGCCGTCCAGGAACTCCACCCGGACGGGGTGCTCCTTCAGATAGGCCCGCATTTCCTCCTGCTGTCCGGGCGTCACCTGGGAGATGACCTCCAGCAGCAGCTCCGGCTTTCCGGCCACCGCCCCGGCCGCGGCGGCGGCCTCGATGCCGTGGAGCCCGCCGGTGTTGGGCACCACCACGCTCTTCACGTTTTTGATGATATTGCCGCTGGCCTCCACCACGATCTCATCGGGCAGAGCGCCCAGCACCTCCCGGGCCTTGGCCGCGCCGTAGGCGATGGCGATGGGCTCGGTGCAGCCCATGGCGGGCGCCAGCTCCTCCTCCAGAATTTTGATGTAGGCGTTATATTTCACGTTTGTCTTGTCCATAGAGCGCGCCTCCTTTATCGTGGCTCCATTATACAGGAAAAGCCCCCCTGGGTCAAACGGTTGCGGCAAATACTTTTCTGTGGTAAAATGTAGGGGCGCGCTGTGCGCGCCCGCGGGCGGCCAACACCCGCAAGGGGTACGCCGCATCCGTAAGGCGGCAAAGCCGCCAACGGCTGCGCAGAGGCCGCCCCTGCAAGGAGGAAATTTTATGTTCAAAGCGGTATGCTTCGATTTTGACTACACCCTGGGGGACTGCACCGACTCCATCGTGGCCGGCTTTGTCCACGGCCTCACCGGGCTGGGCTGGCCCGCACCGGAGCGGGAGGCGGTGCGCAGGACGGTGGGCTTTCTGCTGGAGGACGCCTACTCCATGCTCACCGGAGACCTGGACCCGGCCAACCGGGCCAAATTTCGGGTCCTGTTTTCTGAGGTGGCGGTGGAGCGCCAGCGGAAGGAGACCACCCTCTTCCCCGGCGCGCCCGAGCTGCTCCGGGGCCTGAAGGCCCAGGGGATCAAAACGGCCATCGTCAGCACCAAGCGGGGGGACACCATCCAGATCATCCTGGACAACCACGGACTGGGGGACACGGTGGAACTGGTCATCGGCAGCGCCGACGTGACGCGCCACAAGCCCGACCCGGAGGGCCTGCTGGCCGCCATGGACCGGCTGGAGGTCTCCCCGAAGGACACCCTGTTCTGCGGCGACACCGTGCTGGACGCCGGGGCGGCAAAAAACGCCGGCTGCCACTTCGCCGCCGTCCTCAACGGCACCACCCCGGGGTCGGCCTTCGCCCGCTTCCACCCCGACCACATCTCCCCCGGCCTGTGGGACCTGGCCGAATGGCTGGGCGTTTAAAAAATTTTAATTTGACATTTCCCTCTCCCGTGCTACAATAAACTAGAGGTATTGGGCCCTGCCCGAAGAAAGGATGATACCCATGAAAAAACTGCTTGCTTTGCTGCTGGCCTTCGGCCTGGTGGGGGGCATAACTCCCGTCCTGGCCGCCGAAGAGGCCCAGCCCGCCCCTTTCCCTGCCTGGGGCTATAAAGAACTGGCCGACGGCTACGCCATGGGTCTGTTCGGCGACGAGATCCAGACCCATCACAGCCAGCCCGTCACCCAGGCCCAGCTGGACAAGCTGACCGGTGTGGTGGCCGGCAAGCTGGCCCTTCTGGAGGCGCCCGCCAACCCGGACAAGGGCGGGGCCCTGGTCATCGACACCACCCGGGGCGGAGTGATCAACGCCCTGTACCAGGAGGCGGCGGCCTACGATTTCCCGGGTATTGAGGCCGGCCCGGTGGACTTCATGCGCTCCATGAAGGTTCTCCGGGGGGACGGCGCCGGCCTGGCCCTGGACCGCCCCTGCACCCTGCTGGAGGCGGCCGCCTTTGCCAACCGGCTGATCCTGAACCTGTACGACCGGCAGAACGCTGGCTCCCTGGGTCTGCTCTGGAAGGCGGAGGGCAACGGCAACACCCTGTACCTGCTGGGCTCCATCCACACCGACCGGAATAACCTCTATCCCTTCCACAAGCAGCTCCGGGATGTCATCGCCTCCGCCGAGCTGGCCGCCTTCGAGCTGGACTTCAACAGCCAGGAGGGAATTGACGAGTTCACCGCCATGCAGGTCTACTCCGACGGCACCACCCTAAAGGATCACATCGACCCTGAGCTCTACCAGGCGGTGGTGGACGCCCTGGCCCCCCTGGGGATGCCCGAGGCTCAGGTGGCCCTGTTCAAGCCCTGGGCGCTGGCCAACTCCTTCACCGCCCTGTCCATGACGGACGAAACCGCCAGCGAGAACGCCATGGCTATCGACCTGTACGTCAACGCCCGGGCCGCCAACGCAGACGTCCCCACCCAGGGCATCGAGACCTACGCCTTCCAGGGGAAGATCTTCGACGACCTGTCCGACGAGTACCAGGAGAACTACCTGACCATGACCCTGGCCATGTTCCTGGGGATGGACGCCGCCGGGGACATGACCGAGGAGGAGAAGGCGGCCTACGAGGCCGCCCTGAAGGAGCAGGACGCCATTGTGGACCGCTGGATGGACCAGTGGAAGGCCCGTGACGTGAACGGCTTCGCCAACGACTACCCCAAGGACGCGCTCAGCGCCGACCCCAGCGACGAGCTGAACTCCAAGCTCTTCGAGGGCCGGGACCCCAATATGATCGCCTGGGCCGACCGGTACTTAAAGCAGGAGGGCTCTCACACCGGCCTGATGACGGTGGGCGCGGGCCACATGATCGGCGAGACCGGCGTCGTCCAGGGCCTGCGCGACCTGGGCTACACCGTGGAGGTCGTACCTGCCCCTTGAATATAAAAATTCCCGACCGGCCGGTCGGGAATTTTTATGCTTATTTCCGGGTGGGCACGTGCCAGATATCCCGGGCGTAGTCCTGGATGGACCGGTCGGCGGCGAAGATGCCCGACCGGGCGATGTTGACGAGGGACATCCGGTTCCAGCGGTCCCGGTCGGCGTAGGCCTCGATGGCCCGCCGGTGGGCGTCCCGGTAGCTGTTGAAGTCGGCCAGCAGCATATACTCGTCGGCCTGGCTGCCCCCCGCGCCGAAGAGGAGGCGCTGGGTCAGGTCGTTGTAAGTCACCTTGTCGCTGAAGCCGGCGGAGATCTGGTCCAGCACCCGCTTGATATCCTGGTCGTGGAGGTAGATCTCATGGGGGCGGTAGCCGTCCCGCTTGCGCTGGTTCACCTGCTCGGTGGTCAGGCCGAAGAGGAAGATGTTCTCGTCCCCCAGCTGCTGGTGCATCTCCACATTGGCCCCGTCCAGGGTGCCGATGGTCAGCGCGCCGTTCATCATGAACTTCATATTGCCCGTGCCGCTGGCCTCCTTGCCGGCGGTGGAGATCTGCTCGGAGATCTCGGAGGCGGGCATCAGCTTCTCAGCCAGGGAGACCCGGTAGTTCTCCAAAAAGACCACTTGCAGCTTATCCTTGCAGATGGGGTCGGCGGCGATCTGGGCGGCCAGGGAGTTGATGAGCTGGATGATCTGCTTGGCCACATGGTAGCCCGGGGCTGCCTTGGCGCCGAAGAGGAAGGTCTGGGGGGTGAACTCCATATTGGGGTCGTCCCGCAGCCGGTTGTACAGGTAGATGATGTGCAGCACGTTGAGCAGCTGCCGCTTATACTCGTGGAGGCGCTTCACCTGCACGTCGAAAATGGCGTCGGTGTTCAACACCACTCCCGACTCCCGCTTGACCCAATCGGCGAAGCGGCGCTTGTTCTCCTTCTTGATGTCCTCCAACTTCTGGAGCACGGTCTTGTCGTCCGCCGCCTTCTCAAAGTCCTTCAGAGCCTCGGGGTGGAGCAGGTACCGGTCTCCGCCGGCGCAGTCCCGGATGAGGGCGTCCAGCCTGGGGTTGATCTGAGACAGCCAGCGCCGGTGGTCGATGCCGTTGGTCACGTTCTTGAACTTGCCCGGCTCGGCCTGATAGGCGTCCCGGAAGACGTCCCGCTTGAGGATCTCGGAGTGGAGAGCGGACACGCCGTTGATGGCCTGGCAGGCGCAGACGCACAGGTTGGCCATGCGCACCTCGCCCCCCCAGATGATGGCCATGTGGGCGATCTTGCCGGTGTCTCCGCCGTAGCGGCGCTCCAGCTCGGTCTGGTAGCGGCGGGCGATCTCGGTGAGGATCTGCCAGATGCGGGGCAGCAGAGTCTCGATCAGCTTCTGGGGCCAGCGCTCCAGGGCCTCGGCCAGCACGGTGTGGTTGGTGTAGCACACCGCGTCAGTGACGATGTGCCAGGCCTCGTCCCAGCCGTAGCCCTCCTCATCCAGCAGCAGGCGCATCAGCTCGGGGATGACCAGTGTGGGGTGGGTATCGTTGATCTGAATGACATGCTTCCGGGCGAAGTTGCGCAGAGTGCCGTACTGGGCCTTGTGCTGGCGGACGATGGACTGAATGGTGGCCGAGACGAAGAAGTACTGCTGCTTCAGGCGCAGGGACTTGCCCTCGGCGTGGTTGTCGTCGGGGTAGAGGACCTTGGCGATGACCTCGGCCATGGCCTGCTGCTCCACCGCCTTCAGGTACTCGCCCCGGGAGTAGAGGGACATATCCACCGGCAGGGGGCTCTTGGCGTCCCAAAGGCGCAGGGTATTGGTGTGGTTGGTCCTGTAGCCGGCGATCTTCATATCCCGGGGGATGGCCAGCACGGCGGTGTAGCCCACGTGCTCGGGGTGGTTGACCCCGTTCTCCCAGCGGTCGATGATCTGGCCGCCGAAGCGGACCTCCTCCGCCTCCTCCATCTTGGGGATGAGCCAGGCGTCGCCCAGGCCCAGCCAGTTGTCGGCCAGCTCCTGCTGCTTGCCGTCGATGATCTTCTGCTTGAAGATGCCCAGCTCATAGCAGATGGAGTAGCCGGTGGCGGGAATCTCCAGGGTGGTCATGGAGTCCAGATAGCAGGCGGCTAGGCGGCCCAGGCCGCCGTTGCCCAGGCCGGCGTCCGGCTCGGACTCGAAGAGGTCGGCGGCGGAGAAGCCCATGCCTTCCAGGGCCTCCTTCAGGGTGTCCAGCAGTCCCAGGTTGTAGGCGTTTTTCTCCAGGGAGCGCCCCATGAGGAATTCCAGGGACAGGTAGTGGACCTGCCGCTGCTGCTTCTCCCACACCTGGTTGCTGGTCTCCATGCGGTGGCGGGACATGATGTCCCGCAGGACCAGGGCGCAGGCCTTGAACATGTGGTTGTTGTTGGCCGTCTCCACCGTGCAGCCGAAGTTGCGCTGGAGCTTGCCGGTGATCATCTCGGTAAGCTGTTCCTTATTGTATTCAGGGGAGTAATCCGTCATAACATTGCCTCCTGTGTCGTTTCATCCAGGGGGAGGACCGCGCCTCCCGCGGGAAATGATTTTATCAGATTTTTTTGCCGCCGTCAACAATTGACATGGGAGAAAATGGGGGAAACTTTTATTCCCCCGGCAGGAAAGCGGGAGGCCTTTGAGAGGCCGCCCGCTTTTTCCTGCTATTCAAAGACGGCATACAGCGTCATGGGCTCCAGGGCATAGCCCGCCGGAAGGGCCGCCGTGCCGTCCGCCTCCGGCCGGAAGCGGACTGTCATGGTGACGCTGTCCCCGGACTTCTCCCGGACGGCCCAGCCCACAAAGCGCCGGCCATCCGGGGCCGTCACCCCGGGCGGGGTGAAGCTGCGCTCCTCGGAGGAGACAAAGAGCCTTCCAACCTCCTCCTGCCCGTTCATAAAGACCAGGCGGGTACGGGTGATCTCCTGCTGCACGTCTACATTGGTCATCTCATAGGCCCGCCAGCCAGCCTGTGTCCGGTGGAAGAAGAAGGTGCTGTCCACATGGTAGCCCTTGAAGGTGCCGTTCCCCCGCCGGACGTTCATATCCATTTTCACCCGGGCGGAGAACAGTTCGGGGCTGTAGCGGCAGTATTCGCTGATCTCCTCGTTTTCAAAGTTCCAGCCGGCGGTGTTATTGATCCAGATCTCGCTGGAGCGGATGGTCTGATAGATCTGGCTCTCGCTGTCGAAGTACCGCCGGAGCTGGTCGGAGGAGGCGTTCCGGATCATATATCTGGCATAGGTCTCCGCCGCCCCCAGCAGGGCGGCGCGGGCCTCCCCGTCCGGCTCCTCCGCCGGTCTCTCCGCCGTAAAGCGGCCGTCCTCATAGCTCAGCGGTGCGGCCTGTCCCTCCGGGTCCAGGACCTCCACCTCCGCCTGACGGATGGTGCTGGTCCGGGTCTGCCACACCACGGTCCGCCGGCCCCGGACCCCCTCCGGGAGATAGCGCTCCGCCGCCGTTTCGACGGTCTGCACCTGGCAGTCCTCCTCCAGCCGCGCGCCGTTGACCAGCACGCTCCAGCCCTCCGGAGCCCGGACAGTCACCGTGCCCGTCTGCCCCAGCAGCAGCTCCACCCCGTCCAGCTCCCAGGCGGTCTGGCCGTCCTCCGTCTCGCTGCCGGTCAGATTGAAGGCGGCCACGCTGTCGCTCCCCGCCTTCACGATGTACCGCCGGCCGCCGGACAGCCCGGCGGAGGTCTCCACCAGGGTCATATCCCGGCCGGCCGTCAGTTCCTCCATGGACCGGGCAAAGCCCTCCCGGTCCCCGTAGACGGCGCTGTCCAGCCCGGCCAGGTCGTAGACTCTCTCCCAGTCCGCCGGGGAAAAGAGGTCGGTGAAGACCTCCTGGCTGGTGTGTTTGGGCTGGGCGGCCTCAAACCGGGCGAGCCAGGGGCGCAGCAGGCCGAACCGGATGTAGCAGAAGGCGGCCAGCAGCACAAGGACGACTCCCAGCAGCACCTTATAAAACAGGCTGATCTTTCTCGTTTTCATCATCTGCCCCCTCATTCCCCGTCCCGGGGGCGCACCATGAAGAAGGTGGGCATACGCCGGGGCTCCTCCTGGAGCAGGGAGACGTTGTTCACATACTGCACCTGCCCCTCCTCGTCCCGCAGCAGCATCACCGTGGAGGAGCCGCCGTCCAGGTTGCAGGCGTTCACCGCCCCGAACTCCACCATCACGTCGATGATATCGGCGTAGGTGGCCCCCAAGCTGCCGGCCTGGCGGCCGTCGATGCACAGCAGGATGGCGGTGCCGTCGGCCCGCTGCCCGATGGCCGTCCGGGGATTGAAACCGGAGTTGGTGTTGTAGGCCTCCTCGTTGACCGCTCCGTTGAGGATGAGCACCGGGCCGTAGCAACAGCCGTCCCGGATGCGGGCCTCCCTGGCATCCTCGGCGGACATGGTCTTGGACACCACCAGGATGTCGTCCTCATTGAAGCCGGCAAAGCCGTAGTAGGAGCTGCCGTCGTCCCAGAGGATCTTCCCGCCGGACACCACCAGCCCGCAGGGCACGCTGCCCACCTCGGGGCTGATGGTCCCGTTGTCGAAGAAGGCCCCGCCGTTGATGGCGGCCACGGCGCCCTCCGCCTCGATCTGCCGGTTGATCCGCTTCCCCGGCACGCTCCTGGAGTAGCTCCGGGAGGAGGGGGCCAGATAGATTCGGGAGGGGTCCCGGACCAGCATCACGTAGGCGTTGTAGGTGTCGCCGCTGACCTCCTCCACCCGCAGGCCGTCGGGGCAGTCCGCCCACTCGTCGTCCTCCAGCACGCTGTCGGTCCGGATGATGACCTGAGAGGGGTCGGACTGCTCATCGGGCAGGTCGGAGGCCACTTTGGCCCGGATCTGCTCCACCGTCTCCTCCCCCACAAAGACCGCCGGCACCCATTTGGTGGCGCTGGCCTCCAGCAGGGACATGGTCAGCCGGTTCCGGGCGGTCTCGG
>CANSSJ010000073.1 GCA_947649625.1 uncultured Bacillota bacterium | reverse complement strand
ATGTTGTCCCACATGGTGAGGAACATCACCGTCATGGACCAGACGGCGTCCCCCTCCAGCAGAATTGCGCTGTCTTTCCAGTGGCCGAACCGCTCCCGGACGTTAATGTACTCGTCGGCCAGATTGAGGCCGCCGGTAAAACCAACCTTGCCGTCGATCATGAGCAGCTTCCGGTGGTCCCGGTTGTTCAGCCGCAGGGACATCACCGGCATCAGCCGGTTGAATACCCGGCATTGGATCCCCTTTTTCGCCAGAGTCTCGTTGTAGTCCCGGGGAAGGGTGAACATGCAGCCAAAATCGTCATACAGTACCCGGACCTCCACGCCCTGGGCGGCCTTCCGCTCCAGGATAGCCAGAATACTGTCCCAGAAGACGCCGGGCTGGATGATGAAATACTCCAGGAAGATATATTTTTCCGCTTTTTCCAGCTCCTCCAGCATCCGGGGAAATACCTCGTCGCCCAGGGGGAAATATTCCGTCTCGGTGTTGGTGTAGGCGGGGCAGGCGGCCCGGCGCTCCAGATAGCTGGCTTGTCCGGCGGCATCGCCCCCCAGGGGGAGCAGGTCGTCCGCCTTAAAATCGTCCTTCAGCGTTGCGGCGGACTTTTCCAGCATGCCCTTCATCCGTTTTTGGGTGCGTTTGGGGACGTAGCCGCCCCCCACCAGCAGGTAGAATACCCCGCCGAAGATGGGAAAGGGCAGGATCAGCAGCAGCCAGGCGATCTTATAGCCGGGCTCCATCCGGCTGCCTACAATGGCGATGGCCGCCGCCACGCTCAGGGCGATGCAGCACCAGTAAAAGGCCTCTGTGGCGGAAAAGGAGACCACCATAACGGCCAGGGCGGCGATCTGGACCAGCAGAGCCAGCGCCACAAACACCGAGCGGTGGAGGAGGATATAGAGGATCTTTTTCATTTCAGTTTACCTCTCTATATTTCGCTACGTCTGGTGCAGGGTACAGGAGATTTCTCCGTTTTCAATTTCGATCAGTCCATAGCTGGAGCGGGCAGGACCCGGGTTCATCATCCACAGGCCGTCCTCCAGCTGCCGGCACAGGGGGACATGGGTGTGTCCGAAGAGGAGGATGTCCGCCCCCACGGCCCGGGCGTCGGTGATGGCCGCGTCATAGCCGCTCTTGACGCCCCAGCGATGTCCGTGGGACAGGAGAATGGATTTCCCCTCAAGGGTGATCTGTTTCTTGACAGGGACAGCCACACCCCAGCCGTCGCAGTTGCCTGGAACCAGACAGAAAGGCAGTCTGGGGTAGTGTTCCGCAACCTCCTCGGCATCGTCCATCATGTCGCCCAGGTGGATGACCTGCTGGGGCCGGTGGAGGTCGATGGCGGCATACATGCCGGACAGGGAGCGGTGGGAGTCAGAAAAGACCAGGATCTTCATGCTGTATCACCTTGCCTTTGAACTGCATATACTGAAATAGTCAAGGGCCCGAAAGCCCCGTGAGGAGTGTGGACATGGAGTTATCAAAGAAGAATCGGGACGCGATCTCTCAATTGGCGCAGTCCAGCGACGCCCAGAAGCTGATGGCCCTTCTGAACAGGCAGAGCGGCCATGTTCAGGAGGCGGCCCGGCAGGCTGCGGCCGGGGACCCCAGCCAGCTTATGACCATCATGGACCAGCTGATGCACAGCAAGGAGGGGGCCGAGCTGGTGGACCGCATTGGGAACCAGGCCAAACAGGCGGGCCTGAAGTAGGGACGGCCGCTCATCCGCCCTGAAGGGGCGCGGCGGATGAAACCGCAGACCTGCGGCAGACAGGGGGCGAAGCTATGGCGGGTTTTGAGGAACAACTGAATTCCATTCTGGGCAATCAGGAGGCTATGACTCAGATCATGGCCCTGGCCCGCTCTCTGTCCGGAGAGCAGGCTCCAGTTCAGGGGACCGCCGGTCCATCCGGGGTCCTGCCGGAGACCGAAGCGGCAGAGTATGTGCCGGTTGCGGCGGAAACGCCGCCCCCCGACCTGTCCTCCCTGCTGGGACAGATTGACCCCAAAATGCTCCAGCTGGGGATGGAGGTCATGCGCCAGGTCCAGGACGCGGGTGACCGGAACGCCGCCCTGCTCAGCGCCCTGCGTCCCTTCCTCCGGGAGGAGCGGCAGGCCCGGCTGGAACGGGCCATACAGATCGCCCGGATGGCCAAGGCGGTCCGGGTGGCGCTGAATGTCCTGGGCGGGAAGGAGGGGGAGCGTGTATAACCGTTATATCCCCCGGGACGTATCCTATACCCCCGTGGAGAAAGAGTCTCGTCCCGGACCCCGACGGTCCGCCTTCCGGCTTCCCGATTTTCTGGGGGGAAAAGAGGGCCTCTCCGGCCTTCTGGGGGAGCGGGAGGGGAGCGGGCTGTCCGGCCTGCTGAAGTCTCTGCACCTGGACCGGATCGACAGCGGCGACGTACTGCTGTTGCTGATCATGCTGTACTTATTGGTGGAGGGGGACGACCTGGAGCTGGTCATCGCTCTGGGGCTGGTCCTCCTGATGGGGCTGGGAGATGATGAGGAGCGAGACGCGACTTAGCGCGTCCCGCCCGGGATCAGTCCCCCAGCCTGTGCAGGACCTCTCCGTCAGGCAAAGAAAAACTGCCGTCGGCGGGGCAGGGGGTCTGCACAGGGGAGTAGGCGGTCATCCGGTAGATCAGCTGCCCGTCCTCCTCCGTCTCGGCGGAGACCAGCAGGCCGCTCTCCACGCTGATCCAGAAGCGCTGGAGCTGATTGGAGCCCTCAGGCCGGACCTCGGCGAAGACACAGGGCAGCTCACCCCTTGCCTCATAGCCGGCGGCGGTGATATCCTCCGGGTCCAGGTCCAGCACGGTCTCATAGGTGGGAATGCGCTGGGCCAGGTCGGAGGAGCGCTCGTCCGCCGGGGCCTGCCTATACTGAGAAGAGCCGTCGTACCAGTAGTACAGGGTATCTTCCCCCGTCAGGTCGTGGCGGACTACACCGGAGGGGAGGGTCTGGCGGCTGTGGGACCAGCCGCCGTCCGTCCAGACCTGGACCTGGACGGAGGAGGCGCCTCCCTCCCAGAAGGTCTCCACCGTCAGCTCCCGGTAGTAGCTGGAGGGCCGGGCAAGAGTGGCCGCCACGCCTTGGACAGTCTGGGTGGTAACGTCCACCCGCTGGTAGTCCTGACCCTGACTGCCGGAGCCGGAGATATCTCCTGGCCCGGCGCTGGAGGAGGGGAGGATCACTTTGGGGGTGTCAGCCGCAAAAAGGACCCGGCCGAAGCTGGCAAGCATAGCTGCGGCCATCAGCAGGATGATGGCCGCCACGATGACCAGCCGCTTTTTCTGTTCCAAAGTCCCTCACCTCCTTGCAGAGGCCGCCCTCTGCCCGTCAAGCCCCGAATTCCTCCGGAGGCGTCTCACGCCGGCCGAAGTGCCAGGCAATCGCGTCGGCAATGCGGCGGCAGGCCCGGCCGTCCCCGTAGGGGTTGGCGGCGTGGGCCATTTTGTCGTATTCAGTCCGGTCGGACAGCAGCCGGGAGGCCATTTGGAAGATGGGCTCTTTCTCCACGCCGGCCAGACGGACAGTGCCGGCATCTACCGCTTCGGGCCGCTCGGTCTCCCGGCGCAGGACAAGCACCGGCTTGCCCAGGGCGGGGGCCTCCTCCTGGAGGCCGCCGGAGTCGGTCATTACCAGGTGGCACCGGGCCATGAGGTTGTGCATCTCCCGCACGTCCAGGGGAGCGATGAGGTGGATGCGGGGATGGCCGTCCAGATTCTTATGGGCGGCCTCCTGGACCACGGGGGAGAGGTGGACGGGGTAGACCAGCTCGGTCTCCGGAAAGGCGTCGGCCACCCGGCGCAAGGCGGTCATGATTTGGGCCATGGGCTGGCCGTAGTTCTCCCGGCGGTGACAGGTGACCAGGATCACTTTCCGGTTGACATAATCCAAATTATTGAGGATATCTTCTGAAAAGGTAATATCCTTTACAACCGTTGTCTGGAGGGCGTCAATGACAGTGTTCCCTGTCAAAAATACCCCTTTGGTGATATTCTCCCGGGCCAGGTTGTCCCGGTTGGCGGCGGTGGGGCAGAAGTGGAGGTCGGCAATGGCTCCCACCAGCTTCCGGTTGATCTCCTCCGGGTAGGGGGACCACTTGTCATAGGTGCGCAGCCCGGCCTCCACATGGCCCACGGGGATTTTGTGGTAGAAGGCGGCCAGCGCCCCGGCGAAGGTGGTGGAGGTGTCCCCATGGACCAGCACCAGGTCGGGCTGGGCCGCCTCCAGCACGCCGTCCATGCCGTTGAGGCACTTGGCGGTGATGGTGGACAGGGTCTGCCGGGGTTCCATCACGTTCAGGTCGTAGTCGGGCCGCAGCCGGAAGATCTCCAGCACGGAGTCCAGCATTTCCCGGTGCTGGGCGGTGACGCAGCAGGAGGCGTCAAATTCGGGCCGTTTAGCCAGCTCCAGGGCCAGGGGGGCCATTTTGATGGCCTCGGGCCGGGTGCCGAAGACGGTCATGACTTTAATCTTATTCATTTATCTGAGCGGTCCTCCTCGCCGAAAAAGTTGTCGTTGCCGGCGATCTGGGTGGTGTGGGACGGCGAAGATCGCCGGCCGCCGGGCTCGCTTCCGGAGGTGTTGGCGCGGTCCAGAAACAGCTTGCCGGCCACCGCCCCCGCCGTGCAGAGGGCCAGCAGGAACAGCATGGCCCTCACCACCCCGATGGTGGTGAGCACCACGGCGGACAGGCCCAGGATGGCGCTGATCACGTACAGCACGGCCACCGCCTGCTTCTGAGAGAAGCCCATGTCGATGAGCCGGTGGTGGATGTGCCCCCGGTCGGGCTTCATGGGGGACTGGCCGCGGGACACCCGGCGCAGGATGGCGAAGCAGGTGTCAAAGATGGGCAGGCCCAGCATGAGGAAGGGAACGGCGAAGGAGATGATGGCGTAGAACTTGAACAGCCCCTGGATGGACACCACCGCCAGAATGTAGCCTAAAAAGGTGGCGCCGGTGTCACCCATGAAGATTTTGGCGGGGTTCAGGTTGTAGGGCAGGAAGCCAATGCACGCTCCGGCCAGGGCGGCCATGAGGATGGCAACGTCGGGCTCCGCTACAATAAGGGCGATCACCAGCATGGTCATGGAACTGATGGTGGACACGCCGCAGGCCAGACCGTCCAGGCCGTCGATGAGGTTGACGGCGTTGGTAATGCCCACGATCCAGAGTACCGTGATGGGGATGGACAACCAGCCCAACTCCCAGAAGGGCTCTTTGCTGAAGATATTGGGGTTGGAGAGGAAGTCGATACGGTTCCCCTCCAGCACGGCGATCAGGGCGGCCCCGATCTGAACAATGAACTTGGGCATGGCAGGCAGGGCGAAGATGTCATCCAGAATGCCCAGAATGACAATGACAACACTGCCCAGCAGCATCCCCCGCAGCTCGGGTGAGAGAGGCTGGAATACCAGAACGCTGAGGATAAAGCCGAAGAAAATAGCCAGGCCGCCCATACGGGGGATGGGGTGGTCGTGCATCCGGCGGGAATCCTTGGGGACATCCACCGCGCCCACCCGGAAAGCCAGAGAGCGGACCACGGGAGTGGAGATCAGGGCCACCAGGGCGGCGGTAAGCAGGGCGGCGGCAGTCAGCCCGATAGAGGTGAGTTGAATTGGCATATGATGTTTCCTCTTTTTATCTGTGGGTAGGGGCCGCCGAAGGCGGCGGCCCGTTATAAATCGGGGCGGCAAGGGCGCCGCCCCCTACAGCTCAGCGGGCCACAAAGCCCACTTTCTTATATACCTTGCGCAGGGTCTTGTTGGCTACATAGGAAGCCTTCTCCGCCCCGGCCTTGTAGACGCTCTCCAGATAGGCCTTGTCGGCTAGGATGCGGGCAGCCTCCTCGCGGATGGGACGAAGGGTCTCCACCACAGCCTCGCCCACGGCGGGCTTGAATTTGCCATAACCTTGGCCGGCGAACTCCGCCTCGATCTCGTCAAAGGATTTTCCCGTGACGGCGGCGTAAATGTTCATGAGATTGGCTACACCGGGTTTGGTGGCCGGGTCGTAGCGGACGGGATTTTCCGTGTCGCTGTCGGTGATGGCTCGCTTGAATTTGCGCTGGATGTCCTCCGGTTTTTCCATCAGGAAAACGCAGCCCTCGGGGATGGATTTGCTCATCTTGCTGTCCGGAGTGGTAAGGCCCATCACCCGGGCTCCCGTCTTGGGGATGTACGGTTCGGGCATTTTGAACACGTCGCCGTAAATGCCGTTGAACCGCTGGACGATGTTCCGGGTCAGTTCCACGTGCTGCTTCTGGTCCTCGCCCACGGGGACGAAGTCGGGCTGATAGAGCAGGATGTCCGCCGCCATGAGGGAGGGGTAGGTGAACAGACCGCCGTTGATGTTGTCCTTGTGCTTGGCGGACTTGTCCTTGAACTGGGTCATGCGGGACAGCTCGCCGAACATGGTGTAGCAGTTGAGCACCCAGCCCAGCTCGGCATGCTGGGGGACGTGGGACTGGATGAACAGGGTGTTTTTCTCCGGGTCCAGGCCGCAGGCGATGTACTGGGCCAGCTGCTCCAGGGTGCGCCGGCGCAGGTCGGCGGGATTCTGGCGGACGGTGATGGTGTGCATATCGGCCATGAAATAGTAGCAGTCAAACTCCTCCGCCCGGGCCGCCCAGTTCTTGATGGCGCCCAGGTAGTTGCCCAGGTGCAGGTCGCCGCTGGGCTGGATGCCGGAGAGCATTACTTTCTTTTCGTCCATGTGTCTTGCTCCTTACTCTCAGAGCGCAGTCAGCGCCCATATAATATCAGCCTATTGTACCACCATCGAGGGAGAAAGGCAACAGGTTTGGACCACGAGTGAGGATAAAAAAGGAATTGTTTCCAATTTGGACACATTATGGTATGATAAGAGGGAAAGGGGGAGATTCCCGTGCCCTGGTATGTCTATATTCTCCGCTGCGGCGACGGTACTTTATACACCGGGAGCACCGACGACGTGCCCCGCCGCCTGGCCGCCCACCGCTCCGGCAAGGGGGCCAAGTACACCCGGGGGAGGGGCCCCCTGGAGCTGGTCTATCAGGAAGAAGTCCCCGACAAGTCCGCCGCCCTGAAACGGGAGATTGAAATTAAGAGACTGACGCGGCAGGAGAAGGAGAGGCTGATAAAAGGGATGTAGGGCGGGACGACCTCGGCCCGCCGCTCTTTCGAAGAATATTTGTGGATTGGAAACGGCTCGCCGAGGTCGTCCCGCCCTACACGCGAAAAAATAGGACCGCCCGGGAAACCGGACGGTCCTGCTTGCTGTTTTAGGTCCCTGTGAGGGTAAACTTTATAGTTCGAATGCTGTAGGCGTTCAGAATTCCTGACTCATTCCCTTCAGCGGAAATTTCATGTTCAATGGCGACAAAATCTCCCACATTCAAGATCACGACATCCCGATTCTGAGCGGCGGAGAGGGCGTAGAATACCTTTTTGCCCTCCAGGCGGATGAAGTAGTAGGAGTTGCCCTCGATAACAGCGGTACGAATTTCAGCAATCTGTCCCGTTGCCTCGGTCTGGGGCAGCTGTTCCGTCTGGGTGACCCCCTTATCCCGGAGCATCTGGATATAGCTCTGCTCACAGGCGGAGACGGTGCTCCCGGTGGCTACGATCTGGTATTGGGCCACGTTGACCATGGCGTAGGTCTTCACCAAGTTGGTGGCGTCCTTCAGGGGGATGAAGTAGGTGGGCTCGCCGGAGATGTTCAGCAGCAGGGGGAAGGTGGCGATATAGCCCAGGTCCTGGACCACGCCCTCTGCGGAACGCTTGGCGGCCTCCTCGGTGGCGCCGGGGGCGGTGTAGAAGTGGGTCTCCTTGGTGCGCATGTTGCAAAGCAGGAAGCCCAGGTTGGACTGGTCGGCGTTGGCGGAGGTGACCCCGGTGTAGGCGTACACGTCGTCGTTCATGGCGATATAGTTGTAGCCGCTGGTGGTCTGGGTCACATCCCGCTGGCCCAGGATGGAGTTGATGAAGCCGTGGACCAGGGTGCCGTAATAGTCGTACTGCTGCATGATGAGGTCGGGGACATAGAGGGTGTCCACCCAGTTAGGGACCTCCTCGTGGTACTCACATTCGCCGGTGACGGCGTCCACCAGCACGGCCCCCTGGATGTCCACCCCGCCGAAGAGGCCGATGCGCTTGACCACCCGGGGGGCGATCCAGAAGGGACGGCCCTCCTCGTTGATCTCAAACTCCGGAGTAGCAAACATCATGGTAGGGTACTGGAAGCGCAGATGGCGCATGATATTCCGGTTCAGCGGCTCGGAGAAGGAGTACTTCATCCCCTCGTTCAGCCGGACCACCGTGGCCTCCTGGGTGACCATGTCCACCACCACATAGGCGGGCAGGCCGTTCCCCCGGTTGGTGAACCACTTGATCAGGTCGGCGTAGGCGATGGGGGCCACCCGGACGGGCCGGCCCTGGTAGTTGATCTGGGTGGAGTCGTTGGAGTACTCAAACTGGCTGACCATGTCGCTCAAAGTGCCCATCTGCCGGTCGCCCAGGAACTCGGCGGAGGAGCGGTCCAGGGTTGGAA
>CANSSJ010000072.1 GCA_947649625.1 uncultured Bacillota bacterium | reverse complement strand
TTGACCGTCCAGGAGACGGCCAGGCTCTTCGATGTGTTGCGCCGGATGAAGGCCGAGGGCCACGCCATCATCATCATTACCCACAAGCTCAACGAGGTGCTGGAAATTTCTGACCGGGTGGCCATCCTGCGCAAGGGGGAGTACATCACCACCGTGGACACCGGGTCCACCGACGAGCAGCAGCTCACCGAGTACATGGTGGGCCGGAAGGTGGAGCTGAACATCCAGCGTCCGGTGGTGGACAAGACCCGGCCCCTGCTGGAGATTCGGGACCTGACCATCAAGAACGACGAGGGCGCCACCGCCATCGACCATGTGAACTTCTACATCCGGGGCGGCGAAATTCTGGGGGTGGCCGGCATCGCCGGCTGCGGCCAGAAGGAGTTGTGCGAGGCCATCGCCGGCCTGCGGCCCATCGAGAGCGGCCAGATGATCCACAAGGGGGACAACATCGTGGGCCTGCCCCCCAAGGCCATTCTGGAGAAGGGCATCTCCATGTCCTTCATCCCGGAGGACCGGCTGGGCATGGGCCTGGCCCCCTCCATGTCCATCACGGACAACATGCTTTTGAAAAAATACGACCTGGCCAGGGGGCCCTTTGTGGACCGGAAGACCGGCCGGGCGGAGGCGAAGCAGGTCATCGCCGACCTGGAGATCGTCACCCCCTCCACCGAGACGCCGGTGCGCCGGCTGTCCGGCGGCAACGTGCAGAAGGTGCTGCTGGGCCGGGAGATCAAGGCGGGGCCAAACGTCATCGTCACCGCCTACCCCGTCCGGGGGCTGGACATCAACTCCTCCTACGCCATCTATGACATTCTCAACAGGCAGAAAAAGGACGGGGTGGGCATCCTCTTCGTGGGGGAGGACCTGGACGTGATGATGGGCCTGTGCGACAAGATCATGGTGCTGTGTCACGGAAAGGTTATGGGCGTGGTCCACGCCCACAAGACCTCCAAGGAGGAGCTGGGCCTGATGATGACCGGGGCCCTGGACCTGACCAACAAATATGAGGACAAGCCCGCCGGCATCGCCCGGGACAGCCGGATCGGAGAGAGCGAGGAGGTGGAGGAATGAAAAACCGTCAGCCCCTTTTCCATGTAGTCAAGCGGGAGAGCGGCAGCCCGGGCCGGCAGGCGCTGGCCTATGTGGCGGCGGTGGCCCTGGCCCTGGCCGTGGGGGCGGTGCTCCTGGCCGTTCAGGGGGTGGAGCCCCTCACCTTCTATAAACAGATGCTCACTATGGGCATCCCCGGCAGCCGCTACCCCTGGCGGGCGGTGGAGAACTTCATCAAGCTCTTTGTCCCCCTGCTCATCGTCTCACTGGCCCTGGCCCTGGCTTTCAAGATGCGCTTCTGGAACATCGGCGGCGAGGGACAGTTCATCATGGGGGCCTTCTGGGCGGGGGTGGCCGCCATGAAGCTGGGGGAGACCCTGCCCCGACCCGCCATGGTGCTGGTGATGGCCGTTGCCGGGGCGCTGGGCGGCGGGGTGTACGGCCTCTTCGCCGCGGCGCTGAAGGTGCGCTTCGGCACCAACGAGACCCTGCTCACCCTGATGCTCAACTACATCGCCCTGTACTTCCTGCAATTCTTCGCCGAGACCAAGGCGGGGTGGAACTTCTTCCTGGACCCCCAGTCCGCCCGGCCCAAGTTTGCCAAGTTTCCCGCCAGCGCCCAGATGATCACCATTCCCATCGGGCCCTTCAACCTGAATCTCTCCCTGGTGATCGCGCTGGCTCTGTGCGCTTTGATCTTCGCCTACCTCAACTACACCAAGCGGGGCTATGAGATCGCCGTGGTGGGGGACAGCCCCAACACCGCCCGGTACGCCGGGATGAAGGTGGGGAAGATCGTCCTGCGGACCATCTTCCTCTCCGCCGCCCTCATCGGCATGGCGGGGGCCTTCCATGTGTCCTCCGCCGGGGTGATGTCCGCCTCCCCCACTAACGACGTGGGCTGGACGGGCATCGTGGTGGCCTGGCTTGCCAAGCTGAACACGGCGGGCATCCTGGTGGCCGCTCTGCTGATCACCGTCCTCCAGTTCGGCTGTCAGACGGCCAGCACCACCTATCCCGCCATCGATGCCAACTTTGCCAACCTGCTCCAGGGCGTGATCCTGTTTATCGTGCTGGCGGCGGACTTCTTTACCCGCTTCAAGCTGGTGCGCAGAAAGGAGGCGGCCAAGTGAACGACCCAATCAATGTACTGACCCTGTTCCTGTTCAACATTGTCCTCATCAACATCCCCCTGCTCTACGGCACCGTGGGGGAGATCGTGGTGGAGAAGGCGGGCAGCCTGGACCTGGGGGTGGAGGGCACTATGGCGGTGGGGGCCATCTTCGGCTATCTGGCCGGGTGCGCCGCCAACAGCATGGCGGTGGGTCTGCTGGTCGCCTTCCTGGCGGCGGGACTGTGCGGCCTGCTCTTCGCCCTGCTCACCGTCTCCTTCCAGGCCAACCAGAACGTCACCGGCCTGACCATCACCACCTTCGGCCTGGGGCTGTACTTCTTCGTGGGTAAGGGCATGGGGGAGCGGTGGCCCGCCATGGCCGGCTCCTCCGCCCTGATGGACGGGTTTGCCGCTCTGGAGATCCCCCTGCTGTCCAAAATCCCCGTGCTGGGCAAGGTGTTTTTCTCCCAGAACCTGCTGGTCTATCTGGGGATCGCCATAGCCGCCCTGGCGTGGTGGTATCTCAATTTTACCAAGACCGGCCTGCGCCTGCGGGCGGTGGGGGAGAACCCCGGCGCCGCCGACTCGGTGGGGGTGAACATCCTGCTGTATAAATACGTCCACCTCATCGCCGGGTCGGGCATTATGGGCCTGGGCGGGTTCTACATGGCCCTGAATATGAGCGGCTCCTTCGAGGGGTCCAACTGCTGGATCAACGGCTACGGCTGGATCGCTATTGCCCTGGTCATCTTCGCCAACTGGAACCCGGTGCTGGCCATTCTGGGCACCCTGGTCTTCGGCTTCTTCAACACCCTGCAGATCTACGCCGGGGCCCTGGCCGGGGCCTTCCCCGGAGGGCTGGGCTGGCTCAACACCGTCCCCGCCCAGTTGTTCAAGGCCCTGCCCTTTATCATCACCGCCATCGTGCTCATCGCCTCCTCCGTCCACAAGCGGGAGGGCTCCGGCCAGCCCGCCGCCCTGGGACTGAACTACTTCCGGGAGGAGCGGTAACAACAGCAAAACAGGAGCGCCCCTAGGGGCGCTCCTTGTGCGTTCAGATCTGTGCCGCCTCCGGCTGGCGCATGGCGGAGCGGGAGGGGATGAGCCGTCCCAGCTGGAAGGCGGCAATGAGAAGGGTGTGGGCGAAGAAGGCGTATTCCTCGAAGAGGGCCCAGGCGGCAAAGGAACGGATCGGATCAGAGGAGAGGGACATGCCGTCAGCCGTTGGCCCGACAGTGGAGCTGTACAGCCGCCAGAGGAGAGGGGTGGGCATGAGCAGGACGTACAGCCCCAGGGCCAGGGCGGCGGTCCCGATTACCAGGGCGGCGGTCCCGATTACCAGGGCGGCCCTTTTGTTTACCGGCCGGCCCCGGTCCCACCGGGCGAAGGACAGCCCGACGGCACAGCAGACGGTCGGCCGCAGGAGGACGCCGAACAGGTTGAACGCGCCATCGGAACCGGCGCTGTACCAGGAGATATCCACAAAGAAAAACAGCAGATCACACAGGGCAGTCACGGCCAGCATCCGCCAAAAGAGTTTCCACCGGGGGGCGGCGGGCTCCGGCAGAGGAGGAACCGTCTCCGGGAGCGGCGCGGGCTCCAGGACCTGTTCTGCCTCCCCGCCGTTGAGTAGCGCGTCCACTGGTATGCCGTACAGCCTGCTCAGCGCCAGCAGATTCTCCGCCGAGGGCAGGACCGCCCCCGTCTCCCATTTGGAGATTGTCTGCCGGGAGACCGCCAGCGCGTCGGCCAGGTCGATCTGGGACAGGCCCTGCCGCCTGCGGTAAAAAATGAGGGTTTCTTTCATATCCATGGCGATCTGCCTCCTGTGATAGAATGAAGGGAACGGGGGTCTGCCTCCATCATAGCTCCTCCGCTCCCCTTTGGCAACCAACATTTGTTTACATCGCCTGAATTTTTGTTGGAAAACAGGAGCGCCCCGTCGAGGAGCGCTCTTAAAATTATTTATACGATTACTGTTACATTATCCAAAACATATTTTCCACCGAACTGATCAGCAGCTTCAGTATAAGCAGTCAAAAGCAACTGTCCCAATTCTATATTATAATATCTGGTATTAATATTGCTGAAATAAATATTTTTCTGGCCTTTTTGGCCGCATTTATCTCCTTTTATTAATTTCACCGGAGAAAATTGAAGGGGAATATCAGAAATTCAGTTCCTTCATAATAAGTGATGATGCCCTCCGCAGCTGAGTGACCATCTATACTGTGATACTTGATATACGAATACAATATGGCGTCATATGATGCCAAACAGTATTTTAGCGCAGCGTTTCATCATCAATTACACCTCAAAGTGACAGGAATAGAAAAATATGGTTCTTTTATGATACTTAAAATGCCATGAAGTTTTGATGTGACGCCTGTGCCGTTTATCGCTCCATTCGTGTTAATTGAACCGCCCGCAACCTTTACACACTGTCTGGAACGGGGCGTTATGCTCGCCGCAGTCGGGGCAAAACCAGCTGTGATCCTTCAGTGGATACACCGGCGCAGCACCATTCTCCGCGGCGTATCCATGATCCAGCAGATCCTTGGTGGTAAGAGGTGCAATGTTGACAGGACGCATCACAGCGCCTGCCAATGAAATGGGATTCAAGCTCTTGACCAGCCGGCGCAGGCTCTTTTTCGGCGCAATATAGCTGCCGCAATGACAGCAGTACCGTGTACGGGGATCATTTTTAGCTCCGCATTTGGGACAAGTACCCGTCTCCATCATTAGTCACATCCAATTATCGATTACCCGGAACACAACGTCTGTCCAATAGATTCAAATGCCATGTTTTTCAACCGGATTTATTGTAATATGGTTATTTCATTATACACGAACTATACGGCTTCGTCAATCTGATTTACTAAAGGAATCAATACCTTACCGTTCCCGTCACGGTAACGGCATCAGATTCGTTGTTGCGGGAGGAGCGCCCCGGCCGGGGCGCTCCTGTGGTTTAAGGGTCGAATTGGATAAACTCGTTTAACTCTGAAAGCCAATCTTTTGTTTTTCCAAGTGCGGCTTGAAATTCCTCTGTCTCAAACTCTTGGTCGATGATAAGCGACGCAAAGGAGGCGGAATTGCTTCGATAGAAAGAATATGAGAGGGCATAGTAAATTCGAGAGACTTCCTCCAGTTGTTCCGGCGACATGCTAAAAAACGGTATGTCGGTCCCGTCGGAAAACAGATAACTTAATGAAGCGTCTTGCATTACTGAGCACAATTCCTGATGATTGTCGGAGTATGCCTCAAATAGCTGCCGCTCCATGCCTGAATTGTACATTTTTGCCGCATAGATTCCCTCTAAAGCGCCCACAAGTTTTTCCTGAAGCTGGGAGTTGGCCGGGTCTTCAGACAGTTCCAACAGGCTGTCACTAAGATAACCGTAAATAGTTAAGTAATTATCCATAGATTGGGCGACCTCCGCCAAAAGGAAGCGGTCATATTCTATTTTCAGGTCGTCCCAATCTTCCTTGGCCTGAGTGCCACAGGAGGCGCAGACGAGGAGAACAACTGCGGCCAGGAAAACGGGTAGCCTGCGTTTCAGCAGATTGCCCGATTTCATTCCTTTTGATTGCATGTCTACTCCTTTCTAATCATTGGATAAAGCGAATGGACTTTAACTATTTTAATTGAGCCCCTAAAGATGTGACGGTCCAATTTTCTACGGTGCGGTTCCAAGATACGGAAAGGCCGCCACCCTGCTCTACAAGAGAGAAATTTCCTGATATGCCTGTAAGATGTGTTTCGGACCAGGTATGGTGATAGGCTGTTGCCATCGTTACGGAGCCTCCAGATTTCCGTATTACGGGGGCAAATATACGCCCTTTTCGGATAACGGAATCATTAATGGAGAAAGCGACCCCCAAGTCATTGCCGCTTGTCAAAAATACTTTTGACATATAAGGGTCAGAATATTTATTGTTTTCCGGGTCGATAGAAGCATTTGTATTGTTGTATCTATCACCTCACTTTCCATTTCTGATTCGGACATAAAATTCTCACGTTGCTCCTGAAAGAACAGCGCACCCATCAGAATCCCCACTGTCAGGACCACAGCGGCCAGCAGAGCCCCCAGGCGGTAATTCCTGGGCCGGGGGACGGGGACTTCCACCGGCACCTCCACGATCACCGGTTCAGGCTCCGGCGGCGGCGTCCAGCCGTCGTTAATCAGCGCCTCCACCGGCAGGCCGAAAATTCCGCTCAGCGCGGCCAGATTTTCCCCGGACGGATAAGCGGCTCCGTTCTCCCATTTGGAGATGGTCTGACGGGAGACAGCCGCAAGCTCCGCCAGCGTTTCCTGAGAAATCCCCTGTTTGATTCGAGTATCCCGAATCCTATGTCCAATCGTCATTTTAGCGGCCCTCCTGAGAAATTACTATCAACTTTGGTTTACATGGACGGTTATGTTTGAAAAAGAGCGCCCAAGATGGGCGCTCCTTTTTTCGTTTAACCGGCCAGCTCCGCTTGAACGGCGGCCTGGAGGGACTGGAGCTTTGTCCAGAAATCCCCCACATTCACCTGATCGAAGGCGGCGGTCTTTTCCAGCCCCAGCCGCTCCTGCTCCTGGTCCAGGACCTTCTGGAACAAATAGCTGACGCAGTCGGACCGGAATTCATCGGGGTTCATGGGCAGGCGGAGGATGATGTGATAGCCGAAATCGCTCTCCACCACATCGCTGATCTCGCCGGGCTTCAGCGCCAGGGCGGCCTCCTCGAAGGGGGCCACCATCTGGCCCTTCTCGGTGGTGTAGCCCTCGGGGTTCAGGGCAAGGCCGGTGTCCTCGCTGTGCTCGTTCATCAGCTGGTCAAAGAGGGCGATGGGGTCCTCCGCCCCCCGGAGCTGGGCGAGAAAGTCGTCGGCCTGGGCTTTTTTCCGGGCAATCGTGGCCTCGTCCAGGGGCTGGCGGGTGTCCAGGTCGATGGTGGCCAGCAGGATGTGCTTGGCCTTATACCGGCCGGCTTCCTCCAGATAGGCCATCACCTCGGCGTCGGTGGGGGAGTGGCCGCTGTCCTCGCCGAAGTGCTTCTCCTGGAGCTGGTCGTAGAGGTTGGAGTTCTCATTGAGGGTGGCGTACAGCTCCTTGGTGAGCATACTGGCCCAGAACATGTGGATGACCTGCTCCTCGCCGCCCTGCGCCTGGAGCACCATATTCACGTACTCCGCGTCCAGCTCAGAGGCGATGGAGGGGTCGGGGGAGACGCCCTCCTGCCGGGCCATCTCCCGCAGGGTGCAGTGGAGGACGGCCACGTCCAGCGCCTGATCCAGCATATACCGGCCGAAGGTGACTCCCTCTGACATCTCAGTATCCCAGGGCAGGGTGGTCATCTGGCCGCCGAACTGAGACAGGTAGTTCCCGATGGTCTGGCTGAGCCAGTAGAGCAGTTCGCCGGCGGTAATCTCCGCCGTGCCCAGCCTGGCCACCACCTCGTCCCCGGCCAGGCCGGAGACGGTCAGATAGGGGTCGGTAATCTGGGCCAGATCCATGGGCGCGGCCTGAGAGGCGCCCCCAGTGGAGGATGAGCCGTCCGGCAGGGAGCCGGAGCCGCTGGTGGGCTGATTGGAGGTTTTCTGCCCGCAGGCGGTGAGGGCCATCACAAGGGCCAGCGTCAGGGCCCCGAATCGTTTCATATGCTTCATAAAAGTGCTTCCTTTCTTTGCCGAAAAATCATGAACAGCCCCTATCATACCACAGATCGGGGCGCGGAGCAAGACCGATTCAGGATTGCAATTGGGTTTGTTGTATGGTAAACTATCCAAAAAACGAGAGGAGAAACCACTATGGCACTCTTTGGCAATCTGTTCGGCAAAAAACCCGCCCCCCAGGAGGAACCCTCTGCCCCGAAAGCCGGCCCCGGCGCGCCGGCCTCTTTCTTCCCCGAGGGAATGGACATGTCCGACTGGGACCAGGTGTTCTCCGCCTGCCTGGGCAAGATGTACACCGCGCAGAACCGGCTGGCCGAGCTGGTGAAGGACGAGCCCAATTGGTACGTGGACTTTGAGAAGGGCACGCTCACCCTGGGAAAATATGAGTTCCGGGTCCAGTTCCTGGGCAGCGAGTCCTATGTGTCCAACTCCTGGCTGTGGGGCTGGGAGAACGTGAACAACTTCCCCGACAACCTGCTGGGCCAGGTCCACATCGCCCGGACCTACGGCCAGGCCTGGGGGCTGGAGCCCCTGATCCATGCCCAGTGCGAACTGAACGACACCTTCAACGGACACAACTTCTCCATGGTGGTCTGCGGAGCTCTGGCGGAGGACCGGTGTTATTACCGCTGTCCCATGGGCGACGGCCAGGGGGCGGCCTTCGTGGCCCTGTGCGAGGCTCCCGGGGAGCTGTTCGCCCCGGTGGACGGCGTTACCTTTATCAACACCGTGAGCCAGTGCATCCAACACTTCTATCTGGACCACAAGATTTTTGTGGAGGCCTTCCTGCGCTGGAACAAGGCCTCCTATGACTGGTCCGGCGACACCCTCACCGCCCACTTCGACGCCGACGTGGTGGTGGAGTTTGAGCAGGCCGGGGAGAATTACCGGATCAAGAATCTGAAAACCGCAGCGTCGTAAAAGGAGCGGCCGCCCGATGGGCGGCCGCTCCGCGTATGCGGTATTTTTTCTTCTGTTGCGTTGGGCTACCTAGCACATAAAGGCTTTATAAATAGCCGGAGAAACTTATGGAGAATCTTCAA
>CANSSJ010000071.1 GCA_947649625.1 uncultured Bacillota bacterium | reverse complement strand
TGTACGAGGCCCTGGAGGGCCGTCCCATGACCGTCCGCTTCCTGGACCCCCCGCTGCATGAGTTCGTCCCCACCGAGGAGGCCGACATTGAGCTGCTGGCCAAGGATATGGGCAAGAGCGTGGCCGACATCAAGGCCATCATCGCCGGGCTCCACGAGTTCAACCCCATGATGGGCCACCGCGGCTGCCGCCTGGCCGTCACCTACCCCGAGATCGCCGTGATGCAGACCAAGGCCGTCATCAAGGCCGCCCTGGCCGTCCAGGCCCGCCATCCCGAGTGGAACATGGTCCCTGAGATCATGATCCCCCTGGTGGGCGAGATCAAGGAGTTCTCCTTTGTGAAGAACATCGTCACCACCACCGCCGACGAGCTCATCAAGGCTGCCGGCTCCTCCATGAAGTACAAGGTGGGCACCATGATCGAGATCCCCCGGGCCGCCATGACCGCCGACGAGATCGCCACCGTGGCCGACTTCTTCTCCTTCGGCTCCAACGACCTGACCCAGATGACCTTCGGCTTCTCCCGGGACGACGCCGGCAAGTTCCTGGATGCCTACTACGAGAAGAAGATCTACGAGTTCGACCCCTTCGCCAAGCTGGACCAGCACGGCGTGGGCCGCCTGATCCACAACGCCTGCCGCTGGGGCCGGTCTACCAACCCCAACGTCCACCTGGGCATCTGCGGCGAGCACGGCGGCGACCCCTCTTCCGTCATGTTCTGCCACGACATCGGGCTGGACTACGTCTCCTGCTCCCCCTTCCGGGTACCCATCGCCCGGCTGGCCGCCGCTCAGGCCGCCATTGCCAACCCCCGGTAAGGAAGACTGATTTCCGCACGTCCGTCAAGATGTGCCATAAGGGCTCCGGCCCTTATGGCACATCTGTCGTGTTATTATCCTCCCGCGGCGGCGGTCCGTCCCGCGGGCGAAGGAGGAATCCTGTTGATTACCCCTGTCGTCCTGATCAATCTCTTTTTTGTTCCTGCGCTCCCCCTCTATCTGTACTGCAAAAGCTGCCGGAAGCCCCTGACGCCAAGCCTGGAGCTTCTGTTCCAATACTGCATCACCGTCAGCCTCAACCATGTGGCGGCTCACGTCATATCCCATCTCCTCCTCAAGCTGACGGGCGCCGGCTTTCCTCTGGACTCCGCGCGCTACACGCTGGCCGCTATATTCTCCGGCGTCGCTCTGTTTTTCGCGTACGCCGTCATCAAAGCCCTGAAACCGGAACTTGATATCACCAGGATCGGGGGGCGCGGGGAGGAAGAACATGAACAAAACGAAACGCCGGAGCTCTGAGCCTCCCGCCCGTATGCCGGCGGGGCTGGCGGCGGCGTGCGTGGTATTCTCTGTCTCCAGTATACTCTGGGGGGTCAGCTTCTGGCTGAGGATGACCTTTAACATCAATTTTCAGGAGATCCTGTACACCATGACCTCCCCCCTGGTGGGCACTGATCCCGGCGTCTTTTTCAGCTGCCTGCGCTCCTGCGTCCCCCATATCTGCCTGTCGGCGCTGTTCATTCTCCTCGCCGTGGTCATTGTCCTGCTCCAGCGGCGGTTCAAAGCCACCCTTTCCTTTTATTTCCGGGGGAAACGGCACCGGGCCGATCTGTTCCGTCTGGCCCGCCGGACCATGGGCGTGGTCAGCGTCCTCGCCCTGTGCTGGGCCTTCCGCTCCCTCTACGTCCATCTGAAGATCGGCCAGTACATCGAGCTGCGGCGCAACCCCACCACCATCTACGAGGACCGCTACATCGCCCCGGCCAGCGTAGGCATCACCGCCCCAGAGACGAAGAAGAACCTGATCTACATCTATCTGGAGAGCATGGAGACCTCCTACGCGTCGGAGGAGGTGGGCGGCCATCAGCCGGAGAACAACTATATACCCAACCTGACCCAGCTGGCCCGGGAGAATCTGTCCTTTTCCAACACAGAACAGCTGGGCGGCTTCCACACCAGCAACGGGACCACCTGGACCATGGGCTCCATCTTTGCCACCACCTCCGGCCTCCCCTTTTCCTTCCCCGTGGGTGCCAACTCCATGAACCGGCACGAGGAATTTGCCTCCGGCTGCACCACCATGGGGGATATTCTGGCGGAAAACGGCTACCGCAACGTATTCCTCTGCGGCTCTGACGCCAGCTTCGGCGGCCGCCGGCTGTATTACCAGCAGCACGGCAATTACGACATCTACGATCTCTTTACCGCCCGGGAGGAGGGCTATATCCCCGAGGACTACCAGGTCTGGTGGGGCTATGAGGACGAGCTCCTCTATCAGATCGCCAGGGACAAGCTGACCATGCTGGCCCGGTCCGGCCAGCCCTTCAACTTCACCATGCTCACCGCCGACACCCATCATGTGGACGGATACGTCTGCCCCCTGTGCGGCGACGAGTACGAGTCCATCACCGCCAATGTGGTCTCCTGCGCGGACCGCCAGATCACGGCGTTTCTCCAGTGGTGCAGGGAGCAGGATTTCTACGATGACTCCATCATCGTCGTCATCGGCGACCACCCCAGAATGGACAACCGCCTGGTGGACGGGCTGGACTACTACGACCGGACGGTCTACAACTGCTTCTTCAACTGCGACGCCCCCGCTCGGGCGGTAAACCGGGAGTTCACCACGGTGGACCTCTTCCCCACGGTCATGTCCGCCCTGGGCTTTGAATTTGAGGGGGACCAGCTGGGCTTCGGCGTGGATCTGTTTTCCAACAGCGACACCCTCTCCGAAACCATGGGCTTCCATACGCTGGACGAGGAGTTCGGCAAATATTCCCCTTTCGTGGAGGAATTCCTTTCCTGACCGGCAGGACCGCCGCCCCATGGGGCGGCGGTCCTGCTTTTTTACTCTGTGGTGTAGTTGTCAAAATAGCCCTGGATAAAGACCACCGGGGTGCCCTTATCCCCCGAGCCGGAAGTCAGATCGCACAGGGAACCGATCAGGTCGGTGAGCCGGCGGGGGGTGGTGCCCTCCGACACCATCTGGCCCACCAGATCCCCGTCCTTCTTGTGGATGCGGTCCTTGATGGCCTCCTTCAGCGCCTCGCCGGACAGGTCGGCGAAGTCGTTGTCGGCCAGATATTTCAGCTTCAGCTCGTTGGGGGTGCCCTCCAGGCCGGCGGTGTAGGCCGGGGAGACCACCGGGTCGGCCAGCTCCCAGATTTTCCCGACGGGGTCCTTGAACGCCCCGTCACCGTAGACCATGACCTCCACGTGCTTACCGGTCTCC
This sequence comes from uncultured Bacillota bacterium, assembly GCA_947649625.1. Classification (GTDB taxonomy): domain Bacteria; phylum Bacillota; class Clostridia; order Oscillospirales; family Oscillospiraceae; genus Lawsonibacter. Next base: position 6,011 of record CANSSJ010000071.1, on the reverse strand, counting down.
TGGAGGAGCCGCTTCTGGATGGCCTCCACCAGTCCCTGGCAGTCCCGGGGGAAGAGCTTCACCTTCTCCTCCGTGGACTTGTTGGAGCCCAGCAGGCCGTATTTCTCGTTGTACCCGCTGCCGTTCACCGGGGCGTTGAGGATCTCGTCCAGGCCGAAGACCCGCTCCGCTCCCGCCGCCCGGAGCAGCCGCTTGGTGCGGGCCCGGGTGTGGATGTCGCAGCACAGCACGTCCTTGGTGTAGGGTAGAATGGCCCGGGGATCGTTGGCAAAGATGATCTCCACTTGGGCCCCACAGCCCTGGATCAGCTCCTGGTAGTAGGCCACATAGTCCACCCCGGTGAAGGGGTGCTTTTCATAGCCGAAGAGCCGGCGGTACTGCTCCAGGGTGAGCACGTCCTTGTAGGGGTCCACTCCCTTCTCGTCTACCGCGTCCAGGCTGACCAGGTGGTTGCCCACCTCGTCGGAGGGGTAGCTGAGCATGAGGACGATCTTCTTCGCCCCTCTGGCGATGCCCCGCAGGCAGATGGCAAAGCGGTTACGGCTGAGGATGGGGAAGATCACCCCCACCGTGCCGCCCCCCAGCTTGGCCTTCACGTCGGCGGCGATATCGTCCACCGAGGCGTAGTTGCCCTGGGCCCGGGCCACAATGGCCTCGGTCATGGCCACAATGTCCCGGTCCCGGAGGGCAAACCCGTCCTCCTTCGCGGCCTCCAGCAGGGAACTGGAGACGATCTCCACCAGATCGTCTCCGCTGCGGATAATGGGGGTGCGGATGCCCCGGGAAACGGTACCGACCATACGGCTCATAAAGGAACACTCCTTGTTCTCATAGCATTTGCGCGGGAAAAATCCCACAACAATATATGATACCACGATTTCCCGGGCTTGTAAATATGTTTTGACAAATTAACGCGGCAAAGTGTCTACTCCACCCCAAAGGACACGATGGCGTCCCGCATATGCCGCCAGTCGGTCCGGAGAGCGTCCAGCCGGGACTGCCCGGCGGGGGTGAGCCTGTAGTATTTCCGGTCCGGCCCGCCGCCCCCGGGAGCCATGTACCAGGAGGTAAAGCCCTCCTTCCCCAGCCCCCGGAGCAGGGCGTAAATGGCGCTCTCCTGGGTGTCCGGGAAGGCGGCCCGCAGGGGGGTGAGCACCTCGTAGCCGTATTTGTCTCCCCCGGAGAGCAGCTGGAGCAGACACAGCTCCAATAAGTCCTTTTTCAGCACAGGGCCACCCCCGTTCCGATCAAGCCCGCCGCGCCGATGGGGATGAGGCGGGCAAACAGATAGGATTGAATCATATCTGCTGAGGGGTAGTCTAAACTCATACCCTTCATGTGAAATATTATGAAGCCGCACAGGGCTGCCACGGTGAGGGCCAGGACATACAGCGCCAGCCACCGGCGGTCATAGCACTTGGCCAGCACCAGCCCCGCCAGGGCAATCAGAGCACAGACCATTCCCCCGTTGATAATCAGTTCCCGTTGAAGAATTATCTGCCAGGGGATCACATGGGGGTATGTTTCTCTGTAAATATTCAAAAATCCCGGGCTCATCACATACCAGTTCCATGCCAGCGTCCCCACGCCATAGATCAGCACCGCTGCCAAGGCCAGAACAAGCCATTTGGACATAGGACCGTTCTTCTGCCCGTGCCGCCGGAACCAGTACAGAGACAGCGCCATTCCTACCGCCATCACCCATACGGGATACCACCAGCGCTCATATCCCAGGAAGTAAGTAAAGGAGCTGTGGGCCGTAAAGGTCCATTTCGCCAGCAGGAACAGGCCGAAGGCCAGAACGGCAAAGACCTTCAGCCACTGGCGGTAGGTTGCCACGTCGGTGAGCAGGTGGGCCGCCTGGACGGGCTCCCCCAGCTCCTCCGCCAGCCTGCTCTCGTCCCGCTCCGGCTGGAAGATCAGCTCCCGGTAGTCGGCGATGGCCTCCTCCGACTCCTGGGGCGGCAGCCGCCACCGCACTGCTCGGCTGAATGTTTTCAGGTACTGCTCCTTCGTCAGGGGCTTCGCCTCCTTGGCTCTGTTCATCACGGCTTCCTCCTCAAACTGATAAAAATTCAGTACTATAAAAAATATATTACTGTTAAATTTATAATACTCGCCGTCCAACCCCTTGTCAAGAAAATTTTTATCAATTTGAGGATTATTTTTGTTGACTGCTCAATAATTATGTGGTATGCTCTCTGTCGCACAAAACCCCAAAAGGAGATTTTTTATGGAAGAAAGCCGTTTCGAGCTGTTCGCCGGGCTGATGAACAGCGCCGCCAGGTCCATCCAGCGCCTGAAGGCGGCGGGGATGAAGCAGTTTAACCTCTCCGCCGCCCACACCACCTGCCTGTGCCGGCTGGCGGAGGCGGGGGAGGACGGGCTGACCCAGGGTCAGCTGATCCAGCTGGAGGGGATGGACCGGGCCCACATCTCCCGGGTGCTGGGCGAGCTGTGCAGGCGGGGCTACGCCGCCCCCGAGACCCAGGGCGGGCAGTATCGGAAGCGCTACCGCCTCACCCCCCAGGGCCGGGAGATCACCAACGAGATCCAGAAAATCATTTTGTCGGTCAACCGCTTTGTCAGCGAGCAGATCCCCCAGGCGGACATCGACGTATTCTACCGCACCCTGCGCACCATTACCCAAAACCTGGAACAGGCGGCGGCAAACTGCCGCTGAATTTCCTTGCAAAATTTGGAGGCCGATGCTATTATGAAACCACTCAAAAAGCTGTATTGCCGCGCCTTTCAGCTGGCCTTCCGGCTGGCCCTGCCCCTTCTACCCTACCGGGAGCCTAGACAGCTGGACGGGCTGGACTCCATCCCGCCCCTGCTGGAGGAGAAGAACATCTCCTCCGTCCTGTTGGTCACCGACCGGTCCGTCCGCGCCCTGGGACTCACCCGGCCGCTGGAGGATACTCTGGAGGCCTATGGCATCCGCTGTACGGTCTACGACGGGGTGGTGCCCAACCCCACCATCCAGAACGTGGAGGAGGCCCGGCAGTTCTATCTGGAGGCCGGGGCGAGGGCCATCATCGCCGTAGGGGGCGGCTCGGCCATGGATTGCGCCAAGGCCGTCGGGGCCCGGATCGCCCGGCCCCGGAAGCCCGTGTCCAAAATGAAGGGCCTGCTGAAAATCCTGCGGCTCACGCCGCTGACCATCGCCGTCCCCACCACCGCCGGGACGGGGAGCGAGGCCACCCTGGCCGCTGTCATCACCGACCCGGAGGCCCGGCACAAGTACCCCATCAACGACTTCGCCCTCATCCCCGATTACGCCGTGCTGGACCCGGCCATCATCCTAGGCCTGCCCCCCTTCATCACCGCCACCACTGGCATGGACGCCCTCACCCACGCCATCGAGGCCTACATCGGCCGGACCACCACCAAACTCACCCGGGCCATGTCGGAGGAGGCCGCCCGGCTCATTGTGGAGTACCTGCCCAAAGCCTACGCCGACGGGACCGACCTGGAGGCCCGGCGGGCCATGCTCCGGGCGGCCTACTGTGCCGGGGTGTCCTTCACCCGCTCCTATGTGGGCTATGTCCACGGGGTGGCCCACTCCCTGGGCGGGCAGTACGGCGTGGCCCACGGGCTGGCAAACGCGGTGATCCTGCCCCTCTTTCTGGAGGAGTACGGCCCCGCCTGTTGGGAAAAGCTGGGCGGGCTGGCCAAGGCCGCCGGTCTGGCTCATCCGGAGGACAGCGCCGAACACGCCGCCTGGGCCTTCATCGTCTGGATCAGGGAGGCCAACCGGGCCATGGGCATCCCGGAGACCTTCCCCGAGATCCAGGTCCGGGATATTCCCGCCATGGCCGCCCACGCCGACCGGGAGAGCAACCCCCTCTACCCTGTGCCCAGGCTCATGGACCGGGGAGAACTGGAAACCATTTATTTAAAACTGATGCCAAAGGAGGTCGCCCTATGGACATCCAAGCCCTCGTCCAGACCCAGCGAACCTATTTCCAGACCGGAGAGACACTCGGCCTGAGCGCCCGCCGGGCCGCTCTGCGGCGGCTGAAACAGGCCATCCGCGCCCATGAGGCCGATGTCAACGCCGCCCTGCTGGCCGACCTGAACAAGTCCCCCACCGAGAGCTATATGTGCGAGGTGGGCATGACTTTGGCCGAATTGTCCTTTGTGGAGAAGCATCTGGCCGGCTGGATGCGGGACCAGGACCACCTCACCCCCCTGGCCCAGTTCCCCTCCCGCAGCTTCACCGTCCAGGAGCCCTACGGGGTGGTCCTTATCATGTCTCCCTGGAACTACCCCTTCCTGCTCACCATGGAGCCCCTGATTGGAGCCATCGCCGCGGGCAACTGCTGTGTGGTGAAGCCGTCGGCCTACTCCCCCGCCGCGTCGGCGGTCATCCGGGATATTCTGGCGGAGTGCTTCCCCCCGGAACATGTGGCCGTGGTGGAGGGCGGAAGAGCGGAAAATCAGGCTCTGCTGGATCAGAAATTCGACTACATCTTCTTTACCGGTGGGGTGGAGGTGGGTAAAGAGGTGATGGCCAGGGCGGCCAAACACCTCACCCCCGTCACCCTGGAACTGGGGGGTAAGAGCCCCTGTATCGTGGACGCCACCGCTAAACTGGACCTGGCCGCCAGGCGGATCGTCTTCGGCAAGCTGCTCAACTGCGGCCAGACCTGCGTAGCTCCCGACTATTTGCTCGTTGACCGCCGGGTGAAGGACTGCCTCCTGGCCCATATACGCAAGTGGGTCGCCCTCCAGTACGGCTCTGACGCTCTGGACAACCAAGGTTATGTCCGCATGGTCAACCGCAAGCACTTTGACCGGGTAATGGGCCTCATTGACCAGTCCAAGGTGGTCCTTGGGGGCAGGGGCAACCCGGACACCTTGAAAATCCAGCCCACTGTTCTGGACAACGTGTCCCCGGAGGACGCCGTCATGCAGGAGGAGATCTTCGGGCCGGTCCTCCCCGTGCTCACCTTTGAGGACATCCAGGAGGCGCTGGACTTTGTCAATGCCCGCCCCCACCCTCTGGCCCTCTACCTGTTCTCCCAGGATAAGAAGGTCCGGGAGCTGTTTCTCCGCCGGACCTCCTTCGGCGGAGGCTGCATCAACGACACCATCATCCACCTGGCCACCAGCCGGATGCCCTTCGGCGGCGTGGGCAGCAGCGGCATGGGCAGCTACCACGGAAAGGCCAGCTTCGACACCTTCTCCCACCGGAAGAGCATCGTTCAGAAATCCACCTGGCTCGACCTGCCTATCCGGTACACTCCTTACGGACCGGTAAAGGATAAGCTGTTGCGGCTGTTTCTACGATAAATAGAGCAAAGTGTCCGCCAGAAACTCTGGCGGACGCTTTTTGGAATAAAAAACAGGACAGTCAAAAACTGTCCTGCTTTGTGTAGGCACTACCTATCTTCCCGGTCCGTCTCCAGACAAGTATTTTCGGCAGAAGCGAGCTTAACTTCCGTGTTCGGAATGGGAACGGGTGGACCCTCGCCCTAATCAGCACCTACTGTACTTTCCTTTTGAAAAGAAAGTAAGCAAAGAAAACATTACATTTTTCTCTCCTTACCGTCTTCTCAACAGTAAGTATTATAACCGATTTTCTCGGAATGTCAAGGGGAAATTTTTTGGTGACCCGTACGGGAATCGAACCCATGTTTGCGGCGTGAGAGGCCGCCGTCTTAACCGCTTGACCAACGGGCCGTCGTCGGAGCGGACTGCATATCGTTCACTTCAGCTTTTCAGCTAAAGCTCACTCATTTCGTCGCTCCTCCTCTTCCTCGCGGACCCGCTTCGCTGGGCTCCGCTCGGAGTTACGGGGGAACTGTTCTGTAAGGCCCCGCCGGGGACGCTCCTGCGTCCCCAGTGGGACTCTGGTGCGCCTTCAGGGATTCGAACCCGGGACCCACTGATTAAGAGTCAGTTGCTCTACCAACTGAGCTAAAGGCGCCCGTAGTAGTGGGATGCGCTGTCTGCACCCTGAAAACCGAACAGTGAAACTTGCCTTTGTCGCTTGCAAGCGCCTG
>CANSSJ010000070.1 GCA_947649625.1 uncultured Bacillota bacterium | reverse complement strand
CCATTCTGGACAAAAAACCCGACCTGATCTCCTGCCTGGCCAAGGCCCCGCCCAAAAAGGACGACGGCCAGTCTCCCCTGATGGTGGCCATCAAGAGCGATAACCTGGAGGTGGCTCACCTGCTGCTGGACCGGGGGGCAGATGTGAACTTTGCGGACGCTGTCAACCCCTATGGCATCAATTTCTCCGCCCCCATCTGGTATCACGCTGTGGGCCAGTGCTTCCTGCGGGCGCGGCATACCGTCGGCCCCGGCCCGGAGCGGAGCAAACAGTATTTTCTGCTCCTCCGCCGCCTGCTGGATATGGGGATGGACCCCAATCAGAAGACCTCCTATGGCGGTACCGCCTGGACGCACGCGCTGAGCGAGTATGACCAGTTTGCCTACGACTCCTATCCCAGCTACTATGTGGAGACGGCCAAGGAGGAAAACCGGCGGCTGCGGGAGATGCTCAAGGCGGTGCTGGACGAACTGCTCAAGCACGGGGCGGACATCCATGACTTCATACCGCCCAATGACAACGGCCTTTCCCACGTCTCGGTGATCCTGCGCAACCTGGAGGAGGGCAGGGAGCTGCTGGACGGCCTGTACGGCCTGGACCCGGACTGCGACGCTTTCAAGCCCCACACGACCACATATCGGGGGAAAGAACGGATTGTCGAGCCCTACTACACCATGGAGGACTACCGCCAGGGGTACGAGCTCAAGTGGCGGGAGCTGGAGCCGCTGCTGCGGGGCTACTACGCCTGAGCGGGACCTGTAGGGGCGGCCTGTGGCCGCCCGCTATTCAAAGGTGCATTTCAACGGGCGGCCACAGGCCGCCCCTACAAAAAGGAGATGTGACAAATGGACAAGCCTACCCAGCACAGCCTGACCTGGACGGTGGACGACACCATGACCGCCAAGCGCATCGGCGCGGCGGGGGCGAAAATCCTGTCCACCCCGAACATGCTGGCTCTAATGGAGGCCTGTGCCTTGGAGCTGGCCCAGGAGTACCTGGACGAGGGGATGACTACTGTGGGTGCCGAGGCCCACGTCCGCCACCTGGCCCCCACCCCCGTGGGCATGAAGGTGACCGCAACCGCCACTCTGCGCGCTATTGAGCGGCGGAAGATGTGGTTTGACATCGAGGTCCACGACGAGAAGGGCAAGTGCGGCGAGGGCTCCCACCTGCGGATTATGGTGCCCCAGAAGGACCGGAGCCAGAGTTGACCGCCGACTCAACCTATGGTTTGGTGACTTTCTGCCTGGGGTGCGGTATGCTCTCAGGCAGGAGGTGCGAAAATCCATGGACAATGTAAAGACCGGCGGCTTCATCAAGGAGCTGCGAAAAGAAAAAGAGATGACCCAGAAGCAGTTGGCCGACCTGCTGCACATCACCGACCGGGCGGTATCCAAGTGGGAGCGTGGTATCTGTGCCCCCGATATCGCCCTGCTGGAGCCGCTGGCGGAGAGCCTAGGGGTCTCCATTGTGGAGCTGATCCAGGGGGCACGGGCAGAACAGCCGGAGGAGCCGGAGGAGAGCGCGAAGCAGATCATCCGCTACTCCCGGAGCGAGGTGGCCCGCAAGGTCAGGGGGATTCGGAAAAAGTATCTGCTCATCGCCGCCCTGGTCCTCGTCGCCGCCGCCCTGATCGGCGGTGTCCTGCTGTGGCGGAGCGGGCGGCTGTTCATCCTGGACGAGGTTGTTTCCCCTGGCGGAGAGAGCCGTGCCACGGTGTACAGCAAGAGGCTGAACGGCAGTTCATTCTCTTTTGAGGACGAGATTTCCGTCATTACGGAACAGGAAGATGGCTTGCAGTGGCGGGTCATCTACGGGGACTGTACCTATCAGGGCCTCTGGTGGTCCCCCGACAGCAGGAAATACGTCCTGGCGTTGGATGACGGTGGAGAGAGCCGTCTCTGCCTCAGTTGGCTGGACCACAATTCCGAGAGCAACCTGAACGCCTACCTCTCTATGGGGGTGGAGGCGACAGAGTTGCGCAAATATGGTTACAGCAACCCCACCGGCTGGCCGGAGATCGAGTACCAGTTTTTGCAGTGGGGGAAGGACAGCGCCTCCATGCTAATCTGCTACTCCTTCGAGGACGGCGCGGGGGAGGTCCACACCGGATATTTCTGGTACAACTGCGAGACGGGGGCCGTCGAGGGGATTCTGGAGATGGATGGCCGGTAGGGCTGGAAAATTTGTGCTGGAAAGCTCTTGACAAACCTTGGGACCTGTGGTAACATGCCCCATACAACAAAGGGGAGTAGTCGGCGCGCCTCTCCCGGCGCGCGGCACCAGTCAACAAGCATGTGCGGGCCCTGAGCCCGCTCTGGCTGTGCCTGAAATGACCAGACCTGCGTTCCGATCATCGGAGCGCAGGTCTTTTTTGATAGATAACCCAAAATTGGAAAGGATAAAGAGAAAAGGAGTGCGGAAATATGGATTTTTCATTCCTCTGGCAGGGGCTGCTGTCCATCACCTGGCAGCAGCTGGTGATGTATGTCATCGGCGGCCTGCTCATCTGGCTGGCAATTGAGAAGGGCTTCGAGCCTGCCCTGCTTATGCCAATGGGATTTGGAGCGATCCTGGTGAATCTGCCCCTGTCCGGGGTGATCGACCAGTTCAGCGCCGGGGTGGGGGAGACCCACGGCATCATCCAGTGGCTCTTCGAGGTGGGCATCGAGGCCAGCGAAGCCATGCCCCTGCTGCTCTTCATCGGCATCGGGGCCATGATCGACTTCGGCCCCCTGCTGGCCAACCCCAAGCTGTTCCTGTGTGGCGCGGCGGCCCAGGCGGGCATCTTCCTCACCATCATCATCGCCGTCCTGTGCGGCTTTGACCTGAAGGACGCCGCCTCCATCGGCATCATCGGCGCGGCGGACGGCCCCACTTCCATCATGGTTTCTCAGGTGCTGCATTCAGATTACAGGGGTGCCATCGCCGTGGCGGCCTACTCCTATATGGCGATGGTGCCCATCATCCAGCCCTTCGCCATCAAGCTGGTGACCACCAAGCAGGACCGGGCCATGAAGATGCCCTATAAGCCCCAGGGGGTCACCCGCCGGATGCGGATCTTTTTCCCCATCGTGGTCACGGTGATTGCCGGGCTGGTGGCCCCCGCCTCGGTGGCGCTGGTGGGCTTCCTCATGTTTGGTAATCTGATCCGGGAGTGCGGTGTGCTGTCCACCCTGTCCAACACCGCCCAGAACGACCTTGCCAACCTGATCACCCTGCTGCTTGGCATCACCATTTCCTTCTCCATGAAAGCGGACCAGTTCGTCCAGTGGCAGACCCTGATGATTATGGGCCTGGGTCTGGTGGCCTTCATCCTGGATTCGGTGGTGGGCGTCCTCTTCGTCAAGGTGCTGAATATCTTCACCCCGAACAATAAGATCAATCCCATGGTGGGAGCGGCGGGCATCTCCGCTTTCCCCATGTCCTCCCGGGTCATCGAGAAGCTGGGCCAGGAGGCCGACTCCCAGAACCATCTGCTGATGCATGCCATTGCCGCCAATGTGTCCGGACAGATCGCCTCGGTGGTGGCCGGCGGCGTAGTGCTGCAATACTTTGCCAACTTAGGCTGACAGGAGGGAACGAGCTATGTCTGAAAACCTGATTCACGCGCTGGAGATGCTGGGACAGGGGATGCTGGGCATCTTTGTGGTGCTGGGCATCATCGCCCTGCTGGTGGTGCTGATGGGAAAGCTGGGCGGCGGAAAGTAATCGGCGTGCGCCCTGTGTAAGGCTAAATTACCTTACAGCCAATCGGCCACCACGTCGGCCAATCCGGCGGGGCCGACCCGGTTGTCCACCAGGAGGGTCAGCAGCTCGTCGATGCGGGCGGCGCTGGTGGTAATGGCGGCAACAGTGGCCTCGCCGCCCCCCTCCTCCGCCACCCGGACGCCGTAGTTCTCGCAAAAGAAACTGGGGGTCTCCTCCTGGTCAATGGTAAGAAAATACTGGAAACTGCGGGGATTTCCTCCCTGATCCCGGCACTGCCGGTCGGCGATCCTGATCTCCATGATATAGTGCCTCCTTCTCATAAAATTGATTGATAGGCACATTATATAGTGTGTATGCGATTTGGGGAAGGAAAAGATATCGCAGAAAAACCGGCCCTGCGACGTGCTTCGGCAAAGGAGGCGGCGACTGGTGGAAGATGTGGTCGCAGCGGGGAGGATTATCGGGAAATATTCTAAAAACGACAAAAACCATCTGTAAAGGGATATTCCCTTACAGATGGTTTTCTTTTGTGGGATTACAGCCGGAAGTCCTCATCGGAACCGCCGGCCAAAGTCAACTTGGCCGGGCGGGGCGGCACCCGCTTCAGGGGGTCGTAGCGGAAGGCGGTGCAGTGGGAGCCGGCGGACATGACCCCCTTTTTGGGGCAGACCACCTGTCCGGGCGCCAGTTCACGGCCCTTCGCGCAGTAGGCGCAGCGGGGCTCGATGGAGGTTTGAAACAGGTTGATGGCAGCTCACTCCTTTTATCTGTCACGGTTGAGAGCTATTATACTACACTCCGCCGCCTTTTTCCACTGTTTTTTTGTACCACCAGAGCGGTGAGGGTGAGAAAGACCAGCCATATGCCCCAGGCGGAAGCAGCCGAGAGGGTGAGGGCTCTTTGAAAGTCCAGCTGGGCGATGGCCTCGGTCTGCTCCGCCAGATAGAAGGAGGCCGGGCTGCTGAGAGGGACCATGCGGAAGATCAGGTTGGCCAGGAGGGCGGACAGGGAACCGTGGAGCAGTTTTCCTACAAGGTAGGTGCGCACCGACAGTCCGCTGTCCCCTAAAAACGCCAGCACCTGGCAGTGGACGGACACCCCGGCCCAGCCCAGCATGAAGGCGGCCATGGACAGCCGCCCGGACAGGGTGCCGTCGGTGAGAGAGGACACCCCGGAGGACACCTCCACCAGCCCGGTGAGCAGCCGCTCCGCCCAGGTCTGGTCCATCCCCAGAGGGGACAGCAGGGCGGAGAGGAGGCCGCCCAGCAGCTTTAAAATGCCCGCGTGGGCCAGGATACGCAGGAACACAGTGAAAAACAGGATGAAGGCGCAGATATTCAGGGTGGACTGAAAGGCTCCGATGACAGATTTGGTAAAGGCCTTTGAGAAGCTGGCGGCCTGAAACTCCGGACCCCGGCGGCGGCCGACCCGGGGACCCTCTCCGGGCCGGTAGAAGCGGAACAGCACCCCTACCAGCAGGGAGGCCAGCAGGTGGGCCAGATAGAGGAGCAGCCCGGCCGCCCCGCTGCCGAACACTCCGGCCCCCACCACCCCCAGGATAAAGGCGGGGCCGCTGTTGTTGCAGAAGGCCAGCATCCGCTCCGCCTCGGTGCGGGAGCACTGGCCGTTCTCGTAAATCTGGATGGCCGTGCGGGCCCCCACGGGGTAGCCCCCCACAAAGCCCAGGGCCAGGGCGGCGGCGCAGTTTCCGTTGACCCGGAACAGGGGGGCCATCACCGGCTCCAGCAGCCTGCCCAGGTATCGGGACATGCCCAGCTCCACCACCAGGGAGGACAGGACGAAAAAGGGGAAGAGGGAGGGCAGGATCACGTTGCCGCACAGTTTGATTCCGTCCCGCATGGCCGACATGGCCTGATCGGGCCACAGCACCAGGGCCAGGGTGGCCCACAGCAGCCCTGCGCCCAGCAGAATATCCCGATACTGGGCCTTGCCCATGATTTTCCCCATGCGCCCACCCCATTTCTCAAGCAGTCTCTGAAACTATATGCGGGGAGGGGAGGGCCTTTGCCTGTCCATAAAAAATCCCGGCCTTTCGGCCGGGAGCGGTGGGTTTATTTGCTGTAGGGCTTGTCGGTCTCAATGGTCACCTTTCCGCCCGAGTAGCCTACATGGAAATCCAGGGCTTCGCCCAGGTCGCGGAGCTTGAAGTAGTTGCTGCCGCCGATCTTGTAGACGGTCAGACTGGCCTCTGTTCCGTCGATCACAATGGAGTCGTTGGAGGGGGCGGCGTCTTTGGCGCCGGAGGGGGGCCCGGCCAGCTCCTTACCGGTGGCTTCGTAGGGCTGGCCGGAGGTGACCGTCACCTTGCCGCCGCTGTAGCCCACGGCAAACTGCTTTTCGGTGCCGTTGAGGACGGCGGCCACGTCGCGGATCTTGAAGTAGTTGCTTCCACCGATCTTGTACACGGTAGGGGCCTTCTCCGCGCCGTTCACCATCAGCTTGTCGTTGGTGGGGTTGGCGGTCTTGACCCCGGCAGGCTTTGCGGGCTCAACAGGCTTTTCGGGCTCAGCGGGTTTCTCGGGCTGGGTGGGGGTGGAACCGCTGTCCACCTTTACCAGGAAGCCGTCGCTGTCTATTTGCCAGACGGATACCCACCAGACAGCGTTGGCATACGTCTCATCCCATACGATCGTTGCATTATCACCGGAATAGCCTCTATATACAGTGTCTCCGCTGGTATAGACGCCGTCCGCACCCTGTACACATTTCGAGATGCTCTTATCGCAATAACTGTCGATCGTTATGGAACTTCCCACCGGAACGGTGTAGATCTTGAGGTCCACCGTGCCGCTCCAGCTGCCGTGTACAGTGGCGGTGCCCTCCGCCGTCACATCGGACAGCGTTACTTGGAGTCCGGTATAGGGAGTTGGTACGCTCAGGGGGGCCGCGAAGGCCGGGACGGCCATTGCCAGGGAAAGGACTAGTGCCAGAGAAAGGGAAAGCGCTTTTTTCAGTTTCATGGTGTTTTTCCTCCTTGTAAAATTTTGCGCTCTACGATGAACGTTAATATAATATATATCACAAAAAAATACCAGTTCCAATATGCTGGCCGCATAGGGCTTGGGGGAAATTTTAAAGTCGGACGGCCCATCCCGGAAGAAAACGATTGCAGGAAGATGAATTATACAGTATAATAAGCGGGTACGAAAGGGGGCTGGCCCATGGAACAGCACGAGATCACGGCGGCGGGGCCGTTGCTGGACGAGCAGGGAAATCTGCGGGAGGCGGGGTATGCCAAAAAGCTGCTGCCCATCTACGACCGGAACCAGATCAAGGCCTCCGGGCTGCGGATCAAGGAGTGGGACTACTACCTGGTGATGAACGGCCAGTTCGGCCTGGCCCTTACCATTGCGGACAACGGCTATATGGGGCTGGATTCCATCTCCTTTCTGGATTTCTGGGAGAACACCCAGATCACCAAAAGCCCCATGCGGCTGATGCCCATGGGGAGCACCGGGATGCCCTCCAGCACCCTGGAGGGGGACAGCGCCTCCGGGAGAAAGGGGTACTCCCTGCTCTTCCGCCGGGAGGAGGACCGCCGCCTGCTCTACGCCCACATGGAGAACTTCCGGGGCCGGGAGGCCCTGGACGCCTATATCGAGCTCACCGACGAGCCGGAGGAGTCTATGGTCATCTGCACCCCCTTCGACAAGCCGGGACACTTCTATTTCAACCAGAAGATCAACTGCCTGCGGGCCAAGGGCAAGGTGACGGTGGGGGAGGACGAGTATATGCTGGACCCCGCCGACTCCTTCGCCGTGCTGGACTGGGGCCGGGGGGTGTGGACCTACCACAACACCTGGTACTGGGCCTCCGCCTCCGGACTGGCGGAGGGGGTGCCCTTCGGTTTCAACCTGGGCTATGGCTTCGGGGACACCTCCGCCGCCACCGAGAATATGCTGTTCTATAACGGCAAAGCCCACAAGCTGTCCAAGGTGCGCTTCAAAATTCCCGGCCGGAGACGCCGCCGCCGGTATATGGACCAGTGGGAGTTCACCAGCGACGACGGCCGCTTCGAGATGCGCTTCGACCCCATCCTGGACCGCTCCGCCTGCGCCAGCGCGGCGGGGATCGTCAAGTCGGACCAGCACCAGATCTTCGGCAAGTTCACCGGGCTGGCCATCCTGGACGACGGCACCGAAATTTTTGTCAAGGACTTCCTGGGCTTTGCCGAGGAAGTGGAGAACAAATGGTAAAGGCGGACGTGCCCCAGCTCCGGATTGTAGACACCCCCCGGGGGCCGCTGACCTATACCCTGACCCGGAAGCGGGTAAAGAACCTAAACCTGCGGGTGGGGGCAGGGGGGGAGATTATGGTCTCCCTGCCCCTGCGCTGTCCTGTGAGGCAGGCGGACGACTTTGTCCAGGAGAAGAGCGGCTGGATTCTGGACGCCGCCGCCCGCCGGGCTGAGCGGCAGACGGAGCCCCTGCCCCCGGTGTCCCGGGAGGAATGCGCCCGGCTGCTGCGGGAGGCCCTGGAGCGGGTGTACCCCCTGGTGGAGCCGCTGGGGGTGGCCTTTCCGGCGTTGAAGCTGCGGAAGCTGAAAAGCCAGTGGGGCAACTGCCACTGGGCTCAGGGGTACATCACTCTGAACACCGCCCTGGCCCGCTGCCCGGAGGAACTGCGGGACTACGTGGCCCTCCACGAGCTGGTCCACTTCCTCCACCACGACCACGGGCCGGGCTTTTATGCCCGGATGGACGGCCTCATGCCCGACTGGCGGCGGCGGCGGAAAGCGCTGAAAGGCTGCGGCGGGGCGCTGGAGCGGGAATCAATCGGAAAGGTGTGAGAGAGTATGGCATACCGCCCCCTGGCGGACGAGATACGGCCCACCAGCCTGGACGAGGTGGTGGGCCAGGGGCATATATTGGGCAAAGACGGCCTGCTCCGCCGGATCGTGGAGGGAGGGAACGTCCCCAATCTGATTTTCTACGGCCCCTCGGGGACGGGCAAGACCACTGTGGCCAACATCATCGCCCAGCGGACCAACCGGCCCCTCCACCGGCTCAACGCCACCACCGCCTCCATCTCCGACATCAAGGACATCATGGCGGACATCGGCACCCTGCTGGCCCCGGAGGGAGTACTGCTCTACCTGGACGAGATTCAGTATTTTAACAAGAAGCAGCAGCAGTCCCTGCTGGAGTTCATGGAGGACGGCCGGATCACCCTCATCGCCTCCACCACGGAGAACCCCTTCTTTGCCGTCTTCGGGGCGGTGCTGTCCCGGGCCAGCGTGTTCGAGTTCAAGCAGATCACCGCCGCGGACGTGCTCCCCGCCATCGACCGGGGCATCGCCATCATGTCACAGCGCCTGGGGGCGGAGGTCCAGTGTGAGGACGGCGTTCGGGAACATATTGCCTCCGCCTGCGGGGGAGACGTGCGCAAGGCCATGAACGCCATTGAGCTTTTGCTCACTGCTGCCAGGCGGGAGCAGGGGAAACTCCTTGTCACTCTGGAGGACGCCCGGACTGCCGCCCAGAAGTCCGCCATGCGCTACGACCGGGAGGGGGACGCCCACTTCGACATCGCCTCCGCCCTGA
>CANSSJ010000069.1 GCA_947649625.1 uncultured Bacillota bacterium | reverse complement strand
ATGAGGGCCAGGGTCCGGGGGATGGGGGTGGCCGACATGACCAGCACATGGGGGGCGGTCCCCTCTCCGCTCTTGGCGGCCAGGGCGGCCCGCTGGGCCACCCCGAACCGGTGCTGCTCGTCGGCCACGATGAGGGCCAGCCTGCGGAAGGCCACCCCCTCGGAGATGAGGGCGTGGGTGCCCACCACAAAGTCGATCTCCCCCGCCTCCAGGGCGGACCGGGTCCTTTTCTTCTCCGCCGGGGTCATGGAGCCGGTGAGCAGTCCCACCCGCACCCCAGCGGGGGAGAGCAGAGCGGACAAAGACCTGTAATGCTGTTCGGCCAGCACCTCGGTGGGGGCCATGAGTGCGGTCTGACAGCTGCCCCCAGCGCACAGCCAGCCGGCGTAAGCGGCCACGGCGGTCTTGCCCGAGCCCACGTCCCCCTGGACCAGCCGGTTCATGGGACGGCCCGACGCCATGTCTGCGGTTACCTCGTCCATCACCCGGCTCTGGGCCCCGGTGGGGAAGAAGGGGAGGAGGGAGAGAAAGTCCCCCCTGGGCCGGGGCGGGACGGCGATCCCCGGCCCCTCCTGGTTCCGGCGGCTCTTCAAAAAGTGGAGGCCCGCTGCCAGATAGAACAGCTCCTCAAAGGCCAGCCGCCGCCGGGCCAGCTCCAGGGCCTTCTCGTCCTCAGGAAAATGAATGTTTTTGACGGAAAACTCCGCCGCCGCCAGGCTGTGCTCCTGCCGGATATGCTGGGGCAGAGTCTCAGGCAGATTTTCGGAGCAGGGCAGGGCCTGCCGGATGAGGGAGGCCAGCATGTGGTTGGAGATCCCCGCCGTCAACCGGTAAACAGGCATGATGCGACCGGTAAAGGACTGCCTGTCAACTCGTTCAAAAATTGGGTTGACCATCGTCCGCCGCCACCCCTGGAGCTCCACCGCGCCGTAGAAAATGTACTCCTCCCCGGCCCGGATGGCCCGTTCGAGATAGCCCTGGTTGAAAAAGGTGAGGTGAAGGGCTCCGGTGTGATCCACCACCTTCACCTGTACCAGCTCCAATCCCTTTCGGATGCGGGACAGCCGGGGGTGTTCCGCCGCCATGGCGGAGATGCACACCCGGCCCTCCAGGGGAGCGTCCCGGATGGAGTAGACCTGTCTGCGGTCCTCGTAGTCCCGGGGATACCAGGCGAGCAGGTCCCCGGCGGTGAGCAGGCCCAGTTTTTCCAGCTTTTTGGCCCGGGCCTCCCCCACGCCGGGGAAGCTGGTAAGGGGGGTATCGCGGGTAACGTCCATGGGGGAGACCTCCTCTCGACCTGTTTTCCCTATTTTAACACAGTCGGGCGGGAGAGTAAAGGCGAAGAATGGGACTTGCCACGGAGAACAGGGTCCTATATAATGTAGGGGCGGCCAAAGGCCGCCCAAAATTGGAAAGGAGCGCCGCCATGCCGGAATATATTTTGAATCTCCTCCCTCTGCACGAGGGGGAACGGGAGGAATTTGAGATCGTCGCCCCTGACGCCGCCCACGTTTACGCGCGGAGCAGTACTGTCACACCCGAGCAGATCGCCGCTGCCACCGTCATTTTCGGCTGGCCCCGGCCGGAAATGCTGAGACAGGCCGCCAGTTTGAGGTGGTTCCAGACCATGTGGGCGGGCACCGAGGAATATGATGGTATACTGTCTCCGCAAGTAAGGTTTACGTCTTCCGCCGGCTCCAACAGCCGCAGCGTGGCCGAGCATATGCTCACCTCACTGCTGGCCCTCTGCCGCCGCCTGCCCCTGTACATGGACAGCCAGCGCGCCCACGTCTGGAAGGACGAGGGTCCCATGAAGACCATTTTGGGTGGCACGGTCCTGGTGGTCGGGGCGGGCCACGTGGGGAGCGACTTCGCCAAACTGTGCCAGGGTCTGGGGGCCGAGACCGTCGGCCTGAAGCGGACGGTCAACGGCCCGGTGGCGGGCTTTGACGAGGTGCGCGCCATGGAGGAGCTGGACGCCCTCCTGCCCCGGGCCGACGTAGTGGCCCTGGTCCTCCCCCACTCCCCCCAGACGGTCCGCCTGATGAACGAAGCGCGCATCGCCCTGATGAAGGACGACGCCATTCTGCTCAGCGCCGGCCGGGGATCGGTCCTGGACCAGGATGCCCTGGCAGAGGCTATGAAGGCGGGAAAGCTGTGGGGGGCGGCCCTGGATGTCACCGACCCGGAGCCCCTGCCCGGGGACAGCCCCCTGTGGGATGTGCCCCGCCTGCTGATCACCCCCCACGTGGCCGGAGGGATGCGGCTGGAGATCACCCACCGGAAGTGCGTGGAGATGGCGCTGGACAATCTGCGCCGCTATGTGGCGGGAGAGCCCCTGCACAACGTCGTCCGGTAAGTGGAGGAACAGAGGAAAAGGCTTCCCCTAAAAGGGGAAGCCTTTTGTCGTGGAAAACGGGAGGCCTGTCTAGTTGAAGGAGCCGTCCCATTGCCAGCCGGGCTTGAGATATTGGTGCTCCACCGCCGGGACGTAGTAGGCGCCGTAATCTTTCAGGCCGCTGTCCTCCCAGTTGGGGAACTCTTCGGAGACATCCGCGTAGAAGCGGTAATAGGGGATAAACACCTGCTCCGTCCTGCTTCCCCGGTAGACCAGCTCCCCGCCGTACACCTTGTCCTCCCCGGGAAAGTCGTAGGGGACGGTGGTGATATACTGCCCCTCCAGCAGGGCCTGGCGGGCCTCCTCCAGTGAGATGAGGGGGTAGTCCCCCAGCTTTTCCGTGCAGGCCAGCTCATCATACAGGCGGATGAGCATTAGCTGCCCTTCGTCGTTGGGGGCAAAGTCCGCCTGACGGAAGGAATAATTCAAAATATCCTCCACGTCGTCCCCGGCGGCGTCGTACACCCGGTAGTCCACGCCGAGATCCCCATAGATGTTCCGGTCCCGGAAGATAGCCTTCTGGGGCTGCTGGAAGTTCAGCAGGGCGGCGTACTGGCCGATGAGGTAATCCAGTACCTCCTCCGCCTCCTGATCGCTGAGGTTATGGTATTCAAAGCGGTACTCCTCCGGCAGGGGGAGGCCGTCCTGGGTCTTTGTGTCAAAATGGACGGTGACGGTGCCGTCGGCCTCCGCCTCGATCTCCACCCCGCCGGTGTAACCTATGACACGGGTAATGGTGCCTGGGGGGACGTCGCTGCCGGTATTTCTCTCCACATCCTGCCACAGGCCGGTGACCTCCAGTCCCAGGGCCTGCGCTGCGGCCTGGATTTGCCCCTCCATCTCCTTCTGTGTCAGGCCGTGGGGGATGCCGGCGGGGCTGTAGGAATTGTTGCGGAAGACGGGCAGGGTGGTCAGCTCCATCCCCTCGTGCCAGGGGTTGCCGTTTTCCATCTCGGAGAAGTCGTAGTAGATTAGGCCCTCAAAGCCCATGCCGCCGCTGTCCATGCTGATCTCCAGCATAGGCAGGCCGTCGGGGGCCTTCTGTCCCTCCCCGGGCAGGCCCCCGGGCAGGATTGCCGCTCCGGCGATCACCACGCACAGGCAGGCCGCCGCGGCCCAGATATACCGCCTGGGCGCTTTTTTCCGGTCTCGGACCTGGTCCGTTTCCTCGATCACTTCGTCGCTGAGCTGACCCAGCGCGTCGCTGATATGCTCCGGTTTCATAAGAATCCCTCCTGTTCCAGATGCTTTTTCAGACCCTGCCGGGTGCGGTACAGCAGGCTTTTCACCTTGGACTGGCTCATGCCATAATAGCCCGCGATGTCCCGAATGGGGTCCAGGTAGTAGTACCGTCCCACAAAGGTTGTACGGGCCTCCGGGGGCAGAGTGGAGAGAAAGACTTCAATGGACTGGACCAGCAGACGCAGGTCTGCCTGTTCCTGGGTGGTGTCCCCGGCGGAGACGCACTCCTCCAGCTCGGACAGAGACAGGGCGTACTCCGATTCCCGCCGCTTCTCCCGGCCCCGGCTCCGGAGGCGGTCGATGGACAGCTGCCGGGTGATTTTGCCAAGATAGGTGCGCAGCACCCCGGGCCGGTGGGGCGGAATAGAGTTCCAGGCCCGCCAGTAGGTCTCGTTGACGCTCTCCTCGCTGTCCAGCCGGTCGGCCAGAATTTGAAAGGCGATTTTGTACAGATAGCCTCCGTACCGCCGCTGGGTCTGGGCGATGCTATTCTCGTCCCGGTCCCAGTACAGCGCCACGATCTCGTGGTCCTCCATATCCGGGCCCTCCTCTCCTGATGAAATAGACGTCTATACCATGCTACCCGACAAAAAATCTCGTTGGTTGCGCCGACGGAAGGTTTTTTACAGAAACACCCGCGCCATCCGGCGCGGGCGTTTGGGATTTTACCGGTTACTTCGCCACAAAGACCGCCACGCTCCGGCCCCGGATGGCGGTCTGCAGCCCGGAGACAGGGACCTCGGCCTGCTCCGCCTGCCAGGTGTCCACCGCCCTGACCCACTGCATGGAGGCGGGCAGCTGGGGCAGGGTGACGGTCAGGTCCTCCCACCAGGCGTTGGAGGCCACGTAGACCACCTGGGGCCCGGCGTCCCGCTCCCAGCCGGAGAACATGACCCCCACATACCGGTCGTGTCCCTCGAAGGGCCGGTCCCGCCAGGGGGTGACGCCGTGGAAGCTGACGTCGGGGAAGCCGCAGGCCCCGCCGCCCGTCCCGGTCCGGAGGACCCGGTGTTCCTTGCGGAAGGCGATCATGAACCGGAAAAAGTCGAACATATCCCGGTTTTTCTCCAGCCGGCTCCAGTCCAGCCAGGAGATGATATTGTCCTGGCAGTAGGCGTTGTTGTTGCCGAACTGGGTGTTGCAGAACTCGTCCCCGGCTAGAAACATGGGGGTGCCCCGGGAACACATAAGCAGGGCGAAGGCGTTGCGGCACATCCGCCGGCGCAGCTGATTGACGGCCGGGTCGTCCGTCTCCCCCTCGGCGCCGCAGTTCCAGCTGTTGTTATCGTTGGCCCCGTCGGTGTTGTTCCAGCCGTTGGCCAGATTGTGCTTGTCGTTGTAGCAGTACAGGTCCCACAGGGGGAAGCCGTCGTGACAGGTGATAAAGTTCACCGAGGCGTCGTTTCGTCCCTGCCTGGCGTACAGATCGGGCGAACCGGCCATGCGCAGGGCGGCCCCCTGGGCGCAGCCCTCATCCCCTTTCAGGTAGCGGCGGATGTCGTCCCGATAGCGCCCATTCCACTCGGCCCACCGGTTCCAGGCGGGGAAGGTGCCCACCTGATAGAGCCCGCCGGCGTCCCAGGCCTCGGCGATGAGCTTCACATTGCCCAGGATGGGGTCGAAGGCCAGGGCCTGGAGCAGGGGAGGGGCCCCCATGGGGGAGCCGTCCTCGCTGCGGCCCAGGATGGAGGCCAGGTCGAAGCGGAAGCCGTCCACCCGGTAGGTGGTCACCCAGTAGCGCAGGCAGTCCAGGATCATCTGGCGGACGATGGGGTGGTTGCAGTTCATGGTGTTGCCGCAGCCGGAGAAGTTGTAGTACTGCCCGTCGGGGGTGAGCAGGTAGTAGATGTTGTTGTCAAAGCCCTTGAAGGAGAAGAAGGGGCCCTTCTCGTTGCCCTCGGCGGTGTGGTTGAAGACCACGTCCAGATAGACCTCGATGCCCCGCCGGTTGCAGGCCTGAATCAGCCGCTTCAGCTCGTTGCCCTCCCGGTTGTACTCGGTGGAGGCGGTGTAGCTGGTGTTGGGGGCGAAGAAGCTGACGGTGGAGTAGCCCCAGTAGTTGTACAGGGTCTTGCCGTCGTGCTCCCGGTAGTCCTGCATCTCATCGAACTCAAAAATGGGCATCAGCTCGATGGCGTTGACCCCCAGCTCCTCCAGGTAGTCCAGCTTCTCCATCAGGCCGGCGAAGGTGCCGGGATGGGCCGCCCCGGAGGAGGGGTCCATGGTAAAGCCCCGGACGTGGAGCTCATAGATGATCAGGTCCTCCATGGGGATGAGGGGCTGGGCCATATCTCCCCAGTCGAAGTCGTCCTTCACCACCCGGGCCTTGTAGTGCTGGCCAAAGGGGGTTTTAGAGCCCCACTGGCTCTGGCCGGTGACCGCCTTGGCGTAGGGGTCCAGCAGATAGCGTGTCCGGTCGAAGATCAGTCCCTTCTTGGGGTCGTAGGGGCCGTCCACCCGGTAGGCGTACTCGAACTCCTCGATGTCCAGCTTGAACACGATCATGGAGTACACGTTGCCGATGCGGTAGTGCTGGGGGAAGGGGAGGACGGCGAAAGGCTCGTTCTCCTCCCGGTGGAAGAGGAGCAGCTCGATGGAGCTGGCTCCATGGGAGTGGACGGTGAAGTTGACGCCGCCGGGGATGGCGGTGGCGCCGTTGCTGTCGTAAAAGCCGGGCCGGACGTCGAAGCCGGCGATGCGGTCCAGGGGGACCAGATGGATGGACCGGGGGAGCGGAGCTTGTGCCATAGACGGTTCCCTCCTTTTTTGTTGCCCCCATTGTACCACAGAAGGGCGGGCGCGTAAAGAAAAAGCGGTTTTTTGCCCCCGCCGGCCGCTCATGTTTTGGGACAGCCGCTCATATAGTTCAGTAACACCGCCCCTGGGGACGGTCATTTGAGAAGGGGAGTGCTGCGGCATGGAAAGGAAACGGGAGAGTATCAGGATCTGGTTCATCGGGCGGCGGTGGTGGTCGGTCTGCGCCTGCCTGTGCCTGGCGGCGGTGATGTTCTATGTGGTCAACTATCCCGCGGCCATCGGGGCCTCGGCCTCCGCCAGGCAGCTTCCCATCTACTGCGTCCAGCGGGACCAGAAGCTGGTGGCCATCAGCTTTGACGCCGCCTGGGGCAACGAGGACACCCAGCAGCTCATCGACATTCTGGGGCAGTACAAGGTTACGGCTACCTTCTTTGTGGTGGGAGAGTGGGTGGACAAATATCCGGAGTCGGTAAAGGCCCTCCACGACGCGGGCCACGAGGTGATGAACCACTCCAATACCCACGCCCACTATCCCCAGCTGTCCGCCGACCAGGTGACGGCCGACCTGAACGCCTGCAATGACAAGATCGAGGGGGTCACCGGGGTGCGCCCCACCCTGGTCCGGCTGCCCTACGGCGACTACGACGACAAATCCATCAACGCCGTGCGCTCCATCGGCATGGAGCCCATCCAGTGGGATGTGGACAGCCTGGACTGGAAGGACCTGTCGGCGGGGGAGATCACAAAGCGGGTGACCTCCAAGGTCCAGCCCGGGTCCATTGTCCTGTTCCACAACGCCGCCCTCCACACGCCGGAGGCCCTGCCCACCATCATCCAGACCCTCCTCCAGGAGGGGTATACCTTCGTGCCCATATCCCAGATCATTTTGACGGGGGAATACACCATCGACCACACCGGCCGGCAGTGTCCGGCGTAAATATTTCGTTTCGCCATTTGCTTGTATCGAGTTGAAGAAGGCGTTGTGATGACAACAAAGCTGACCTCCCACATGGAATTGTGGGAGGTCAGTTTTTGAGGGCCGATTTTGAAAAAATGGGTCAGAACCGGAACCTGGTCTGCGGCGGGGAGCGCAACTATCCTGTAATGCATCCGTCAAGTGCTTTTACAGAGTCATAAATCATCAAACGCGGCTGAATAACACAATCAGACACAGACAAGATGCCGTCCATCGCCGCATTGATCATTTTGATCAGCTTATTACCGACCTCCTCATACTCCCCCTGAACATAAGACAGGCGCGGCTCAATCAATTGACTCAGCGCAAAATCCTCAAAGGAAATCAGCGACAGGCGGTCAGGAATAGCAATATCATGTTCCTTGCAGTAGAGAAAGATTCCACTGGCGATCATCGCGTTGCCGGCAATGACAGCGGTCGGCTGCCAGGCCGATCCGGGTCCGAACAAGCTCTTTATGACTGAAATGCCGTATTCAGCTGTAAATTCCCCATAAAAGCACCGGGTATCGGAATCTTTGAGGCCGGCATCCCGAAAATAATCTTGAATCCCCTGGAACCGGTCTACGTTAGTAATTATGTGCTCCGGTCCGCTGATAAAAGCAATTTTTCGGTGCCCCTGCTCCGACAGAAACCTGACAGCATCATACATACCTGCCCGTTTGTCCACATATACAGAAGGAAAATCGCCGTTTTTGGACCTTCGATCAATAAAAATAATAGATGTGCCCCGCTGGCGCAGTCTGGACATATAATCCTCGTTTGCCCCTGTGGACAAGATCACAATGACGTCGGCCTGTTTTTGAATCATGAACTCAATGCCCAGACGCTCCGCCGCCGGGTCGTCATTTGTATTGACAAATAGGACGATATCTCCTTTCGTACGGCACTCAAGTTCAATCTGTTTTGTGATATTAGCATAAAAGGGGAGGGAAATGTCTGATACAATGATTCCAACCGTATGATTCTTGCGGATCTTCATGGAGCGGGCCGCTGAATTTGGAACAAATTCCAATTCATCAATCGCCTGTAAGACTTTTGCCCGCAGATCCTCGTTTACCGTGTCCGCGCCATTGATCACGCGCGAAACTGTCGCAATCGAAACCTTTGCTTTTTTTGCAACATCTTTAATTGTCACAGTCCCGATATACATCACGTCCATTACCATTTCCCTGAAAGGGCAGATTTTATTGCTTATACAAGTCATTTTTGTGAAATTATTATATCAATCACCCACCGGCAAGTCAAGTACCATCAAGAGTGTCCAAACACAGTCTCAGTTCAAAAAAGGATCATCAAAATATGAAAACATGGAACGTATGCTTTGACTTGACATATCAAAGCATACGTTCTATTCTTCAGGAAATGTTCACATTTTGAAATCAGCTATATGAGCAAAATGAATAAAGGGCGGAGAGGTGAGGGGGCGCTCATAACAGTAATCACGTATCTGGAGGAATGCGGTTGATGTAGGCGTGTGGTTTCTATGTTCACGCCTGAAACTGCTTCAGCACTGCTTGGGTATGTTCGCCCAGCTTTGGACAAGGGCGGGTAATGCAGGTCTCATAGTTGTGAAATTTGATAGGCTGATTCACATACCAGCGGCCATTCTGGCAGGTAAACATATCCCGCAGCATGATCTGTGGATTGTTGGGAACATCTTGGAGGTCATGAACAGGAGACCAGGGGATATCATTCTGATCAAACAGCCTGCCCCACTCGTCCCGGGGCCGCTTCAGCAGGGCCTCTGCCAGCTTGGCCCTCAGCTGGAGAGCGTCGGCAATCCGTTCCTGATGATTCAGATGTGCAATTCCTTCCACGCCCAGCACGCGGCATACGCTCTGCCAGAAGTTGTCCTCATGGGTGGTGCTCAGGGTCAGCAGCTTACCATCTGAACAGATAAAGCTGGCCAAAGCAGGCTCAATGTGCCGTCCTTCTTCGGGGTTGCCGCCGTTAAGCGCAGAACCCAGGTAAGTACACATCCAGGATATCAGGCTGTCTGTCATGGAAATATCCACATAGGTGCCCACCCCCGTGCTGGTACGGGCGAACAGAGCGGAGGAGATTGCCAGCGCCGCCAGTGTCGCAGCGGATAAATCTGCCATGGCAACATCGTGGGGCCGCTCCAGCTGGTGGGTGCGAACCTGCCGATATAACACGCCGGCCAGGCCCTGGCAGGAAAAGTCATGAGCAGGTCTGTTGCGGTAAGGGCCTTCCTGACCGAAGGAAGTGATAGACAGGTAGATCAGCCCGGGGTTAATGGCGGAAAGGTCCTCGTAAGAGAGGCCTAAACGTTTCATAACGCCGGGCCTGTAGCCTTCCAGCAGAACGTCGGCCTTTTTTACCAATTCCTTGAAG
>CANSSJ010000068.1 GCA_947649625.1 uncultured Bacillota bacterium | reverse complement strand
GCGAGCTGGACGACGCGGTGGACGCCCTGTCCCGGGTGCTCAGCGACATGCTCCGTCTGGCCGAGGTGGAGAAGACCTCCCAGCTGCTGGCCGAGGAGATCGAAAAAACCCGCCGCCGTGTCAACGCCCTGGAGTATGTGAAGATCCCCGAGATGCAGGCCAACATCAAGTATATCACCATGAAGCTGGACGAGAATGAGCGCTCTAACACCATCCGGCTGATGAAGGTGAAGGACATTATCCTGAAGGAGGCCCTGGAGGAGAAGCGGGCGGAGACCGCCCAGGCCATCGAGGCCTTCGGAGGAAAAGCGCCCCAGTCTGTTTGAGACGCGAAAACGGTACTGCCTGGGGAGACCGGGCAGTACCATTTTTAATGAAGAAGGAGAGGTACGGGCAATGAGCTTAGTGCAGGCTGTGATCTGCAATGACTTCGTCCTTGTGGGCGGCGAACAGAAGCTGAACCTGAACAATGGCGGCGTGTTGCATAATTTCAGAAAGGTTTTCAAGCTGAACGACAATGTCATCATCGGACTGTCCGGCTCCATGGATGACAACTACTACCTGTTTCAGGACTATCTGACCATCGACTTCGAGCTGAAAGGGGACTGCCCCGACAGTCTGGGGGAGGTCTTCGACAGGGTGACTGCCCGGTACCGGGAGATGGCGGACCAGGGCGAGTGCGACGTGTTCAGCCTGGTCTGCGGCTGGAACGGCTCCGGCTTCGAGGGCAAGACGTTTTTCCTCGACTCCCAGTTCAGCGAGGAAAACCGGATCACGGAGGTCAGGCCGGAGCACGAGAAGGACGCGAAGGTGATCTCCTGCGGCGACGACCGGCATTATGACAATTTCACCGCGGCCATATACCGGAATGGGGCCGATGTCAACGGATTGCAGAAGGCGTTCCGGGAGGTGCTGGCCCAGGGGGTCATGTTTGACGACTTCATCGACAAAAACGCCCAGTTTGAAGTGATCCGGCGGCCGGAGTAGGAGCCGCGGCGCGCTTTATGGAAAAAAGGACTGTCTGAGCAAGCTCAGGCAGTCCTTTTTTCAAAATTTTCTGCAATAGCGCAGGTCGGTCAGTACTGAGTTTTCCCCAAGTGCCACCTCCAGGCTGCGGCTGTCCCAGGCAAAGCCGTGCTTTTCATAGAAGCGCCGGGCACGGTTATTCTCCTGGAGGACGTAGAGAAAACAGCCGGGGTATCCTGCGGCGCTCAGGCGGCGGAGGACCTCCTCCATGACGATGGAGCCATACCCCTGCCCCCAGCAGTCCGGGTGGGCGTAGAGGGAGACCAGCTCTCCCCAGGCGGCCAGGTCGGGGGAGCTGAACGAGCAAATGGTGTCCCCGGCGGACTGGTCCACCCGGGCGGGGCCGCAGGTGGCGCAGCAGAGGGGGAGGTCTCCGTCATAGAGCAGGAGCCCGCGGTAGACGCCCTCTTGCCAGTTCTGCCGGAAGACCGGGACCCAGCGGCCGTCGGTGATTTCCCGGGCCATATAGTCTGCCGGGATGCTGTCCCGGTAGGCGGCCCGCCAGCCCAGGGCATGGAGGAGGGACATGTCCCGGAAATGCCGCTCCTCACAGGCGTTTTCAAGGTGTAGGCGATTCATGTAAATTCCTCCCAGAAAAAATGCAGGGCGGCCTTTGGCCGCCCGCGGGCGCATGGTATGCGCCTCTGCAGAAGATTTATCCCAACCGGACGATCTGTTCAATGGGCAGGGAGCACAGTGCCGCCTGAGCCTCGCTGCGCAGGCCGTGCTCGGCGTTGATGGCCTCCATAATGGGGTTGCGGAGCTTGGTGGGGACCACGATAGCCACCACCTCCCGCTCGGCCTTCAGCTCCACCTCATAGGCCTGTTCCAGTTCCTCCCGACCGGTGAGCCGGCCCTTGATGACGGTGCCTCCCCGGGCCCCGTGGGCCTTGGCGGTGGACATCACGTCGTCGGTGCAGCCCTGGGCGCATACCACCAGGATCAGGCTGTTTTCTGTGCGTTCCATATCGTTCCCCTCTCTCTCCTTTAAACTCTCGGCGCGGTAGGCGGCCAGGTTGGCGATCAGGCTGTTGAGCCCGGACACAGGGATGCAGACCACGATCCCGGCCCCGGTGCGGCCCCGGAGCTCGCTGTCCAGAGCGTGAAGGAGCTTTTTGGCGACGGAGGCGGCGGCGAAGCTGATGACCACGTCCTTCTCGCTGGAGCCCAGGCCCAGGATATCCATGATCTCGGAGGTGGCGGTGCCCTTGCCGGCGCACTGGATATGGATGGGGACCTGATGCTTGTGGCAGAGGCGCCGCATATTGATTCCCTGTCCCCGCTCCACGATGGAGAGGATCACTTTCATTGTTTCCATGGCGGTCTCTCCTCTCAGTCAAAGTAGAGGACCACATCCTCCACCCGCTCCATCCGGGAGCGCAGGCGGCGGCGGGCCAGCTTGTGGCGGATGATGCTGGACAGGCCCATCACCTGAATGGTCACCAGGGGAGTCATGGCCACCATGGCCACGATGCCGAAGGCGTCGGTCATCATGTTGCCCCCCAGGGCATGGCAGGCCCCCTGGGCGAAGGGGAGCAGGAAGGTGGCCGTCATGGGTCCGCTGGCCACGCCGCCCGAGTCGAAGGCGATGCCGGTAAAGATACTGGGCACCACGAAGGTGAGCCCCAGGGAGATGGCGTAGCCGGGGATGAGCAGCCAGAAGATATTCAGTCCGGTGAGCACCCGCACCATGGCCAGGCCCACCGACACGCACACGCCGATGGACAGGGCCAGTCCCATGGCTTTGTGGGAGATGGAGCCGTTGGAGATCTCCTCCACCTGCTTGGTGAGGACGGCCACGGCGGGTTCCGCCTTGACGATGTAGTAGCCGATGAGCATACCGATAGGGATAAGCAGCCATTTGGAGGCGCCCTTGGCGATGGTGGCGCCGATGAGCTGGCCGGCGGGCATAAAGCCCACATTGACCCCGCACAGGAAGAGGACCAGCCCCACATATGTATACAGCAGGCCGGTGCTGATGCGCATGAGCTGTCCCCGCTTGAACCGGCGGGTGATGAGCTGAAAGATCAGGAACAGCCCGGCGATGGGCAGAAGGGCCTTGGCCACCTCCCCCAGGTAGGCGGGGAAGGACTCCATAAAGTACCGGGCGGCCCGGGCGGTGTTGGGGATATTGGGGATGACGCTCAGGTGGGAGGCGGCCTCCTGGGGCTTGTAGATGATGCCCAGCAGCAGCACGCACAGGATGGGCCCGATGGAGCACAGGGAGATCAGGCCGAAGCTGTCGCTGGCGGAGTTTTTGTCGCTGCGGGTGGAGGCGATGCCCAGGCCCAGAGACATGATAAAGGGGACGGTAATGGGGCCGGTGGTGACGCCGCCCGAGTCGAAGGAGACGGGGATGAAGTTCCCCGGGGCGGCGGCGGCCAGGGCGAAGACGATAAAGTAGAAGATGAGCAGCAGCCGGCGCAGGGGGACCCCCCGCTGGATGCGCAGGGTAGCCGCCACCAGGAACAGCCCCACTCCCACCGCTACCGTGAGGATGAGCACCGCGTTGTCGATGGCGGGCACCTGATTGGCCAGCACGGTCAGGTCGGGCTCGGCCATGGTGGTCAGCACACCCAGCAGAAAGTAGACCGCCACGGGGATCAGCAGGCGGCTGCTTCTGCTCACCGTCACGCCTACCCCTTCCCCCATGGGGATCATGGACATATCCACCCCCAGGGTGAACAGACCCATGCCGCCCACCAGCAGAATGGCGCCGAAGAGGAACAGCACCAGCGTGCCCGGGTCCAGGGGGGCGATGGTGATGGACAGCAGAAAGACGATGGCGGTGATGGGGAGCACCGACGCCATGGACTCCTGTATCTTCTCTTTGAGTTGTTTGTTCAGACGCAATGGTCCGGCTCCTCTCAGCTTGATGCCTCCATTATACCGGAGACAGGGGAAAATGCCCAGCCCCTTTATGAAATTTTTACACAAAATATATATTTTTTATAGCCGCCCCCTTTTAAACCGGAGATACCGGCGGAGAGCGGAAAAATAAAAATAAGGATTGTATTTTAAAGGGAAAAGAAATATAATAGAAAAAAGAGACTGTGTGAAACAGAGAATATTTAGGAGGAAATCAAGATGGCCGTGGAATACAGAAACCTGATGGAAGATTTTGTCATGCAGAATCTGGACGTGGTGCTGGAGGGGGCGGGCTGCTGCACCTGCGACGCCTGCAAGTCGGACGTTGTGGCCTAC
Source organism: uncultured Bacillota bacterium (assembly GCA_947649625.1). Classification (GTDB taxonomy): domain Bacteria; phylum Bacillota; class Clostridia; order Oscillospirales; family Oscillospiraceae; genus Lawsonibacter. The sequence goes on along the minus strand of CANSSJ010000068.1, from coordinate 5,520 downwards.
ACCCTGAACCACCTGAAGCCCCACTATGTAGCGACCCGGCAGGGACGGCTGATGGTCAAGCTGCAGAGCTATGAGCTGCAGTCCCGGGCAGACGTGGTGGCCGCCCTCAGCGAGGCGGCCGTTATGGTGGGTCAAAACCCCCGGCACGGGCGCAGTTGAAAGGAGCGGCCCCGCCTTATTCAGGCGGGGCCGCTTTTAACTGCTCTGGCGCGTCAGCCCTCCAGCAGGATGTCGTGGTAGAACTTGTCCAGCTTCTTCTGGGTGGGGAAGGTGGCCACATACATCTGGTTGCCCATGGCGTCGGCGAGCACGTCGGGGATGCGGTCCACCAGCTTCATCTGCTGGCCGTACTTCTTCATAATGGCCTCGTGGTCATAGACAAAGGGCTTGCCGTCCCGGCGGCCGGCGAAGGCGCAGAAGGCGTGGGGCCCGCCCTCCACGGTGGACTTGTCGAAGGCGATCATATCCGCCCAGATCTTGTATACATTGGTGGAGTTGGCAAAATTCATCATGTCCGGGCTGAATCCGCCGCAGGGCCGCATGTTGACCTCCAGGGCCACCACGTCGCCCGCTTTCCCCATCCCCTCCTGGTCCCGGGTGAGGCGGAAAAACTCAAAGTGGACAAACCGGCTCTTGACGCCGAAGGATTTCACGGTGGCCCGGCCGGCCTTCCGGGTGTCGGCGGGCAGGTCTTTCACGATGTAGTAGATGGAGTTGTCGTTCTCGTTCACAATGTCCATGATGGACATGGGGGTGACGTTGCCCGTCTCAAAGATGGGGTTGCCCTGGGAGTCGATGATGGCGTCGTAGGAGTTGACCTCGGCGTGGATGAACTCCTCCATAATGTACACGACCTCGGAATTTTTGGTCTCCAGGAAGGCTTTGAGCTCCTGGAGATTGGAGAGCTTGTGGGTGTCAGAGGCTCCCACGCCGTTGTCCGGCTTGACCACCACGGGCCAGCCTACCTCCTTGATAAAGACCCGGCACCCCTTCAGGTCGTCCACCAGATGGTAGCGGGCGGTGGGGATACCTGCGGCCTGATAGTACTCCTTCATTTTGGACTTGTACTTGATCCGGGGGATGTCGCTGGTCTGGAAACCGCTGGTGATGTGGAAGTCGGTGCGCAGGGCGGCGTCCCGCTCCAGCCAGTACTCGTTGTTGCTCTCCAGCCAGTCGACGCGGCCGTACTTGTGGATGAAGAAGGCCACCGCCCGGTACACCGCGTCGTAGTCCTCCAGGGTGTCCACCTTGTAGTACTCGTTCAGGCTGTCCTTCAGCTCTCCGGACAGCTCGTCGTAGGGCTGGTCCCCGATGCCCAGCACGTTCATCCCGTTGTTTCTCAGTTCCCGGCAGAACTGCCAGTAGTTGGTGGGGAAGTTTGGGGAAATGAAGACAACGTTTTTCATGGTTTCTCACACTCTCTCTTTTATTGTCCGGGCTCGCCGCCCAGCAGCCAGGGGAAGAAGTAGACCGCCTGCTTGTACCACCAGGGCCAGTCGTGGGCGCAGTCATAGCCCCAGAAGTCCACCCAGGTGTGGATGCCCTTGCGGTAGAAGATGTCGGCCAGCTGCCGGGTGGAGTCGGGGATCTCCCAGGGGCCCAGCCCTACGCAGATGGCGGCTCTCTGGCGGTTAAATATGTCGATATAGGGGTGATCCTCCGGCAAATTGGCCATATAATGCACCGGAGAGTTCTGATATACGATTTCATCCATATAGCCGCCGAAGCCGTAGTCAGCGGTGTAGATGCCGCTCAGGGCCAGGCAGCCGCTGAACAGGTCGGGCCGCCGCAGGTAGAGGTTGGCGGCGTGGGTGGCCCCCAGGCTGCACCCGAAGGAGATGATGCCGTCCGCCTTGGTCCAGTCCAGGATGAAGGGCGCCATTTCTCTGGTAAGATAATCCATCCACTGCTCATGCCTTCTCGCCCGCCAGTAGGGGTCGCCCCCCTTGTCCGACCAGGTCTCCTTGTCGATGGTGTCCACCGAAAAGACGATGATCTGCCCGGACTCGATCCAGGGGGAGAGGGTGTCGGCCATGTGGAAGTCGCCGAAATCGTGGAACCGGCCGTCCTGACAGGGAATATAGAGCACCGGCCGGCCGCCGTGGCCGTAGACCATGAACTCCATGTCCCGCCCCAGCGCGGGGCTGTACTCCTTGAAATACTCGGTTTTCATAAAATCCTCCTATAGCTCCAGCTCATACATGAGGGTATTGATGAAGAAGGGGATCTGCTTCTCCCAGCTGGCCTCGCAGTGGTCGCCGCCGGGGACGATGCGGCAGGTGAGCCTGATCCCCCGGGTGAGCAGCTGGCCCGCGATCCGGGCAAACTGGCCCTGCATCAGCTCGTGATTGCCCAGCTCCCGGGAGCCGTAGTCCATGTACAGCACGGTGTCGGACCGCACCTCCGCCCCCCGCACCAGCCGGGCCAGGCGGTCGGGGGCCACCCACAGGGAGGGGGACAGGGCCGCCGCCCGGGAGAAAACGCTGTTGTACTCCAGCAGGGCGTACAGGCTCATCAGCCCGCCCATGGAGCTACCCGCGATAAAGGTGTGGGAGCGACTGGGCAGGGTGCGGTACTCCCGGTCGATGGAGGGCTTGAAGGCTTTCACAAACCAGTCCATGGTGACCTTCCCCCGGCCCGTCACATGGCCGAAGTCGGGCTCGTAGAAGGTATAGGGGGAGTACTCCGACAGCCGCCCGTTGTCCGGGTGGTGGTTGCACTCCACCGCGGCCACGATGAGGGGCACCTGAAACTCGTCCAGGTACTCCCCCAGGCCCCAGCTCTTGCCATAGGTGGCGTCCGAGTCGAAAAAGACGTTGTGCCCGTCGAACATGTACAGCACCGGGTAACGCCGCTCGGGCGCCCAGTCGTAGTCCTGAGGCAGATAGAGGTAGACCCCGCGGGTCTCGTCCCCGGTCAGCTCGGGGATCGTTACGCTCCAGGTTTGGATCATGCTTACTTCCTCCCAGTCCGGTCTTTGACAGTTTATCACGATGAAGTAAAAATTTCAATTCCCGCCCGCAAATTTTTCCCTATTTCCCGATTCCGGCCGCGGGCGGGAATGAAATTTGTCAGATATCACAGGCAATGGCCGCCGCGACGTCCAGGATGCGCAGGGCGGCCGCCTCCTTGGACATGAGGGGCAGTTCCTCCTCCCCCGTCCGGGTGATGACGGTCATCACATTGGTGTCGGTGCCGAAGCCCGCCCCCGCCACCTTCAGGTTGTTGGCACAGATCATATCCAGGTTTTTCTTCTCCAGCTTGGCCCGGCTGTTTTCCACCATGTCCCGGGTCTCCATGGAGAAGCCGCACAGCACCTGGCCGGGGCGGCGGTGTTCCCCTAAATATTTGAGGATATCCTGGGTGCGCTTCAGGGGGATGGACAGGTCGCCGTCCTTCTTCTTCAGCTTGTCGTCCGCGTAGTCTGCCGGGGTGTAGTCGGCCACGGCGGCCGCCTTGAAGATGAAGTCGGCCCAGTCCTGGCGGGCGGCCACCGCCTCAAACATGTCCCGGGCGGAGACCACACTCACCACCTCCAAGAAGGGGGGCGGGGCGATGGAACAGGGCCCGGACACCAGCACCACCTCGGCCCCCCGGAGCATAGCCATCCGGGCGAGGGCATAGCCCATTTTGCCGGTGGAGTGGTTGGTGAGATAGCGCACCGGGTCCAGGGCCTCCTGGGTGGGGCCGGCGGTGACTAAAACGTGTTTTCCGGCCAGGTCGTGGGGGAGGGCGATGGCCCGGAGCACGTGCTGAAGGAGCTGTTCCGGCTCGGGCAGCTTGCCGGCCCCCACCGCCCCGCAGGCCAGCCGGCCGGAGGCGGGGGCGATCACCTCCCAGCCGTATTTGCGCAAAATATCCAGATTGTCCCGGGTGACGGGGTTCTCAAACATTTTGGTATTCATGGCTGGGGCGATGAGCTTGGGACAGGTACAGGCCAGGACGGTGGTGGTGAGCATGTCGTCGGCCAGACCGTGGGCCAGCTTGGCGCACACGTTGGCGGTGGCCGGGGCGATGATGACCAGATCAGTCCGGTCGGCCAGGGCGATGTGCTCCACCTGATGGCTGAAATTCCGGTCGAAGGTGTCCACCATGCACCGGTTCCCCGTCAACTGCTCGAAGGTGAGCGGGGTGATAAACTCCGTGGCGTGGGCGGTCATGACCACCTCCACATGGGCGTGCTGTTTCACCAGGGCAGAGGCCAGCGCCGCCGCCTTGTAGGCGGCGATCCCTCCGGTGACCCCCAGCAGGACGGTTTTTCCCTTCAGCATAGCAGCATCCTCCTTTTTTCCCTATTATACCTTGGCGGACCTCCGCTGTAAAGCGGAGAGATGGAATTGCTCTTTTGATTTTATGGCGTTGATCCCCGCTGCCGTGAGCTCACTGGCCGTATGTTGACGGGTGGAGGGGAATCTGATAGAATTGACTGAGACTTAGGGGAAACGAGCCTCTAGTTATTGTTGGTTTTTGATGGGGCGTGTACGGAAAATGAATAAGCAACAAGTACAGAGTTTTTTTGTAGATAAGAATGGTCCGTGTCCTATTACAGACAGACTCATTGCTGCGGGATATAGACAGAAATCTGGAGGCTATATTAAATATGCGAGGCAATGCGGTATAGCCCGCCCGACACAGTATTGGCACCTGATCAGCTCATGGTGTGCGAGGACAGGAGATAACGCCCGGTTTACACGCAGAATACAATGCGGAGAATTGATCTTTTGGATGGCCGAAGTGTCTAAAGCAGTTGATGATCGTGAATTGAATCAGTTGGCGGACTTGATAACGAGTGAGTTTTTATCAAATCGCAGAGATGGAAACCGGAAAATACAGGAGATCTGCTTTGAAAAAATAGTTGAAGTTGTAGAAAGCCAGCAAAATATAACCACTGAATAAGAAAGGACACAGCGGCGCCCGCACGGGGCGCCGCTGGCGTTTGATATGGTTAATAGTTCTCCGCCTTGAGCTGGAAATAGGCCTGGGGATGGGCGCAGACGGGGCAGACCTCGGGGGCCTTGGGGCCCACATGGATATGGCCGCAGTTGGAACACTGCCAGATCATGTCGCCGTCCCGGGAGAAGACCAAGCCGTCCTTCACGTTGGCCAGCAGCCTGCGGTAGCGCTCCTCGTGCTCCTTCTCGATGGCGGCCACCCCCTCAAACAGGGCGGCGATATCCGCGAAGCCCTCCTCCCGGGCCTCCCGGGCCATCTGGGCGTACATGTCGGTCCACTCGAAGTTCTCGCCCTGGGCGGCGGCCTCCAGGTTCTCGGCGGTGGTGCCGATGCCCCCCAGCAGCTTGAACCAGATCTTGGCGTGCTCCTTCTCATTGGCGGCGGTCTCCTCAAAGAGCTGGGCGATCTGGACAAAGCCCTCTTTCCTGGCCTTGGAGGCGAAGTAGGTGTATTTGTTCCGGGCCTGGCTCTCGCCGGCAAAGGCGGTCCACAGGTTCTGTTCGGTTTTGCTCCCCTTCAGTTCAGGCATGGTGCAGTCCTCACTTTCTTAACAATAATTATTTGCAT
>CANSSJ010000067.1 GCA_947649625.1 uncultured Bacillota bacterium | reverse complement strand
AGATCTCCTTGTCCTGGGGGATGACCACCATGCCGCCGGGGTGCTGGCCGGTGGTGCGCTTCACCCCGGTACAGCCAATAGCCAAGCGGTTCTCCTCCGCCTTGGAGGCCACCTTGCCTTTCTCCTCCAGGTATTTCTTCACATAGCCGAAGGCGGTCTTCTCCGCCACCGTGCCGATGGTCCCCGCCCGGAAGACGTGGGTCTGGCCGAAGAGCTCGAAGGTGTATCTGTGGGCGCTGGACTGGTACTCCCCGGAGAAGTTCAGGTCGATATCGGGCACCTTGTCGCCGCCAAAGCCCAGGAAGGTCTCAAAGGGGATATTGAAGCCGTCCTTGGCGTATTTAGTGCCGCACACGGGACAGACCGCGTCGGGCATGTCGGCCCCGCAGCCGTAGGGGTGGTCCGGGTCCTGTGCGTAGTCGAAGTCGGAGTGCTTGCACTTGGGGCAGCGGTAGTGGGCGGGGAGGGAATTCACTTCCGTAATCCCCGACATGAAGGCCACCAGGGAGGAGCCCACCGACCCCCGGGAACCCACCAGGTAGCCGTGCTCCAGGGAGTTCTGCACCAGCTTCTGGGCGGACATGTAGATGACGTCGTACTTGCAGCGGATGATGTCCCCCAGCTCCGCCTCGATGCGGTCCACCACGATCTGGGGCGGGTTTTCGCCGTAGAGCTCGTGGGCCTTGCCCCACACCAGCCGCTTCAGCTCCCCGTCGGAGTCCTCCAGCTTGGGGGCAAAGAGGCCCTTGGGCAGGGGCTCGATGGGGTCGCACCAGCTGGCGATCAGGTTGGTGTTCTTCACCACCACCTCGTGGGCCTTCTCCTTCCCCAGGTAGGCGAACTCCCGGAGCATCTCGTCGGTGGTTTTGAAGTAGATGGGCAGGTCCTCGTCGGCGTCCTCAAAGCCCTTGGAGGCCAGGAGGATGTGCCGGTAGATCTCATCCTCCGGGTCCAGGAAGTGGACATCTCCGGTGGCGCACACCGGCTTGCCCAGCTCCTCCCCCAGACGGACGATGTCCCGGTTGAAGTCCCTCAGCTCCTCCTCGGAGCACACCATCCCCTTGCGGAGCATAAACATGTTGTTGCAGATGGGCTGGATTTCCAGATAGTCGTACCAGGAGGCAATGCGCTTCAGCTCCTCCCAGCCCTTGCCGTCGGCCAGGGCCCGGAACAGCTCCCCCGCCTCACAGGCGGAGCCGATGATGAGGCCCTCCCGGTTGGCGTTGATGAGGGACTTGGGCATGATGGGGTATCGCTTGAAGTGCTCCAGGTGGGACAGGGACACCAGCTTGTACAGGTTGCGCAGACCGGTCTGGTTCTTTGCCAGGACAATCAGGTGCTTAGGCTGGCGCTTGGCCTTCCCCTTCCCCCGGAGGGTAGTCATATAGGAGTTGATCTCGGACAGATTATGCAGGTCGCACTCCTCCAGCATCCGGAAAAAGTGGGGCAGCATATAGGCCACTGTGGCCGCGTCGTCGCTGGCCCGGTGGTGGTTGAAAGCGGGCAGATGGAGATGCTCCGCCACGATGTCCAGCTTATATTTGCCCAGCTCGGGCAGCAGGTTCTGGGCCAGAATCAGGCTGTCCACCGAGGGATTCGTAAATGGAATCCCATATTTCCGGCAGCCGGCGGCGATAAAGCCCATGTCAAAGTCGGCGTTGTGTGCGGCCAGGGGCCGGTCCCCGGCGAAGGCCAGGAAGGCCCGCAGCGCCTCCTCCTGGGAGGGGGCCCCCACCAGCATCTCGTCGGTGATGCCGGTGAGGCGGATGATCTCCGGGGACAGGATGCGCCCCGGGGCGACGAAGGTGTTGAAGGTGTCGGTAATCTCCCCGTTTTTCAGCACCACCGCGCCGATCTCGATGATGACCTCGTGCTTCTTGTTCAGGCCGGTGGTCTCGATGTCGAAGCAGACAATCTCGCTGTCGAAGGGGGCGTCCGTCTCCCCGTGGACGGCCACCCGGTCGTCCACGTCGTTGATGAAGTAGGCCTCCACCCCGTACAGAATCTTGATCTTCTTGGCCGAGTGCCAGGCGTCGGGGAAGGACTGGGCCACCCCGTGGTCAGTGATGGCGATGGCCGGGTGGCCCCAGGCCTCCGCCCGCTTGACCACGTTCTTGTCCGGTCCCAGCTTGGGTCCCACACTGGTGAGAGCGTCCATGGAGGACATGGTGGTGTGGAGATGGAGCTCCACCCGCTTCTCGGGGGCGGTATCCTCCTTCATCTTCTTCTCCGCCGCGGTGACGGCCACCGGCTCCAGCACCATGTCACCATAGAAGCGGTCCATATTGAGGCGGCCCTGGACCTTGATGTGCATCCCCTTTTTGATGCCGTCCACCAGGGGCTTGCCCTCGTCCCCAGGGAAAAACTTGTTCACCCGGATGGAGCCGGTGTAGTCGGTCATGTCAAAGGCCACCACCCAGGCCCCCCGCTTTTTCAGCTCCCGGTTGTCGATGGCGAAGACGTCCCCCTCCACCACCACCATGCCCATGTCCAGCTCCAGTTCGCCGATGGGGGTGGGGGCCTTGGTGACAGGTTTGCCGAAGATGGCCTTGCCCCGGGGCTTTTTGTCCCCCTTGGCGGCGGGGGCGGCAGGCCGGGCGGTGCTTTTCAGGGCCGCCTTCCGAAGGGCTTCAGTGCGGGCGAAAGCGTCCAGCTCGGGCTTTTCTTCCGGGTCCTCCTGTAGGGGCGGCCTTTGGCCGCCCGCGGGCGCGCACTGCGCGCCCCTACAACGCTCCCCGTCCGTCTCCGGGGCGGGGACCGCCGCCTCAATCCTCACGCTGTTCAGGCCGTAGGCCCGGCACAGGGCCTCCTCCGCCTGGGCGATGAGGTTGGCCCCCGCCCCGGCGGCCCCCTCCACGGCGATTTTGGCGCTGCGGCTGGCCTTGTCGATGGCGGCGGAGGCAATGAGCCAGCCCTCCACGGCGGTGGACAGCTCGGTCCACTGGCGCAGAGCGGCGAACATCTGTAAAAATGGTATCTTCTGGGACATTTAATCTCGATTCTCCTCTGTGTAGAGGCGGATATCATCCGCCCGTAATCTAAACCGGCGGGCGCATAATATGCGCCCCTACATACTCGTATTCGGCCACTCCCAGTCATACTGGGGCCGGCCGCCTCTGTGCCAGATTTTGATCTCCCGGCGGCCCCAACCCCGCTCGATGGACTGAGAGGCCAGCATAAGCTCCTCGGAGAAGTAAGTGAAGGCGTTGCGCAGCACCGTCTCGTCGTCCCCCAGACACTCCAGGATAGTGACCTCCACGATGTTCTGCACGTCATCGTCTCCGTTGGCGTACATATCCTCCACAAAGTCGATATACCGGCGGATTTTCTCTTTCTCCTGGCTGGTTTTCAGCAGCGGCTCCAGAACGCCCAGCAGCGTCTCTCCGCCGAAGAAGATATGGCCCAGCAGCTCCTCGTAATACGCCAGGTGCTCCTCATAGGCCTCCCGAAACTCCGGGAACTGCTCCCCCAGCTTTTGGGCAAAATATTCCTTGCTGTGTCCCATGCTACAGCTCCTCAATGAGCTGGAACAGCTCGTCCACCAGCCGGTCCTGGGGGACTTTCTTCACGATCTCCCCTTTTTGGAAGAGCAATCCCTCACCGATTCCCCCGGCGATGCCGCAGTCGGCGGAACGGGCCTCGCCGGGGCCGTTGACAGCGCAGCCCATGACGGCCACGGTGATAGGCTTGTCCACGGTTTTGAGCCGCTCCTCCACCTCATTGGCCAGGGCGATGAGGTCGATCTTTGTCCGCCCGCAGGTGGGGCAGGACACCAGCTCCGGGCCCTCCCTCCGGACGCCCGCCGCCTTTAAAATCTCCCGGGCGGCGTAAACCTCCTCCACCGGGTCAGCGGACAGGGATACCCGCATGGTGTCCCCCACTCCCAGGGCCAGCAGACCGCCGATGCCCACGGCGGATTTCAGGGTACCCATCCGCACCGTCCCCGCTTCGGTGACGCCGATATGTAAAGGATAACCGCTTTCCTGCCTCATGAGCTGATACGCTTTCATGGTAACCGGCACGCTGGAGGACTTGAGGGAGACGCAGATATCGTCAAAGTCGAATTTGTTCAGCAGTCTGATGTGCCCAAAGGCGGACTCCACCATAGCCTCGGGGCAGATTTTCCCATACTTGGCCAGAATATCCTTCTCTAGTGACCCGCCGTTGACCCCGATGCGGATGGGAATGTTATGGTAGCGGCAGGCGTCCGCTACCGCCTTCACCCGGTCCTCCCCCCCGATATTCCCCGGGTTGATGCGCACCTTGTCCGCCCCGGCGGCGATGGCCTCCAGAGCCAGCTTGTAGTCGAAGTGGATGTCCACCACCACAGGGATGGAGCTGTGCTCCTTGATCTTCCCCACAGCACGGGCGGACTCCATATCCGGGACGGCCACCCTGACAATCTCACAGCCGGCGGCGGTCAGCTCTCTGATCTGCTCCAAGGTGGCCTCCACGTCCTGAGTGGGGGTGTTGGTCATGGACTGGATGGTAACGGGGGCGCCTCCGCCTATGAGGACGCCTCCCACGTTGATCTGCTTTGTCATAATTACCTCCCGAACAGCTTGCCCACGTCGCTGAGGGTGACGGCCAGCATCAGACACATGAGTGCGGCCAGGCCGGCCAGGTGGACATAGCCCTCGTATTTGGCGTCGATCTTCTTCCGGAACAGCCCGTAGGCCACCCCGTTCAGCGCCAGGAAGAACACCCGGCCCCCGTCCAGGGCGGGCAGGGGGAGCAGGTTCATCACCGCCAGATTGACGGCGATCAGCGCCGACAGATAGCCCAGATTCCAGGCGGCGTCCAGCAGAGTGGGAGACTGGCTGCCCACCTCGCCCATCATGTTCACAATGCCCACCGGCCCGGACAGATCCCGCAGGCCCACCGCCCCGGTAACCAGGTCGCCCAGGCTGATCCACACCACCCGTACAAAGTCGATACAGGTGTTCCAGGCGTAACCCAGCTTGCCGAAGAAGCTGGTGGGTTCCGCTGTGACGGACATGGTCAGTCCCCGCAGACGGGTAAAGTTCCCGTTTTCATCGGTGCGCTCCTGATAGGGCAGATAGACGTTCTTCAGCTCTATCCGCTCCCCGTTCCGCTCCACCACGAAGTCGATAGATTCCCCCGCCCGGTCCAGATAAAAACGGGCGTTGCCGTAGACCAGCACCCTGTGGCCGTCCACCGACAGGAACCGGTCCCCGGCCAGCAGGCCGCAGTCCTCGGTGCCGTAGCCCTCCAGCGGGCCGCCGTAGACCTCCGCCCGGAAGCCCTGGGCGGGGGCGTAGAGGATCGCCATAATAATCAGGCCGGTCAGGAAATTCATGGCGGCCCCGGCACACAGGATGACCACCTTCCTCCACCAGGCCGCCCGGCCGAAGGACCGGGGGTCGGCGGATTCCTCGTCGTCCCCCTCCAAGGCACAGAAGCCGCCAATGGGCAGGGCCCGCAGGCTGTAAAGGGTCTCCCCTTTCCCCCACTTGAGCAGGGCCGGTCCCATGCCCACGGCAAACTCGTTCACCTTCACCCCCGACAGCTTGGCGGCGGCGAAGTGGCCCAGCTCATGGGTGGCCACCAGAATACCAAAAATCAAAATTGCTACAATAATATAGAGCATAGGAAAGACGCCTCCATTAGGTTTACATAACAGTTTCCCGCGCCGCCGCGTCGGCATCCAGGATCTCCTGCATGGTGGGTTCCTGGACGGCCCTGACCTGGGACATGGCCTTTTCCACCTTGGCGGGGATGTCCAGGAAGCCGATCTTCCCCGCCAGGAACTGGCCCACCGCCGCCTCGTTGGCGCCGTTGAGGATGGCCCCTGCGGTGCCGCCGGTTTTGGCGGCCTCCAGGGCCAGGGCCAGGCAGGGAAACGCCTCCAGATCCGGCGCGCCGAAGGTGAGAGGCCCGCAGTTCCACAGGTCCAGCGGCGTGGAGGGGCCGGGCACCCGCTTGGGGTAGGTGAGGGCGTACTGGATGGGCAGGCGCATGTCCGGAGCGCCCATTTGGGCGAGCATGGCATTATCACAGTATTCCACCAGGGAGTGGACTATACTCTCCCGGTGGATGACCACGGAAATTTTTTCCGCCGGCATCCTGTACAAGTGCATGGCCTCGATAACCTCCAGCCCCTTGTTCATCAGGGTGGCGGAATCCACGGTGATCTTGGCCCCCATGGACCAGTTGGGATGCTGTAAGGCGTCTTCCCTTGTCACTCGCTGCAATTCCTCGCGTTTTTTTCCGTAAAATGGTCCGCCGGAGCAGGTGAGGATCAGCCGCTTCACCTCTCCCCTGTCCCGGTTGGCCTCCAGGCACTGGAAGATGGCGGAGTGTTCTGAGTCCACAGGATACACCTTCGCCCCGTAGTCGTGGGCCTCCTCCAACACCAAGGGTCCGGCGCACACCAGGGTCTCCTTGTTGGCCAGACAGACCCGCTTACCCTCCCGGATGGAGGCCAGGGTGGGCCGCAGGCCCGCCATGCCCACCAGAGCAGCGATGGCCGTGTCGGCTCCGGAGAAAGTGGCCGCCTCCAGCACACCCTCCAGCCCGCCAAGGACGTGGACGTTGGTGTCCGCCAGCCGGACCCGCAGGTCGGCTGCGGCCTTTTCATCCGCCAGGGCGGCGATGGACGGTCTGAACTGCCGGGCCTGTTCCTCCATCAGCCCCACGCTGGAGTTGGCCGCCAGCGCCGCCGCCTCCATGCCGCAGGCGGCAATCACGTCCAATGACTGCCGCCCGATGGAACCGGTGGAACCTAAAATTGTCACTTTTCTGCTCATATTTATTCTCCTTAAAAAGCTGGTAAAATCTCCACCAGCAGCAGCAGCATGGGGGCAGCGAAGGTTGTGGAGTCAAAGCGGTCCAGCATACCGCCGTGGCCGGGGAGGAGGGTGCCGTAGTCCTTCACGCCGCACTGCCGCTTGATGAGGGAGAAAGACAGGTCGCCGATCTCGGTGATGGCGCTGCCCAGCAGGCCGTAGACAGCCATCACTGGCAGCTTCACTCCAATCCCGCCGAAGCGCTCCACCAGCCAGCCGTAGAGCAGCATACACAGACAGCCGGTGACGATACCGCCAGCATAGCCCTCCAGAGACTTGTTGGGGCTGACCTGGGTGATACCCCGGTGCTTCCCCAGAAAAACCCCGAAGAAGTAGGCTCCGATATCGGTAGTAAAGGCGCAGATCACCGGCAGGAGTACGTAAAACTGCCCGTTGTCAAAGCGCTTGAGCTGGACCAGGGCGGACAGGAACAGGGGAATACCCACCCCGCCAAAGAGGCAGACGATGATATGTTCAAACCGAATCTCGCTCCGGGTGCCGTAACAGCCCAGCGCGGGAATAAACAGGGCCGCCATCAGCAGGATAGCCACCGCCCGGGCGGTCCAGCTTCCATAGCCGAAGGCGTGACCTATGGGAATGAGGACGGCGGCCAGGGCAGTAAAGACATACATCCCATTGTGGCGGGCCACTTTCGTGGCCCGGAGCAGCTCGAAGGATGCCATTCCCGCGATAAAGGCCGCCACCACAGCCAGACCCAGGGGCGGCAGGAAGAACAGGGCCGCCAGGAAGGCCGGGCCCAAGGCCAGGCCCACTATGATCCGTGTCGCCAAATCACACACCTCCAAACCGGCGTTCCCGGCGCTGATAGGCCGCGATGGCCCGGTGGAGCTCCTCCTTAGAGAAGTCGGGCCACAGCACGCTGGTGAAGTAGAACTCCGCATAGGCGGACTGCCACAGCAGGAAATTAGACAGCCGCAGCTCCCCGCTGGGCCGGATCACCAGATCCGGGTCGGGAACCCCCCTGGAGAACAGGTAGCCGCCAAACTGCTCCTGGCTCAAGTGGTTGGGGTCGGCCCTTCCGTCCAGACAGTCCCGGGCATAGGCCTGAGCCGCCCGGACCAGCTCGTCCCGGCCCCCGTAATTCAGGCAGATGTTCACCTGACAGCCCTCGTAATGCCGGGAAATCTCCCTGGTACGCTCACACAGCTCCCGCAGTTCCGGGGTCAGGGGGGACAGATCACCGAAAAACTCCATCTTCACCCGGTCCCTCTCCATCTGCCCGATGGCCTCCAGCAGGTACTTTTTTAAAAGGCCCATGATGGAGGACACCTCCTCCGCCGGGCGCTTCCAGTTCTCCGTGGAGAAGGCATAGACGGTGAGGTAGCTGATCCCGATATCCTTACAGTAGGTGGCGATGGTGCGGAAAGTCTCTGCTCCTGCGGCGTGGCCCGCCGTCCTGGGCAGGCCGCGTTTTTTTGCCCACCGGCCGTTGCCGTCCATGATGATGGCGATGTGCCGGGGCAGACGGGAAAAGTCCACCTCTGTCTGTGCCGGTTCGGTTTTTTTCGAGAAGAGGGCCATAGAGCTCGCTCCTTCTAATTCCTTAATTGTCTGTAGGGCGCGACGACCCCGGCGCGCCGTCAAACCAGATTTAACGACGCGGCGCGCCGAGTCGTCACGCCCTACGATCGTGCGGTATTACACCGCCATAAGCTCCTTTTCCTTCTTGGCGGTGAGGTCGTCGATGTCCTTGCACCGCTTGTCGGTCATGTCCTGGAGCTCCTTCTCCAGCTTCTTCTGGTCATCTTCTGTGAGCTCGGATTTCTTGGTCTTCTTTTTGATATCATCCATGGCGTCCCGGCGGATATTGCGCAGGGCCACCTTGCCCTCCTCGCCGTACTTGCGCACCTGCTTGGTCAGGTCCTTACGGCGCTCCTCGGTGAGTTGGGGAAAGGCCAGACGGATGACCCGGCCGTCGTTCTGGGGGTTGATTCCCAGGTCGGAGGTCTGGATCGCTTTCTCAATGGCCTTCAGCAGACTCATGTCGTAGGGCTGGATGGTCAGGGTACGGGGATCAGGGGAGCCGATGTTGGCCACCTGATTCAGGGGCGTGGGGGCGCCGTAATAGTCCACCGTGATCCGATCCAGTACAGCGGCGTTGGCCCGGCCCGCCCGGACGGCGGCAAAGTTGCTCTTGACCACCTCGATGGTCTTCTGCATTCTCTCGTCATAGCTTGCGATCTCAGGGCTCATAGTCATTACTTCCTTTCTTATTTTTCATCCCACAATGGTACCGATGGTCTCTCCCATCACTGCCCGGATGATGTTCTCCGGGTCCTTCAGCGCGAAGAGGAGGACGGGGATCTTGTTGTCCATGGACAGGGAGGTGGCGGTGGAGTCCATCACCTTCAGGTGCTGAGCCAGCACGTCGTCGTAAGAGATGGCGTCGTACTTCTTGGCAGTGGGGTCCAGCTTTGGGTCGGCGGAGTAGACGCCGTCGATGTTCTTGGCCAGCAGGATGACATCGGCGTCGATCTCGGCGGCCCGGAGCACGGCGGCGGTGTCGGTAGAGAAGAAAGGGTTGCCGGTGCCGCAGCCGAAAATGACCACGCGGCCCTTCTCCAGGTGGCGGATGGCCTTGGAGCGGATGTAGGGCTCGGCCATGGCCTGCATGGCGATGGCGGTCTGCACCCGGACCTCCGCCCCCTTCTGCTCCAGCACATCGGCCACAGCCAAGGCGTTGATGCAGGTAGCCAGCATCCCCATGTGGTCGGCCCGTACCCGCTCCATGGCGCCGCCGCCGTCCTTTACGCCCCGCCAGAAGTTGCCGCCGCCGACCACCACGCCCACCTGGACGCCCAGGTCCACGCAGCGCTTGACCACGTCGCACACCTGACCGATAACGTTGAAGTCCAGCCCCCGGGAGGCGTCTCCAGCCAGCGCCTCGCCGCTGATCTTTAACAGTACCCGCTTATACTTTGGCTTCTCCAATGGAACCACTCCCATTCTTTTTCTTAATCCTATTTTAATATATTTTTTACCGTTTGCATAGAGGGTAAGTTAAAGTTTTTCAAATTGTCCACAATTTGCCCAGCGCCTGAAATTGGGGGTTGCATTTTCCGCCGGACTGTCGTATAATACTGGCAGACAACTGGATACGATGTCTTCAGGGCGGGGTGAAATTCCCCACTGGCGGTAAAGTCCGCGACCGGAC
>CANSSJ010000066.1 GCA_947649625.1 uncultured Bacillota bacterium | reverse complement strand
CCGGCGGCTCCGCCTCCGCCGCCATCACCTTTATCAAGGGCTACGGCTGCAAGCACATCAAGCTGATGAACATTCTGGCCGCCCCTGAGGGCATCGAGTGCATCCAGAAGGACCACCCCGACGTGGAGATCTACGTGGCGGGCGTGGACGAGAAGCTCAACGACCACGCCTATATCGTCCCCGGCCTGGGCGACGCCGGCGACCGTATCTTCGGCACAAAATAAACGAAACGCGTCCCGGCCTCCGAAAAACGGGGGGCCGGGACGCTTGACAAATCCATGGTTGCATGGTATTCTATCCCCAATAAAACAGACGGGAGGCGGGAAGATGCGCAAGACCACTTGCTGATCCTCTGACAGGAACTTTTGGGAGAGCCGCGGAGACGGCTCCGTTCTGTCATGGGTCCGCAGGAGGAAAGGCGCAGTCTTCCCCTTTCGGCTCATATGGGCGTATCGCGCCCTTCTGCCGCCGCGAGAGGGAGGTCCCTCTTGCGGCTTTTTCGCGCCCAGGACAGGAGGGGACGATATGTCGCAAATTACCATACAGAATCTGCATTTCACCTACGACGGGGACCACACCCCGGTTTTTGAGGGGCTGAACCTCCAGCTGGACACCAACTGGAAGCTGGGCCTGGTGGGCCGGAACGGCCGGGGCAAGACCACCCTGCTCCGCCTGCTGGCGGGGGAGCTGGAAGGGCGGGGGACCATCTCCCTGAAACAGCCCTGCCTGCGCTGGCCCGGGGCGGTGGCCGATCCGGACCGGCGGACGCTGGATGTCCTGCTGGAGGAGGTCCCATCCGGGGAGGAGTGGCGGCTGAGCTGGGAGCTGTCCAAGCTGGGGCTGAGGGAGGAGCTTCTGGACCGGCCCTTTGCCACCCTCAGCGGCGGGGAGCAGACCCGGGCCCTGCTGGCCGCCCTCTTTCTGGACGAAGGGGCCTACCCCATGATCGACGAGCCCACCAACCACCTGGACGGCCCGGGCCGGGCGCTGGTGGCCGACTACCTCCGGAGGCTGGACCGGGGCTTTCTGCTGGTGTCCCACGACCGGGCCTTTCTGGACGGCTGCGTGGACCACATCCTGGCCCTGAACCCCACCGGCCCGGAGCTGGTGCGGGGAACCTTCTCCTCCTGGTTCCGGGACAAGGAGGACCGGGACCGGGGGGAGGCGGCCCGGAACGAGAAGCTGAAAGGGGAGATACGCCGCCTGGAGCAGGCCGCCGCCGACCGGAAGCAGAAGGCAGACGCGGTAGAGCGGGCCAAGATTGGTATCTCCCAGAAGGGAATCGTCAAGCACGGCCTGCGGCCCTATCTGGGGGAAAAGTCCCGGAAGGGCCAGCAGCAGCGGAAGAATATCGAGCGGCGGGCGGACCGGGCCATTTTGGAGAAATCCGCCCTGCTTAAAGACGTGGAGCGGGCGGACAGCCTGAAGCTGACCTCCCTGGCCTATCACAGCGACAGGCTGCTGGAGGGGCGGGAGCTGGCAATTTCCTACCCGGGCATGAACGGAAAACCGGTGAGCTTCACCCTGTGGCAGGGAGACCGCCTCTGTCT
This sequence comes from uncultured Bacillota bacterium, assembly GCA_947649625.1. Taxonomy (GTDB): domain Bacteria; phylum Bacillota; class Clostridia; order Oscillospirales; family Oscillospiraceae; genus Lawsonibacter. Next base: position 8,639 of record CANSSJ010000066.1, on the reverse strand, counting down.
GGACGGCGGCAACGGCTCCGGAAAAACCAGCCTCCTCCGTCTTATTTTGGGAGAGGAGGTTCCCCATACCGGGGAACTCTTCCGGGCCTCCGGGCTGGTGATCTCCTACGTCCCCCAGAAAGCGGATTTCCTGCGGGGGGACCCAATTTCCTGGGCGGAGGGACAGGGGGTGGACCGGACTCAATTCCTCACCGTCCTGCGCAAGCTGGACTTTTCCCGGGAGCTCTTCCAGCGGGATATGTCGGAGTACAGCGCCGGCCAGCAGAAGAAGGTGCTGATCGCGGCCAGCCTGTGCCGGGGCGCCCATTTGTATATCTGGGACGAGCCGCTGAACTATATCGACCTGTTCTCCCGGATGCAGATTGAGGAACTGCTCCTCCAGTACCGGCCCACCCTCCTTTTTGTGGAGCACGACCGGGTTTTCCGGGAAAAAATCGCCACTCAAGTGGTGGAGATGTAAAGGAAAAAGCCCGCCGGTTGACCGGCGGGCTTGCTGTTATGGTTGAGCCCGACAAAGGGCTTCCAGGTCTCCGGATTGGATGGCATCCAGGTTGGCGGCAATTTTTTCGGCGGGCCAGTCCCACCACCGCAGGGCCAGGAGCCGGTCGATCTCCGGCTGGGAGAATCGTCTGCGGATGGGCCTGGCGGGCACACCGCCCACGATGGTGTAGGGCGGCACGTCCTTGGTGACCACCGCCCGGGCAGCGACAATGGCCCCGTCGCCGATGGTGACCCCGGCCAGGATCACCGCCTCATAGCCGATCCACACATCGTTGCCTACAACGATGTCCCCCTTGTTGTCCCAGGCCTCCGGGATGCGCTCCACGTCCAGACCCCACTCCTCAAAGAGGACGGGGAAAATGTAGGTGGACAGGGAGCGCTGGGTGTGGTTGGCGCTGTTGAACAGGAACTTGGCCCCGCAGGCGATGGAGCAGAACCTGCCGATCGCCAGCCGCTCGTGGTTGATGGGGTAGTGGTAGAGCACATTGTTGCGCTGAAAATCTCTGGGGTCGTTGACAAAATCATCGTAGATGGTGTAGTCCCCCACCTGGATAGAGGGGTCGGTCACCACGTTTTGCAGGTAGACCGTGCTGTGCCCCTGGGAGCGGGGATAAATTTTCCACTGCGGAATCATGATAAAACCTCCTGAATTGTTTTATTTTTCCATGATTCCGCTGAGGGCAATGCATCGCTTCACGCATACCACCCCTTTCAAGGCGCGCGTTCAGGAGAATACCGCGTGCTGGCGGCGGTATGCGTCGTTATCCTTCTGGGCCAGCTCCCGGCTCACCTGGTCCAGCTGCCGCTGGAGGTCCTCCGCCTGCTCCGGAGAGGCGGAGCGGAGTTGCTGGGTCAGATCTTCCTGCTTCTTGCGGAGATTTTCCAGTTCTTTGTCCACCCTGCCGGTATCGCAGACGGTGACCTCTGCCTTGTCCTCCGGCTCGTAGCGGTCGAAGGCCCGCTCCTCCGGGACGATCCGGTCCCCTTTGACAGGGGCCTCCTCCGCCGGCGGAGCGGCGGGGGCGGGCTGAGTCTTCTGTGCCTCCGGGGCCTGATAGACGCTGCTGTTCTGAATGGCGGAAACGCTCATAAAAATGCCTCCCAAGTCAATTTCTGACTCCATTGTATGGGAGTGCGCCGGTCAAATCAAGGAAAAGCGCATTAAAGTTTCATTAAAACGGGGGCTCAGCCGTCCTCCTGCCAGCCCTTGCACACGTCGATCCAGCCCAGGGAGCGGGAGTACTCCGCCAGCTCGTCACAGGTGAGCTCAATGGCGGAGTTGGAGCTCCCGGCGGCGGGAAAGACGGTGTCGAACCGCTGGAGGGAGACGTCCAGATAGGTGCGCACCCCCTCCGGGTTGCCGAAGGGGCACACCCCGCCGACAGCGTGGCCGGTCATCTCCTGGGCCTGCTCCGGGGTGAGCATCTTGGCCTTGGTGTGGAACATGGCCTTGTACTTGCTGTTGTCGATCTTGGCGTCCCCGGCGGTCACGATGAGGACGCAGCCCTCCTCCACCAGGAAGGACAGGGTCTTGGCGATGCGGGCGGGGATGACCCCCACCGCCTGGGCGGCCAGCTCCACCGTGGCGCTGGAGACGGGGAACTCCAGAATGTCCCCCTCCCGGCCCAGGGGACGGAAGTAGTCCCGGACTTTTTCAATGGACATCTCTCAGCCCTCCAGTTTCCGGGCGGTCTTGGCCAGAAAACGCTCGTCGGTGACGATAAACCGCTCATGGACGCCCTGGCCTATGGGGCCCCGCTCATCAAAAGCGGCCACCTTCAGCACCAGCCGCTTGCCGTCTACCTCGACGACCTCGCTCTCCGCCCAGACCTTCATCCCCACGGGGGTAGCGCTGTCGTGGGAGACGTTCAGCCTGGTTCCCACGGTGCTCTGGCCCGCTTCCAGGTGGGGGGCGATGGACTTCCAGGCCGCCTCCTCCATCAGGGCGCACAGAAAGGGGGTGCCGAACACGGGCAGGGCCCCGGAACAGGCCGCCTGTGCGGTATTGGACGCATTTACAACGGTATCCGCCCGGCCCTTCAGGCCGACTGTAACAGACATGGATATGCCTCCTTTATCTTTGGTTGCATGATTATAACACAGAGGAGCGGAAAAATCTACATCTCACTGCGGATATTCGCCGTGGCGTTGACCACCGCCCAGCCCTGGGGGAAGGGCCGGTCCAGGTTCCATACGCCCAGGCCGTAGAGGCCGTGATCAAGGGCCAGCTTTACCTTGGCCTGGATGGACCGGGCGTCCTCAAACCAGACCTCGTGTTCCGTTCCCCGGTCGTCCACATAGCGGAACCAGGGGGCCTGGGCCTGTTCGTCGTACCGGATGGCGGTCCGGCGGTTCCAGGCCAGCCGGACGGCCTCCACATTGTTCACCGAGCGGGCCCGGCTGCCCGGCCGGAAGGGAAGGGTCCAGTCGTAGCCGTAGTTGGGGACGCCCAGGAAGAGCTGGTTGGGGTAAAATTCCGTCAGGGCGTACTCCACCACCCGCTGCACCTGGGGCAGGGGGGCCACCGCCATCGGAGGACTGGCCAGGTTGCCCCATTCGTAGGTCATCAGCAGGGCGAAGTCTACCGACTGGGCGATGAGGTGGTAGTCGATGCCTTCATACAGCCGCCCGGGCTGGCCGGCGGAGGTCTTGGGGGCCAGGGCGGCGATGAGGGGCCGTCCACTGGGAGCCAGGGCCCGGCGCAGGCGGGCCAGGAAGCGGGCGTAGGCCTGGGCGTCCTCAGCCCGGATGTATTCAAAGTCCACATCTATCCACTGATAGCCCTTGCGGTCCGCCGTGCGGACGATCTCCTGGATCAGCTCCCTCTGGTCCTCCTCGTCCCCCAGCAGCTCGTGGGCCAGTTCGGGGGAGAAGCGCTCGTCCTCGTCCAGGTTGGACAGGTGGAGGACGGGAGCCACCCGGCTCTGGAGGGCGGCGTTTACCAGAGCCTCGTCCCGGAGGGGGATCAGTTCATCCTCGTCGAAGCGGTAGGTGAAAGGGGTGAGGAGAGACAGATAGGGCAGGGTGGCCCGGAGCAGTTCCCGGTCGATGGAGGGGTAGGCGTAGCTGTTGACGGTAAGGGTCCCCTGGGGCTGGTCCCGGTACTGGACTACGATGACCTGTCCGGGATAGATCAGGTCCCGGCCCTGGAGGGCGGGGTTGTTGCGCAGCAGCTGGACGGCGGTGGTGTTGTGCATCTGGGCGATGGAGTACAGCGAGTCCCCCGCCTTGACCGTGTGGGTCACCTCCGGATACTGGACCACGATGGCCTGCCCTACCACCAGCTGGGAGGGATCAGGGAGCTGATTGTCCTGGAGCAGCCGCTCCATGGGAACGCCGTACTGCTGAGCCAGCCGGTACATGGTGTCGCCGGGCTGGACGACATGGATGTCCATAGAGGTGCCTCCTTTCACACTACCGTCACGTACTGGCTGCTGGCGTAGCCGATCGTCCCGTTGTAGTTCACCAGATGCCAGCCGCCGGCGGTATTGATAATGGTGATGGGGGCGCCGTCGGGGGCCTGTGCAATGATGGCGGCGGAGGTGTTGGGCCGGGCGCGGATGTTGAGGCTGCCCCACTCCACGTCCACCACCCCCTGGCGGCGGTGCTCCGTCTCGAAGAAGGGGATGTCGAAGTATTCGGTCAGGGCCAGCACGATCACCTTGGCGGCGGCGTCCAGATTGGCCTTGATCCAGTTGGCGTCCTCCACGTTGTCGTGAAAGGCCAGCTCGATGAGGACGGCGGGGGCCTTCACCCGGGCCACCTCCCCCAGGGTGGTAGTGGCCTCGGTGCGTACCTTGTTGGGATCGGGGTAGATGGTTTTCAGGCCGTCGGCGATGAGTTCTGCCGCCCGTTTGCCGTCGGCGCTGCCGGGGTAGTAGAAGACGATGGACCCCCGGGCCTTGCCCGCCTGGGCCCCGGCGGCGGCGTTGGAGTGGAGGGCCAGGTGAAGATCGTAGTTCCCCGCGTTGGAGGCGGCAATGGAGGACGCGGCCGTCATGTCCGGGGTGTTCCGGGCGTAGCGGATGCCGGAGGCGTCCAGCATGGGGACCATTTTGTCGGCCAGCAGGTTCATCCATTCCTCCTCGGTCCCTCCGTTGACGTAGGGGTTCCAGTCCTGTGTGGATGGGGACAAATATATAATAGGCATAGCGATGCACCTCCAGAAATTTACCCATTCTATGAAAAAAATTTGATTTAGGTGCAACTTTGTCCGAAATTTTTCGTCTATACCAGTAGAGACCAAAAAATGAGGAGGGATATTATGAAACGAAAGATGTTTGCCATCAGCCTTGCGGTATTGCTCCTGCTGGCGGGGTGCGGAGGAGGCGGAACGGTCTCCGGCGGGGAGATGGCCAACCGGCCGGCCTCCAGCGCCCCCCAGTACACCGACACGGAGAATAACTACTGGGGTATGGACGCCGTGGAAGGGGACTTTGCTCCCGCTCCCGAGCCCGAGGCGCCCAGTGTGCCGGGAGCCTCGGAGAACCAGGGCAGCTCCGTCTACCAGAATCCCGGAGCCAAGCTCATCCGCCGGGCGGAGCTGACCATCCAGACCGAGCAGTTTGACGAGAGCAGGACCGCCCTGAACAGGCTGGTGGACGACTGTGGCGGCTACTTTGAGACGGCCAGCGAGTACGGCGGAAGCTGGCGGGATGTCAACGCCAGCCGCCGTGGGGAGTACACCGTCCGGGTGCCGGCGGAGCACTACGACCGGTTCCTGTCCGGCACAGGGGATCTGGGCTATGTGACCAACAGGAGCGAGAACAGCGAGGACGTGGGGGAGGAGTACTTCGACATTGAGGCCCGGCTCAAGACCCAGCGCACCAAGCAGGAACGGCTGCTGGCCCTGCTGGAGAAGGCGGAGACCATGGAGGACATCATTGCCCTGGAGAGCGCCCTCAGCGACGTGGAATATCAGATCGAGATGTACTCTTCCGACCTGCGGCGGTACGACGCGCTGGTGAGTTTTTCCACCTTCAACGTCTATCTCAGCGAGGTGGACCGGGTGACGGAAGAGGTGGGGGAGACCGCTTCTCTGGGCCAGCGCATGGCCGCCGGCTTTCAGTCCAGCCTCCGGGGCCTGGGGGAGGGCTTCCAGAATTTCATGATCTGGCTGTCCTATAACCTGTTCCTGGTGGTAATCCTGGCCGCTGTGGCCGTTGGGGCTGTGTTCGTGGGAAAGCGGGAGCTGAAAAAAAGACAGAAACAGAAGGAAACCGGTTCAAAAAAAACGTAAAAAAAGCCGCCCTGTCGGACTTGACAGGGCGGCTGAAATTTATTTAATCCTGGGTGATGTTGTGTTTCTCGGCGTAGCCGGTGAGGATGAGGGTGAGGGCGCCGTCGCCGGTGACGTTGCAGGCGGTGCCGAAGCTGTCCTGGAGGGCGAAGATGGCCAGCATCAGGCCCTGACCGGCGCCGTCGAAGCCCAGCACGCCGGAAATCAGGCCCAGGGAGGCCACCACCGTGCCGCCGGGGACGCCGGGAGCGCCGATGGCGAAGACGGCCAGCAGCACACAGAACAGCAGCATGGTGCCCGACTTGGGCAGCTCGCCATAGAGCACCTGGGAGACGGTCATGCAGAAGAACACCTCGGTGAGCACCGAGCCGCACAGGTGGATGTTGGCGAACAGGGGGATGCCGAAGTCCACCATGTCGGAGCGCAGGTTTTTGCTCTTGTGGGCGCACTGGAGGGCCACGGCCAGGGTGGCGGCGGAGGACATGGTGCCAACGGCGGTGAGGTAGGCGGGGCCGTAGTGCCTGACGACCTCAATGCCCGACCGGCTCGAGTAGGCCCCGGCCGCCCCGTAGAGGACGGCCAGCCAGATGTAGTGGCCCACCATCACGATGACAATGGCGATGAGGAAGACGGGCAGCTGCTTGGTGATGGAGCCGTTCCAGCCCAGCTGGTAGAAGGTGGAGGCGATGAAGAAGGGCAGAATGGGGATGACCACCCGCTTCACGATGTCCAGCACGATGTTCTGGAACTCATCCAGAATGGCGGCGATGGTCCTGGCCTTTGTCCACACGGCGGCCAGGCCGATGAGGACGGAGAAGACCAGGGCGCTCATGACGGGCATGATCTGGGGGATGGCCAGCTCAAAGGGGACGGGCAGGCCGGCCCCCTCCTCGGCGGCGGCGGCGATGTTCAGGTGGGGGATGATGGCGTAGCCCGCGCCCATGGACAGAAAGGCGGCCAGCACCGAGCTGACGTAGGCGATGACGATGGCCACCCCCAGCAGCCGGGTGGCGTTGGACCCCAGCTTGGTAATGGAGGGGGCGATAAAGCCGATGATGATCAGGGGCACGCAGAAATTGATGATCTGGCCCAGGATGTACTTGGCGGTGCCGATGACGTTGACCACCGCGCCGGCGAAGGGCAGGGCGCTGTCCTGGGGGATAAGCAGCCCCAGCACCGCGCCGGCCACCACGCCGGCGAGCAGCTTCAGCAGGAAGTTTTCCGATTTTTTCATAGTACCGTTCCTTTCTTCTCACACACTGATTCCCTGAAATTGGGACGCCGTTCATCATAGCATATTATGGCTGAAAAAGCAAATTTATGTATTCAGACCAGCAGGGTGTGCTCCACCAGGATCTTGACCCCCATGCCCATCAGGATCAGCCCTCCCGCAAGCTCGGCTCTGCTTTTGAACCGGCTGCCGAAGTGAGCGCCCACCCTTACCCCCGCGGCGGACAGGACGAAGGTGGTCACGCCGATGAAGGCCACGGCGGGGACGATGTCCACCTGGAGAAAGGCGAAGGTGACCCCCACCGCCAAAGCGTCGATGGAGGTGGCCACCGCCAGGGGGAGCATGGCCCGGGGGGAGAAGGAGCAGTCCAGCTCCTCCGCCCCGCCCCCTCTGGACTCCCGAACCATATTGAAGCCGATCATCCCCAGCAGGGCAAAGGCGACCCAGTGGTCTACCGAGACGATCAGATACTGAAAGCGTACCCCCAGCAGCCAGCCGATGAGGGGCATCCCGGCCTGAAAAGCGCCGAACCATCCCCCGCAGGTGAGACAGTGGCTCAGCCGGGGCCGTCCGGCGGACAGCCCCTTGCAGATGGACACGGCGAAGGCGTCCATAGACAGGCTTACCGCGATGATAAAGAGCTCGTACAGCCGCATAACAGGTCCCCCCCGTTTTTTGAGATAAGAAAAGAGACCCACCTGTCCCTGGGACAGGTAAGTCTCGTCATTTCAGGCCCGGCCAGGAGGAAGGTCCTCCAGTATGTTGACCAGGCCGCGCAGGCGCGCCGACTACTCCCTTACTTATAGCACCAGTGTACCATAGACCCCCGCCCCTGTCAACCTATTTTTGGGGGGAGGAAAATATGCCGGGCCCGGCCGTTTCGGTCGGACCCGGCTGGGTCAAATATTGGCGTGGGCCAGCTGAGGCTCCCGCTCCATTTGAGGCTCCTCCTCCCGGGGACGGACGGGCTCGGCGTGGGTGAGGCCCTTGGCGTTGGCCAGCATCAGCTTGATGCGGTTCTCCTGGTTGATCCTGGTAGCGCCGGGGTCGTAGTCGATAGCCACAATATTGCTGTAGGGGTAGTCGTCCTTCAGCTTCCGGATCATTCCCTTGCCCACGATGTGGTTGGGCAGGCAGCCGAAGGGCTGGGTACACACGATGTTGTTGGTCCCCGAGTGGATGAGCTCCAGCATCTCGGCGGTGAGCAGCCAGCCCTCCCCCATCTTGTTGCCGTCCCCCAGGTAGCCCTGGACCAGGCTGTGCAGCTCCTGGAAGGTTCCCGGAGCCCGGAAGCGGCCCGACTGCTCCAGGGCGGCGATCATGTCCCGCTGGCAGGCCTCGATGTACTGCATAAAGAGGGTGCAGCCCGCCTTCTTGATCCACTTGCCGCCGTAGAGCTCCACGTCGGCCACCCGGTTGTAAATCTTGAAGATGATAAAGTCGGTCAGGCCGGGCACAACGGGCTCCACCCCCTCAGACAGGAGGAACTTCTCCAGGTTGTTGTTGCCCAGGGGGGCGAACTTCACATAGATCTCGCCCACCACCCCCACGCGAATCTTGGGCTCCCCCTCCACGGGGATGGCGGCGAAGTCGGAACAAATCTCATCAAAGTTGGCCCGCATCTGCCTGCGGCTCATGCCCCTGCCCGCCTGGAAGCCGTCCACCAGC
>CANSSJ010000065.1 GCA_947649625.1 uncultured Bacillota bacterium | reverse complement strand
AAAGGAGGTAGGTGAAGATGAGAAAAACACTGGAAGATCTCTACTATGGCAACATCACACCCAATGAGCAGCAGATGACACCCGGCTCAGAACTGGAGCGGGCAGTGGATCGTGTCACCAACTATGAAAAACAGCTCATGAAGCAAATCGGTGAAACTGAGCAAGAGATCCTCACAAAACTCATTCAGTCACAGCATGAGATCAACAGTATCACAGCAACCGAGAATTTCATCCTGGGCTTCCGATTGGGTGTCAGGCTGATGGCCGAGTGCATGGATGAAAACGACGGTGATATTCGGACTGGAGGTGAATAACAAATGGCAAAGCGCAGACCGTCCGGCGACGGCATGGTGCGCAAGCGGGACGACGGTCGCTGGGAGGGCCGCATCGTGGTAGGCCACAAGGAAAATGGCGACTCCATCTTCCGCTACGTCTACGCTGATAATCAAAAAGAGTTGACCGCAAAGCTCCGCCAGAATATCGACGCCTACCAGGGTATCGACCTGACGGAGCAGAGCAGGATGACTCTTGGTGAGTGGCTAGATCAATGGCTGGATGAGCGTATGGCCGGAACCATACGTAGCCATACGCTGGAGGGATATCGGCGTGATATCAACAACCACATCAGGCCCTACCTGGGACAGAAGCAGTTGACAAAAATCACGCCCGCTGATTTGAAAAACCTGTATGCTATCCTTCTGGAACGTGGACGAATCGCCAAGGGGCAAAGCAATCACCCTGGACTTTCGCCGACCACCGTGCATGGCATTCATACCATCCTCCACCACGCACTGAAAACGGCTGAAGCGGAAGGTCTGCTGCCCTCCAACCCCGCCAGTCAGGTGACGCCGCCCAAGGCGACAAACAAGCCGAAGCGCATTCTCAACAACGAGCAGTTGGACACCCTTATGGCAGCGATTCGCAGGGACGACCTCTGGCACGATTTCTTCTACACTGAGCTGACCACAGGTCTTCGCCGGGGTGAGCTCTGCGGCCTCAAATGGGAGGACTTCGACAGCGAGGCCGGAACGTTGAAAGTCTGTCGCACGATCGTCGCCCATAAGGGCGGTGATCTGGTGGCGGGAGATACCAAGACCTACGCCGGCAAGCGAACCATCCTGTTACCTCACAGTACGGCCCGGCTGCTTGAAACCAGACGGCGCTCTGCCCTTACTGAGTGGATTTTCCCAGACTTATTAAATCCTGAGAACCCCACCCATCCTCAAAGAGCATACAGAGAATTGAAGAAGCTCCTGGCGGAAACTGGACTGCCCAGCATCAGATTTCACGACCTGCGTCACACGTTTGCGACCCACGCTCTGGCCGGCGGGGTGGACGCCAAGACCCTATCCGGAATCCTGGGCCACACCAAGGCCAGCTTCACGCTGGACACCTACGCCCACGTCACTGGAGACATGCAGCGTCATGCCGCCAAGGTCGTGGGTGATTTCATATCCGATATTATGTAAGGAGGTGCGCCTATGGCAAAGCGAAAAAACAATCGGGGCAGTGGCAGTGTCTATTTGAGAAAAGATGGCCGCTGGGAGGGCAGGTATGTCATTGGCCGCAACGAAAAAGGTCTGCCCAAGACGAAAAATGTGCTTGCAAAAACCAAACGGGAATGTGAGGAGAAGCTCAAAGCGCTGAGGGACAGCCTGAAAACAGCCGAACCGGAGCAGCGCCCCAAGGCGGATATGACCTTTGGAGCGTGGCTGGATCACTGGTATCAAACAGAATGTAAATCGACGATCCGCCCCAAGACCCAGGCGGACTATGAGAACCGCATCTACCAGCATATCATCCCAGAGCTGGGGCATATCCCGCTGACCAAGCTCGCACCAGGCGACCTCCAGCAGTTCTATATCCGGCTGAAGCAGGGAGGGCGGCTCCTGCGCAGGTCGGAGTACGGCCCTGGCCTGTCGGACCGCATGGTGAAAAGCTGCCATGTGACCTGTCGGGTGGCACTGGACAAGGCGGTGGCCCAGGGGCTGATTTTGAAAAACCCCGCCCTCGTCTGTAAAGCTCCTGCCACCCACCCCAAGGAAATGCAAGTACTAACCCAGGAGGAGATGCAGCGTCTGCTGATTCAGGCGAGAGAAAATGATTGTTTTGAGCTTCTCCTGCTGGAACTCTCCACCGGCCTACGCCGTGGGGAGCTACTGGCCCTCCAGTGGGATGATCTGGACTTCCAAACGGGGACGCTGAAGATCGAACGGCAAGTGCAGAGAGTAAAAGGAGCGCTGACCGTCACCCAGCCTAAGACCAGATCCTCCAACAGAACGATTATCCTCCCGACACCAGTTCTGGACATCCTGAAAAACTACCGGCAGGGCATCAATTCCCAGTGGATGTTCCCCTCACCCAAAAAAGAAGATTCTCCTCTGGACCCCGCCGCCGTTCGAAAAAAGCTGGCCGCTGTTCTGGAACGGGCGGGCTGCAAGCATGTCCGCTTTCACGACCTCAGACACACATTCGCCACCAACGCCCTGGAACATGGCATGGACATCAAGACCCTGTCCGCCGTTATTGGCCACGTCTCCAGCGCCACCACGCTGAACGTCTACGCCCACGTCACCGACAAAATGCGGCAGTCGGCAGCGGCGAAAATTGACCAGGCCATCGCAAAGGTGGAGCCTCAGCCGGAAACAGCAGCTCCGAAAAAGCCCACCCGCACCTCGTTCCAGGCGGTCAAGGGCAAATACCGCAAGCCGGGGACGGGCTGTATCACACAGATCAATGACCACCTGTGGGAGGGGCGCTACTCCCCAAAGGTCAACGGAAAACGGATAGCCCGGAATATCTACGCCACAACCGAGGCCGAATGTGAGAAAAAGCTGGCAATGCTGATTGCACAGATGAAGGAGGAAATCGCTGAGCTGCGTACACAGAAAAAGGTGAGCTGAACGCAATCTAATGCCCTCCGGGAAATTTCATCCCGGAGGGCGCTTTTTCCCTGTCTGTGGCTTTCTGTGTGGTCAGCGGAAAGGCCAGAGAGTATGCCGTCACGTAAAATAGGCAAAAAAGTTAGAAAAACCGCTCTTTTCAATTAAAAAGAGCGGTTTTTGTGGTGGACGATACAGGACTTGAACCTGTGACCTCCCGCACGTCAAGCGGATGCTCTACCAGCTGAGCTAATCGTCCGAACAGCAAAAATTATTATACTAACGCCGGCGGAGTTTGTCAATAGTAAAATCCAACTTTTCTTTACAAACCGGAAAAACCGCCTGCCGAAAGAAAATTCAAAATTCCGGGTGAAAAGCTGGGCGGGGTGTGCTATAATAGGAGGCAGGTGCGATCCCATTCTTTCAGAGGAGGAATGTTCCATGTTAAAACTCGATCTCTCCAAGCTCAGCGGTTTTCTGCCCGAGGACTACGTGACCTCTCGGGAGGACCGGCTGGCCAAGGCGGCTCAGATGCTCTCCACTCACACCGGTCCGGGCGGCGATTTCACCGGCTGGGTGTATCTGCCCCGGGACTACGACAAAGAAGAGTTCGCCCGCATCCAGGCGGCGGCTAAAAAGATTCAGAAGCAGTCCCAGGTGCTGGTGGTCATCGGCATCGGCGGCTCCTACCTGGGGGCCCGGGCGGTGATCGAAGTACTCAAGTCCAACAATTACAACCTGAAAAAGAAGGATACCCCCGATGTCTTTTTCGCCGGCAACGGCCTGTCCACCGACGCCCTGCTGGAGCTGCTGGAGCTCATTGGCGACCGGGATTTCTCGGTGAATGTCATCTCCAAGTCGGGAACCACCACAGAGCCCGCTGTCTCCTTCCGCATTTTTAAGGAACTGCTGGAGAAGAAGTACGGCAAGGAGGGAGCCAGGGAACGCATCTACGCCACCACCGACAAGGCCCGGGGGGCCCTGAAGGGTCTGGCCGACGCCGAGGGGTATGAGGAATTTGTAGTGCCTGACGATGTGGGCGGCCGGTTCTCCGTCCTCACCGCCGTTGGCCTGCTGCCCATCGCCGTGGCCGGAGTGGACATCGAGACCCTCATGGGCGGCGCCCGCCGGGCCATGGAGGAGCTGTCCGCCCCCGGTCTGGACAACCCCGCCTGGCAGTACGCCGCCGCCCGCCACGGCCTGTACCAGGCCGGCAAGCGGATCGAGGTGCTGGCCGGGTATGAGCCCCGGTTCCGCTTCTTCGCCGAGTGGTGGAAGCAGCTCTACGGCGAGAGCGAGGGCAAGGACGGCAAGGGCCTATTCCCCGCCAGTGTGGAGTTCACCGCCGACCTGCACTCCATGGGCCAGTTCATCCAGGACGGTGAACGGGTCATGTTCGAGACTGTGGTGAGCTTCCAGCCTGCCAGCGAGTATAAGATTCCCAACGACCCCGCCAATGTGGACGGTCTGAATTTCCTGTCTGGCAAACCCCTGGCCTTCGTGGCGGAGCAGGCCATGCGGGGCACCATCCTGGCCCACGTGGACGGCGGCGTGCCCAACGTCCTGCTGGAGCTGCCCCAGATCAGCGAGAAGAGCGTGGGCTACCTGATCTACTTCTTCGAGTACGTCTGCGGCCTGTCCGGCCACCTGCTGGAGGTCAATCCCTTCAATCAGCCCGGCGTGGAGGCCTATAAGAAGAACATGTTTGCCCTGCTGGGCAAACCCGGCTACGAGGACCTGCGCAAAGAGCTGCTGGCCAAGCTGTAAACCTGATATTGCGAAAAGAACGGAGGCCATCCCGGTCTCCGTTCTTTGAGGAAAGCCCTTATATATTCCGGAAAACATACTATAATGGTCTTACAAAGCAAATTAAGGAGGAGTGCACCGTGGCATATTGCTTTATGCACAATAGAGAAACCCTTGGCCCCTGTCCCGATTGTGTTGCGTGTTACGAAAAGGAGGTTGCTGAAGGACATATCCCCCCAGCTTTTATCTCGGCTGGCGTAGATTTTAGCTTTAGCGACTGGTCGCAAATCCGTCGGACTGAGTACAACTTGGCAATGCAACATGTAAATCCAAAATACGGGCGGACAGAGAAGGCAAGACAGCGGCTTGAGGCAGAATTAGCAGAGCAAATTGCTCAGGACAAAGAAATCATAGCTCAGATAGCTAAAGGGTTGGCTGCCGCACATCTCCAAGACGAAAAGATTGCTTCTGCGCAACGCAGGAAGGAACTTAATAATATAGTTGAGCGCTGTCGCACGTATTAATCTTGTATATACCCCTTTATACATACCCCTGTAAACAAATTTTACATAGCAAGATTCCCGCTCCGCCGCACATACTGACAACAAACATGTGTCGGAGGTGCTGCGGCGGTGGGCAAGAAAAAATTTGCGTTGCTGGTCTGTATTGCGGTTCTGGCGGCCGCCCTTCCCGCTCCGGAGCGGCCCGTCCCGGCGGACGCCCCGGTGGAGATCGAGATGGACGGCCCGCCTCTGGTGGCCCTCACCTTTGACGACGGCCCCCGCTCCTCCACCACCGGCCCCCTGCTGGACGGTCTTGCCCTGCGGGAGGTGCCCGCCACCTTCTTCCTGGTGGGCAGCCGCATCCCGGGCAACGAGGACCTGGTCCGCCGCATGGCCGCCGAGGGCCACCAGATCGGCATCCACACCTACGACCACGTGGAGCTGAAAGGCCTGTCCCGGCGGGACTTCGACCTCCAGGTGGGCAGGACCCGGGCCCTCATCACCCAGCTGGCGGGCGAGGGGAGCTACTGGCTTCGTCCCCCCTACGGGCTTTTGGACAAGACGGCGGAGGGCTGGTGCGGCGGCCCGGTAATCCTCTGGTCGGTGGACCCGGAGGACTGGAAGGACGACGATATTGACCGGATCGTGGCCGCCGTGGTGGAGCACACCTCCGACGGGGACATCATCCTCCTCCACGACCTCTTCCCCAGCTCCGCCCAGGCGGCCCTGCGCATCGTGGACACCCTCCTAGCCAGGGGATACTGCTTCGTCACCGTGGAACAGCTGATGGCCCAGAAGGGGGTCACGCCGGAGGCGGGGACGCGCTACAGAAAAATAAATTAAATTTCCCAAAAACGATTGTAATTTTTCCCGCCATCGTGTAAACTGAGGACAACAGTTTTTCATAGGAGGTACCACCATGAAAGTTGCCCGCTTTGTCCTGAAGATCGTGGCCCTGTCCCTGGCCGCCGCCGCCGCCGTGTGCGCCGTCATCGCCTACTGGGACGGCCTGACCGAGTTGGTGGGGGGCGCCAAAGAGAAGCTCCAGCGCTCCGCCCACATCGACGAGTACGACGATTACGAGGAGTGACCCCGGCATGAACTGCCAAAAGCCCACGATCTCGACGATCGTGGGCTTTCCCCATCTCAACGATCAGAAGAAGGAGCGCCCCCTATGGAAAAGAACCTGACCTCCGGAAGCGTATTCAAAAATATCCTGTACTTCTCCCTGCCCTACCTGCTGTCCTACTTTCTGCAGACCCTCTACGGCATGGCCGACCTGTTCATCATCGGCCAGTTCAATGGCATCGACAGCACCACCGCCGTCTCCATCGGCAGCCAGGTCATGCACATGCTGACCGTGATGATCGTGGGGCTGGCTATGGGCTCCACCGTGACCATCGCCAGGGCGGTAGGCGCGGGAGAGCGGAGAAAGGCGGCCCTGGCCGTGGGAAACACGGCCACCCTGTTCATGGGAGTGTCCGCGGCGGTGACGGTGCTGCTGCTGATCCTGGTCCGGCCCATCGTGGCGGTCATGTCCACCCCCGCCGAGGCGGCGGCCGGGACCGTCCAGTACCTGACGATCTGCTTCATCGGCATCCCCTTCATCACCGCCTACAACATCATCAGCTCGGTCTTTCGGGGGCTGGGGGACTCCCAAAGCCCCATGTACTTCATCGCCCTGGCCTGCGCCGTCAACGTCGCCCTGGACTACCTGTTTATCGGCGTCCTCCGCCTGGGCCCGATGGGTGCGGCGCTTGGGACCACTCTGGCCCAGACCGTCAGCGTACTCGCGGCGCTGGCTGTGATTTTTCGGAAAAAGACCGGTCTGGCCCTCTCAAAGGGGGATCTCCGCCCCCGGCGGGACATTATGGGTCCCGTTTTGAAGATCGGTGTCCCCGTGGCCCTTCAGGACGGCTTTATCCAGATTGCCTTCATCGTGATCACCGTCATCGCCAACCGCCGGGGGCTGGCTGACGCGGCGGCGGTTGGCATTGTGGAGAAATTCATCGGTATGGTGTTCCTGGTCCCTTCCTCCATGCTGTCCACCGTCTCCGCCCTGTCCGCCCAGAACCTGGGGGCGGGGAAGGAGGACCGGGCGGCCCTGACCCTGCGGTACGCGGCCTTCATCGCGGTGTCCTTCGGGGTCATCGTCTCCGTCCTGGTCCAGTTCACGGCGGAGCCCATCGTGGGCCTGTTCACCAGGGAGAAGGACCCGGCGGTGCTCCTGCTGGGCGGCCAGTACCTGCGCAGCTACATCTGGGACTGCGCCCTGGCGGGGGTCCACTTCTGCTTCAGCGGCTATTTCTGCGCCTGCGGGCTGTCGGGCATCTCCTTTTTACATAACTCCGTGTCCATCGTCTGCGCCCGCATCCCTCTGGCCTATCTGGCCTCAAAATACTTTGCCGACACCCTGTTCCCCATGGGGGCGGCCGCTCCCCTGGGCTCTCTGCTGTCGGTCATCATCTGCGTGATTGCCTATCTGTGGCTCAGGAGGCATCCCCAGCCCCTCAGAGCCCAATAGAGCGGCTGTACCACCGCAGGCTGGCGGTATCACCGGTGCCCCGGAGGGCGGCGGCGGTGAACAGGCCGTCGGCCAGCAGGGTGGTCAGAGCCGCCCAGCCCACCGGGGCGGGGATCCGGACCAGCCAGGGGGCCAGCCGTGGGTGAACGCAATACACCAGCCCCAGGGACAGCATACCCCAGGCCAGAGAGAAGGGCAGGCACACCCGGCCCTGGAGACTGCCGGGCAGACCGTCGTAGTTCCAGAAGGACACCCCCAGCGCCTTCTCATGCCAGAGGGCGGCCAGGTACTCCGCCGCCGTGGCCGCCAAACTCCCCAGCAGGAAGAGCAGCCAGGGCCGCTCGTCCACCCAGCCGGGCAGGGCCAGGATGAGGCAGGCCCCCGCCCCGTACACCGGACACAGGGGGAGCACCAGCAGCCCCTTCCGGTCGGCCCGTCCTCCCACCAGCCTGGCAAAGGCCACCTCCAGCAGAAAACCGGCAAAGCTGTAAACCATAAGACTCCAGAACCACAACAAGAAAAACCCCTCCGTTTCTCCCCGTTAGGGTGTGAGATCGGAGGGGTTTTATACCTGTATCGGGGCAACTCAGCAGCCCCTGCGGCAGCCGTGACCCCGGGAGACAGTGACGGCGCAGGTGCCGTCGCAGTAGCCGCAGTCGTGGCGCGCGCCGCAGTAGCCGGTTCCGTCGTGGGTGTGCCGGCCGGCGATCCCGCAGTCCTCGTAAGGACACAGCGCCCGGCAGGTCCCATCGCAGTAACCGGCCTCGTGGCAGTAGCCGCAGTAAGTCACGCCGTCGTGGATGTGCCGGCCCGCCTCGCCGCAGTCCTCATAGGGACACAGGGCCCGGCAGTTGTTGTCGCACACGCCGGAGCTGTGGCCGTAACCGCAGTAGGTCACGCCGTCGTGGGTATGGCGGCCGGCCTGGGCGCAGTCCTCATAGGGGCAGACGGTAACGGTGGTCTGAACACTCTGCCTGTATCCGCCGTGGTGTCCCCGGCCGCCGTGACAGCCGTGGGCGGCGGCGGGCACAATCAGCATGGCCGCAAGCATGACGCACAGCGCGCCGGCCAGCAGGCGGCCCTTCCTCTTGAACATGGGGATTACTTCCTTTCTGTCCGCGGGCAACGGTTGATGGTCCTATTGTAGCACAGCCGCCGCCGAAGTTCAAGATAGGCCATAACCTTCTTTTGAAAGAGGGCAACCCGCTGAATTTTTTCAAAAACCATTGACAGCCTTAAAAAAATGTGGTAGTATTCAAAGGCTGATGTGAGAGGAAGCACCATCCATGCGGGTGTAGTTCAATGGTAGAATCCCAGCCTTCCAAGCTGGTCGCGTGGGTTCGATTCCCATCACCCGCTCCAGACGCGCCTGTAGCTCAGGTGGATAGAGCAACTGCCTTCTAAGCAGTGGGCCGGGGGTTCGAGTCCCTTCAGGCGTACCAGCCAGCTCAGGTGTGACCGGGCATCAGTGATATGGTGGGTGTAGCTCAGTTGGTTAGAGCACCGGATTGTGGTTCCGGGTGTCGAGGGTTCGAGTCCCTTTACCCACCCCACACTTGAGGCGGCAGGGCCGGAGCTTCTGCTCCGGCCCCCTCCTTTCTTTGCAGATAGGGGTGTAGCCAAGCGGCAAGGCAAGGGACTTTGACTCCCTCATCGCTGGTTCGAGTCCAGCCATCCCTGCCAGATCGTCGGGGCAAAGTTCGCTGTGCTCGGAACACCCTGG
The DNA here is from genome assembly GCA_947649625.1 of uncultured Bacillota bacterium. Classification (GTDB taxonomy): domain Bacteria; phylum Bacillota; class Clostridia; order Oscillospirales; family Oscillospiraceae; genus Lawsonibacter. The sequence goes on along the minus strand of CANSSJ010000065.1, from coordinate 994 downwards.
CGGGTATTCCTCACTCCGCTCCCTTGCCCCTCCTCTCCAAACGCGGCCCGCTTACCCGCAGGGGGTACGCCGCATCATCCATAAGGCGGCAAAGCCGTCAACGGCTGCGCAGGCGCTGGGCTCGCGTTTGGGGGCCGCTTTCAGCAACCCGAAAAACGCTCCCCTGCAAAATTCCACATTTGACCCGTTAGCTCAGCCGGTAGAGCAACTGCCTTTTAAGCCGTGGGTCCGGGGTTCGAATCCCCGACGGGTCACCACGTCGGAGCAAAGTCCGCTTTGCTCCGGCGATTTTTTATAAAAATTGCCATCCGCTCCGCTTCCTTGCTCCTCCTTTCCAAATCGAACCCGCTGCGCTGGGCTTCGATTTGGCTTTGGCCCATACCCGAAAGAAAATCGGTTTTAAGCGCTTATTCCACGTCGGAGCAAGCTGCATATCGCTTGCTCCGACTTTTTTAAGGTCAGAGCGCGCTCATTCCGCTGCTCCTCCTTTCCAAACCGGACCCGCTGCGCTGGGCTCCGGTTTGGTTTGCTCAAAGCCTGAGAGAAACGCGCCGTATTTGCTCCGGAGGTTATCTGCGGGGCCGGGCGGCACAACGCGAAAAATTAGCGAACATTTTAGTTGAAATAAATGCCGTGATATGGTAAAGTATAAATAAACAGAGGGCGTTCACCCCAATGTCAAATCAGTAAGGAGTGATACACATGATTCGTGTCATTATGGGCAAAAAGGGCTCCGGTAAGACCAAAAACGTGATCGAGATGATCAACAATGCTGTTCAGACCGAGCATGGCAACGTAGTCTGCATCGAGAAGGGCAACAAGCTGACCTTCGACATCCATTACCATATCCGCCTGGTGGAGGCCAGCGAGTACGACATCGCCGACTACACCGCGCTGAAAGGCTTTATCAGCGGCATGTACGCCGGCAACTATGACATCACCCACATCTTCATCGACAGCCTTACCAAGATCGTGGGCGGCGACTGCGACCATG
>CANSSJ010000064.1 GCA_947649625.1 uncultured Bacillota bacterium | reverse complement strand
TTTTCTCTGTCTGTGGGCAAATATGTGGTCAAGGAGTACCCAGCCGTACCAAAAAGGCAGAAATTGTCACGAGAATGGCAGGTCTGAAACAGTTAATGGAGATTTTCAGGGGCATAAATCAGCCCTTATCCTCAGAGCAGCGTGTGCGCTGGTACAAACAAAGAAAACAACAGACCATATGTCCTACCCACCGTCGCAATAGCGCTGTACAAGAATGCTTTAATCTGCTTTCTCAGAGGAAAGTAGAATTTGCCTTTTCCGTTCCCGATATTGACTGGGGCTGACTCCCTTTTTCTGGTGAAATATTTTGGAAAAATAGAGCGCGTCCTGATAACTCACTGACCTTGCCACCACCTGAATGGGCAGGTCGGTATTTTTCAGCAGAATACAGGCCTGCCGGATGCGCCGGTCCAGCAGGTAGTCCTGGACGGACACGCCCATGGCCGCCTTGAACTGCCGGTGGAGGTAGGAGCGGTTCAGGCACAGATGGTCGGCAATGTCCTGGACCGTAATGGGGTCGCAGAAGGCTCCCTCCATGAAATTCAGCGCCTCCTCCACATAGTTGGAGCGTTTCTCCGCCCCGGCGGGCCGCTTGTTGGGGAATTTATCCGCCAGCAGGAACAGATACTCATACAAAATGCTGTTCATCAGCAGATCCCGGCTCCGGGTTTTCTGCTCTGCCTCAAACAGCCGCTCGTGACAGGCCCTCAGTCGTGGGTCCCCGTCATAACGGAATACCAGAGATTCCAAAAGCGAAGTGCGCTCCAGATAGCCCTTGATTTTGATCCCCTGCATTCCGATCCAGGTGTAAATCCAAGGAGTCTCCTGATCCGCCTCGTAGTAGATCAGCTCCCCCGGGCAGATGAGGAAGGCCTCGCCCTCCCCCAGACGAAACGTTCTGCCGCGGCACTGGTAGATACCCCGCCCGCTGAGAATATAGTGGACCATATACCCGTTTCTCAGCAGCGGCCCATAGCTGTGGCCCGGTGCGCAGTTTTCATAGCCGCAGGTGTAGATCATGGCGTCGATGTTTTTGGTGAAGTCGTTGGAGAAGATATAATCCTTCATAATTGATTCCCTCCCGATTTGGAACTGGTCACAAAGAACTATGGTATGGTCACATTTCTCCATGTTCAACCCATCATACCCCGCCTATAATAAAATTGCAAGAGGGAAACGGCCGACTTCTTTCTTCATATCGGAAAAAAGTATAAGGAGGGTCCAAAATGGACGCGGCAAAGCGGCAGAGATATGAAAAAATCGCGGAAGAACTGACTCAACTGTCGGGAGGTAAGGACAACATTCAGGGCATCGCCCACTGCGCCACCCGGCTGAGGATCGTATTGAAGGACAACGATCTGGCCGACCTGAAGGCCATGGAGGATGTGGATCTGGCCAAGGGGGTCTTCGTGGCCGGCGACCAGGTTCAGATCATCTTCGGCGCCGGTCTGGTCAACGACGTATACGAAGTCATCGCGGACTACAACAACATGCAGGGTATGAGCCTGGGGGATCTGAAAACGGTGGCAAACCAGAAGATGAACCCCCTTCAGCGGATCATTAAGGCCCTGTCCGATGTGTTTGTGGACATCATGCCGGGCATCCTGGCCGCCGCCCTGCTCACCGGCCTGTCCGGCGTGCTGGGCAACCTGGACTTCGTCCATAACAACGCGACGCTCTACGGCATCAACACCCTCATCAACATCTCCTCCGGGGCCATCTTCGGCTTCCTGCCCCTGGCTGTGGCCTACAGCGCCTGCAAACGCTTCGGCGGACGGCCTATCTTGGGCATCGTCATCGGCTGCATTATGCTCAGCGGCTCCCTGGCCGACGCCTACGCCGCCGCCCAGGGCACGGTGGAGGTCACAACGCTCCATATCCTGGGCCTGCCCGTCCAGCTGGTTGGCTTCCAGGGCGGCATTATCGTAGCCCTGCTCATGGGCTGGGTCACCGCCAAGCTGGACAAGTTTTTTGAGAAAAAGGTCCCCGAGGTGGTCCGCCTTTTGGTGTCCCCCCTGCTAACCACTCTGGTGGGCGCACTGCTGCTGTTCACCGTCATCGGCCCCGTGGGCCGGGGGCTGTCCTCCGGGCTGACCAACGGCCTGGTGTGGATGACCCAGAACCTGGGCGTCATCGGCTACGCCGCCTTCTCCGGACTCCAGCAGCTGCTGGTCATCACCGGCCTACACCACATCCTTGGCGCTGTGGAGGCCCAGCTGCTGGCTGACACAGGCCGCAACTTCCTCAATCCCCTTATGTCTGTGGCTATCATCGCCCAGGGCGGCGCGGTGCTGGGCTATCTGGTCCGCCACCGTGACAACATCAAGACCCGTGAGATCTGCATCCCCAGCTTTGTCTCCGTCCTCTTCGGCATCACCGAGCCCGCTATCTTCGGCGTGAACCTGCGCTATAAATACCCCCTGATCGGCGGCTGCATCGGCGGCGCTCTGGGCGGCATTGTGGTCAGCCTCACCGATTTGGCCGCCCTGGGCTTCGGCACCACTGTCCTCCCTGGCATCGCCCTGGCCGACCCCACCAACAACGGCTATGTCAGCTACATCATCGCCCACGTTGTGGCCATTGCCAGTGGCTTTATCCTCACCCTGATACTCAGCGGCGTGATGGACAAGGCCCCCCAGTCCGCCGGCGAGAAGCCCGCCACCCCCGCAGTCCCTCCCCTCACCCCCGCTGAGGTCCCCCAGCCCGAGGAGTTTTTCGGCTACGCCCAGGGAACAATTCTCCCCCTGGAGGAGGTCAAGGACGAGACCTTCGCCTCCAAGGTGCTGGGAGACGGCGTGGCGGTGCAGCCCTCCGCCGGTCAGGTCTTTGCACCCGTTGATGCGGTGGTCACCAATCTGGCGGACACCAAACACGCCATCGGCCTCCAGAGCCGGGGCGGCAACGAGATTCTCATCCACATCGGCATTGACACCGTTCAGTTGGGCGGGAAATTCTTCAAGGCCCATGTGAAGGACGGCGACACCGTACAAAAAGGACAGCTCCTCATCGAGTTCGACCTGGAGCAGATCAAAAAGGCGGGCTACGGAACCACCATCCCCATGATCTTCACCGACCCCTCCGACGATCTGGTTCTGGAGCGGGAGACCTCCGGCTCCATGACGGCCCAGACCAAAATTGCAGAAATGAAAAAGGCGTGATTGTATGGACAGAAAGCTTATTTTCCTGGACATTGACGGCACCCTGGTGGCCGCGCTGTCCGCTCCCTCTCCTCGGGTGGCCCAGGCCATCCGGGGAGCCCGGAGCCGGGGCCATCTGGTCTTCCTGTGCACCGGCCGCAATCTGCCCATCATTGGCCGGGACATTCTGGAAATAGGGTTCGACGGCATCATCGCCAGCGCAGGCGGGTATGTGTCGGTAGGGAATGAGGTGCTGTTTGACAGCCTGCTCCCCGAAGCACTGGTGCAGGAGTGTCTCACCGTATTCCACAGCAACGGCATTTTCTGCCGCATCGAGACGACAGAGGGCATTTACACCGATCCCCAGATGGAGGAGCTGCTGCGCAGCGCCTCCCCCGACCCCAGCAATTCCGAGCTGATTCGGATGCAGAAGGAGATCGAATCCGGCCTGAATATCCGGAAATATGAGGAGTATCCCCGGCGGGGGGCCTATAAGCTGTGCTTCACCAGCCGGGACCTGGATTCCGTCCGCAAGGCCCGCGAGGTATTGGGGGACCGTTTCGACTTTGTGGTCCATCCCTACGGCGAGAGTACCGCCTGTTTCAACGGCGAGATCATCCCCAAGGGCATCGACAAGGGAAAGGGGATCGAACTGGTCTGCCGCTATTTTGGAGCCACTCCCGCCGACGCCATCGCCTTTGGCGACAGCATGAACGACGCCGCCATGCTGGAGCGGGCCGGGGTCAGCGTGGCTATGGGCAACGCCTGCGATGAGCTGAAGTCTCTGGCCGATGTGGTCTGCGAGGACGTGGCCCACGACGGTGTGTCCATGGAGTTCCACCGCATGGGTCTGTGCGGATAACCTTCCGGAGGAGATCATCATGTCCATTGTCATCGACAAAAACTTGTTTACCCTGCATACCCGCGGCGCCACCTATCAGATGAAAGCGGATCAGTGGGGGACTCTGCTCCATTTGTACTACGGAGAGCGGACGGACAGCAGCGACAAGTCCTACTTTGTTCAGCAAAATGATGTGGGCTTTTCCGGCAATCCCTATGAGGCCGGGCAGACCACCCGCCGCTATTCCCTGGACACCCTGCCCCAGGAATACAGCTGCTTCGGAACGGGAGATTACCGTATCACAGCGATGCGGGTGCAGAATCCGGATGGAAGCCAGGCGGCGGGACTGCGGTTCCGCTCTGGCGAGCTGCTTCCGGGAAAGTATGCTATCCCAGGTCTGCCTGCGCTCTATGCCCAGGAGGGTCAGGGGGAAACCCTGGTCCTCCACATGGAGGATCACGTTTCCGGGCTGGAAGTGGAGCTGTATTACGGCGTTTTGGAGGATTTGGACATTATCACCCGTGCTGTCCGAATCATTAACCGGGGGACGGAGGCCGTCACCCTGGAAAAGGCGGCCAGTGTGCAGCTGGACTGGCAGTGGGGCGCGTTTGACTGGCTGTCCCTCTACGGCAGGCACTCCATGGAGCAGAATGTCCAGCGGACTCCAGTTCGTCACGGCGTCCAGTCTGTGGGCAGCGTCCGGGGCATCAGCAGCCACCAGTACAGCCCCTTCCTGATGCTCTGCGAACCGAATGCCACAGAAAACTCCGGTTCCTGCTATGGTTTTTCCTTCGTGTACAGCGGGGAATTTTTGATGGAGCTGGAGAAGGACCAGCTGGAGCAGACCCGGCTGATCTGCGGGATACACCCGGACAATTTTTCCTGGCGCCTGGAGCCGGGGGATTCCTTGTGGCTGCCGGAGACCGTCATGGCGTTCAGCGCCCAAGGGATTGGCGGCGTGAGCCGTATTTTCCATCGGGCTCTCCGGGAGAATTTGTGCCGGGGCGTATGGAAAGACAAGCGCCGCCCCATTCTCATCAACAACTGGGAGGCTACCTATTTCGATTTCACCGGGGATCAGCTGGTCTCCATCGCCCAGGCAGGGGCCGAGATGGGGGCGGAGCTGTTCGTCCTGGATGATGGCTGGTTCGGTAAGCGGGACGAGGACATTTCCGGGCTGGGCGATTGGGTCCCCAACGAGGAAAAGCTGGGCTGTACCCTGAAGGAGCTGGGGGAGCGTATCCAGGCGCTGGGCCTGGACTTCGGCCTCTGGCTGGAACCGGAGGGGATTTCAGAGGACAGCGAGCTGTATCGAAATCACCCGGACTGGGCCGTGGAAATTCCAGGCCGGAAACCCTGTTTAAGCCGTTCCCAGCTGGTACTGGATTTCTCCCGGTCGGACGTGCAGGACTACATAATAGGCGCGGTCTCCAAAATTCTGTCCGGCGCGCCGGTCTCCTATGTCAAATGGGACTTCAACCGGGCGATCTGTGATAAATTCAGCCACGCCCTGCCTGCCGGCCGCCAGGGGGAATTTGCCCACCGATATGTCCTTGGACTGTATCGGGTGCTGGAGGAGCTGACCTCCCGGTTCCCGGAGGTCCTGTTTGAGAGCTGCGGCGGAGGAGGCGGGCGGTTTGACGCGGGAATGCTGTACTACACGCCCCAAATCTGGGGCAGCGACACCACCGACGCCATCGAGCGCCTCAGTATCCAGTACGGGGCCTCTCTGGGTTTCCCGATCTCCTGCATTGGGAGCCATGTGGCCGCTGTTCCCAGCCACCAGACCGGGCGAATCACACCTCTCAACACCCGAGGAAGCGTTGCCATGTTTGGGGCCTTTGGCTATGAGCTGGACCCCGGCTCATTAAGCAGCGAGGAAAAAGCCGCGATTCGGGCGCAGATCACCTTTTATAAAGAGCATTACGACCTGATTCACCACGGCGATTACTACCGCCTGACCGCTCCCGATCACCCAAACTGCACCGCCTGGGAAGCTGCCGTCCCGGATGGAGGGACAGCCCTGGTCACCGCCGTCTATCACCGCGTCTCCCCCAATCCCATTCCGGTCCGTGTCCGGGTTCAGGGCTTGCGGGACAACCTCTGGTATGAGGTATCCGACGGGACCGGCGTCTACCGGGCCAGCGGCGCTTCCCTGAGGCAGTGCGGGCTGGTGATCCCCGCCGCGAAGGAGGAATATCAGGCGTGGCAGATGCTTTTAAGAAGCGGAGGCTCCTGCGATGAAGACTGATTTTGAACGCCGTCTGGCCCGGCATATAGACGAGCTGCGCTGGCTGTACATGGAGCTGTACGGGAACGACGCTATGTTTGCCGAGCTGTGTGACAATCTCCGCCGGTTTGCGGAGGAACGCTCCAACCCTCTGAAGAAACGGGACCTGGCGCGGGAGGCCGACCCGGAGTGGTACAAGTCCAACGACCTGACCGGCATGATGCTGTACATCGACAACTTCGCCGGCGACCTGAACGGGGTGCGGAAAAAGCTGCCCTATATTGAACAGACCGGGGTAAACCTGCTCCACCTCATGCCCTTCCTGGACACCGTGCCCGAGCGCAGCGACGGCGGCTACGCCGTGGCCGACTTCCGCGCCGTCCGCCCCGACCTGGGCACCATGGACGACCTGGAGAAGCTGGCCTCCGCCTGCCACAAAAAGGGGATCAGCCTGTGCATGGACTTTGTGATGAACCACACCAGTCAGGACCACGAGTGGGCGAAAAAAGCCCGTCAGGGCGACGGCGAGTACATGAGCCGCTATTTCTTCTTTGACAGCTGGTCCATCCCGGCGGAGTATGAGAAGACGGTCCCCCAGGTGTTTCCCACTACTGCCCCCGGCAATTTCACTTGGCTGGATGATTGCCAGCACTTTGTCATGACCTCCTTCTACCCCTACCAGTGGGACCTGAATTACCGCAACCCCCGGGTGTTCAATGAGATGATGTACAACTTCCTCTTCCTGGCCAACAGGGGGATGGACATGATTCGCATTGATGCGGTGCCCTACATCTGGAAGGAGCTGGGCACCGACTGCCGCAATCTGCCCCAGGTCCACACCATTGTGCGGATGATGCGGATGATCGGGGAGATCGTCTGCCCCTCTGTGATCCTGCTGGGGGAGGTGGTCATGGAGCCGGTGAAGGTGGTACCCTATTTCGGCACGGTGGAGAAGCCGGAATGTCATTTGCTGTACAATGTGACCACCATGTGCACCACCTGGCACACCGTCGCCACCCGGGACACCCGCCTGCTCCGCCGGCAGCTGGACACCGTCAACGCCCTGCCCAAGGAGTATGTCTTTCTCAACTACCTGCGCTGTCACGACGACATCGGCTGGGGGCTGGACTACGGCTGGCTGAAGAACTTCGGCATTGAGGAGAAGGCCCACAAAAAATTCCTCAGCCAGTGGTTCCAGGGCCATTGGGAGGGCAGCGTCAGCCGGGGGGAGCTGTACAACGACGACCCCGCCAGCGGAGACGCCCGCCAGTGCGGCACCACCGCCAGCCTGTGCGGCATCGAGAAGGCGGGCTTCGAGAACGACCCGGAAGCTATGGAGCAAGCCGTCCGCTTCGACCTGACCCTCCACGCCATGATGTTCATGCAGACCGGCCTGCCCCTGCTGTACAGCGGGGACGAGCTGGCCCAGGTGAACGACTACAGCTACAAGAACGACCCCAAGAAGGCGGAGGACAGCCGCTACCTCCACCGGGGCAGGTTCCGCTGGGAGCTGGAGGGCCGCGCCCACGACCTGAGCACCCCCGAGGGCCAGGTATTCTGCGGCCTCAACGCCCTGGGCGCCCTGCGCAAGACCAACCCTGCCTTCGGCACCGGGGCAGACGTGTGGACCCTGGACACCGGGGACGACGGGCTGCTGGCCATCGGGCGGTACTTTGAGGGCCAGAAGATCATTGGGGTGTTCAACTTCACCCCCTGGGACAAGAAAGTGACTTTTTCCCACGATCCAGGAGAGTTTACCGATATGCTGACGGGTGCACCTCATATTCTTCAAGACCTCCCAGTTCCCTCCTACGGCTTCTATTATCTGGAGCAAACACAGATATAAAATATTTTGAAAGGAAGTATCACCATGAAAAACTTCGAGTACACCATCACCGATCCCCTGGGCATCCACGCCCGTCCCGCCGGCCTGCTGGCCAAAACCGCCAAGGGCTTTGGCGACACCACCGTTACCGTCACCAAGGGCGGGAACACCGTAAAAGCCTCCCAGCTGATGAAGCTGATGGGCCTGGGCGTCAAGCAGGGCGACCAGGTCACCGTGGCCGCCGAGGGCCCCTCTGAGGAGGAGGCCATTGCCGCCATGGAGCAGTTCTTCAAGGAGAATCTGTGATGATTGTTATACAGGGAAAAGGCGTCTCTAAAGGCGTCGCCAACGGACCCATCTACTTCTTTCAGCGCCCCAGCGCCACCATCACTGACGCCCCCGCCGCCGACCTTGAGGTGGAAAAACAGCGTATTGCAGCCGCCCAGGAGAAATCCGCCGCCCAGCTCAACGCCCTGGCGGACAAGGCTCGGGCAGAGGCCGGGGACGAAACCGCCATCCTCTTCGAAACCCACGCCATGTTCGTGGAGGACGACGACTATGTGGAGTGCATGATGACCGCCCTGGAGGAGCGGCACTGCACCGCCGAGAAGGCGGTGCAGCTGGCCGGCGAGGAGTTTTCCGCCATGCTGGCCGCTATGGACGACCCCTATATGCAGGCCCGGGCCGCCGATATCAAGGACGTGACCCGGCGCATCCTCAACAACCTCACGGGCATCGCCGAGGGGGGCATCGACTCCGAGGTGCCCGTCATCCTGGCCGCCGACGACCTGGCCCCCTCCGAGACCCTCCAGCTGGACAAGAGTAAGATTTTAGGTTTCATTACCCAGGGCGGCTCGGGTAACAGCCACACCGCCATTCTGGCCCGGACCATGGGCATCCCCGCCATCTGCGGTCTGGGTGAGGCCCTGAAGGCGGAGTATGGCGGCCGACAGGTCTACATCGACGGCGAGACCGGACAGGTGGCCATCGAGCCGGACGAGATCACACTGGCATCGTTTCAGTCAAAGCAGGAGGAGCAGCAGAAGATGAAGGAGCTCATGGAGACCATGAAGGGCCAGAAGGACGTGACTCTGGACGGCCGGGAGATGATGGTCTACTGCAACATCGGCTCCCCGGAGGATATTTCGGCGGTGCTGTCCAACGACGGCCAGGGCATCGGCCTGTTCCGCTCCGAGTTTTTGTACCTGGCTTCCAGCGACTACCCCACCGAGGAGGAGCAGTTCCAGGCCTACAAAAACGTGGCCGCTGCCATGGGCGGCAAGCGGGTGGTCATCCGCACCCTGGACATCGGGGCCGACAAACAGGTGGACTACTTCCAGATGCACAAGGAGGAGAACCCGGCCCTGGGCGTCCGGGCCATCCGCATCTGCCTGAACCGGCCCGAGGTTTTCCGCACTCAGCTCCGGGCCCTGTACCGGGCCTCCGCCTATGGCAAGGTGGCCATCATGTTCCCCATGATCACCTCCGTGTGGGAGGTGAAGGAGTGCAAGCGGGCCTGTCAGAAGGTGATGGCCGAGCTGGATAAGGAGGGCGTCCCCTACCGTCAGGACACCGAGATCGGTATTATGATCGAGACTCCCGCCTCCGTCCTGGTGGCGGAGGAGCTGGCCAAGGAAGTGGATTTCTTCTCCGTTGGCACCAACGACCTGACCCAGTACACTCTGGCCTGTGACCGGCAGGCAAACGATTTGGGCAAGTTCTTCGATCCCCACCACCCCGCCGTCCTTCGGGCGCTGAAAATGGCCACGGACGCCGCCCACAAGGCGGGCATCTGGATCGGCATCTGCGGGGAGCTGGGGGCGGACCTGGAGCTGCTGGAGACCTTCCTGGCCATCGGCATCGACGAGCTGTCTGTCTCGCCCACCTCCGTCCTGCCCCTCCGGGCGGAAATCCGCAAGTCTATTGCCAAGACCTGCACTCTGGAAAAGTTGGAGTGCTAAATATTTAAACTCTTATACAGCAGTTGGAACTGGTTTAGTACAAATCAGTTCCAGCTTTTTTAATGCTCCTTTCCACTACCTGATAGTTATCTTTTAAAGCAAACAAATCGTTCCCGCATTTCCTTATCTGGCAATTCTCCCCGCTCCGCCATCTCCAACACTTCCTGTACCTGGGATACAAAAGTGTTCCACTCATCCCTGCTAAATTTTTCCCTCTGCTTTCTCGCCTTCAAGCGGTTGTAGACTTTCCGGTACTCCACGCTCGCAGGACTCAGACCCTGCGGGTGATTTTTTCTGTAGCACACATTTTTTGTGGACAAAAAATAAAAGTTCGCTTTTTAGCTCTGGAGGTTGTAGTAGAGGGATGAGGGGCCTGCGCTCTGAATCAGTAAACATTTTGTAAACTCGTCTATAAGCAAGTTCGGTTTCAGCCACCGGAGGTTGTGGTAGAAGGATGAGGGAGTCAGCGCATAAGGGCAGAGGAAAAACTGACTCAACAGAAAGGGTGGGCAAGTACAACATGAAAGAATCCAGCTACAAGAACTACGATGAACTGCCGATGTTCCTGACCGCGGCAACGGTAGCAAAGGTGCTGGGCGTCTCACCGTCCAGCGGGTACGAGCTG
>CANSSJ010000063.1 GCA_947649625.1 uncultured Bacillota bacterium | reverse complement strand
TCACCAAGCCCTTCGCCATTGAGGAGCTGCTGGCCCGCATCCGGGCCGCCCTGCGCAATAAGAGCGGGCAGGGTGGCCCGAGCGTCCCGCTGTCGGCGGGGCCGCTGGTGCTGGACGTGGAAAAGCATCAGGTCACCGTCCGGGGGCAGAACGTGGAGCTGACCAAGAAGGAGTTCGACCTGCTGCGCTGCCTGCTGGAGAACAAGGGCCGGGTCCTCACCCGGGAGACCCTCCTGGACGCGGTATGGGGCTTCGACTTTGTGGGCGAGACCAACTCCGTGGACGTTTATATCCGATTTCTCCGCTCCAAGCTGGACGACGCCTTTGATCTGAAGCTCATCCACACCGTCCGGGGCGTGGGATATGTCATCAAGGAGGAATAACCATGGTCATCGTATACCGTTCCAACACCGGCTTCACCAAGGAGTACGCCGAGATGCTGGGAAAAGCGGAAAAAATGAAGGTCTGTCCCCTGGCCGAGGCCCAGGGCAAGGTGGGCCCCGGGGAGACCGTCTTTTTCATGGGGCCCCTTATGGCGGGTCACATCGCCGGCATCGACCAGGCGGTGAGGCAGTTCGCCGTCAAAGGGGTGTGCGGCGTGGGTATGTCCCCCGCCTCCCCCCAGGTGCTGGAGACCCTGGCCAAGGCCAACTATACCAACGGCGCCCCCATCTTCTACCTCCAGGGCGGCTGGGCCCCCAAAAAGGTGGGCTGGCTCAAGCGCCGGATGGTAGGCATGGCCACCAAATCCATGCGGGAGTCCCTGCGGAACAAGGGTTCCCGCCGCACCCCCGAGGAGGACAGGCAGCTGGACTTCCTCCTCCACGGCGGCAGCTTCGTGGCCTTCGAGAATCTGAAAGCGATCCAGGAGTGGATGGAGGAACTCACCATGTAGGGGTGCACAGTGTGCGCCCGTCCAATCACAAACGCTACCATAGCCCCCTTGGCCTGTGCCAGCAAAACGGCGCGCCCTACACGTGAGGAGGTGATTCCCATGGCCCGAAAACACCACAAATTCCAGACCCCGCCGCCGGCCGACCCCATCGCCGCCGCCCGGGATTCTTCCCTGGCCCTGCGTCTGAATGTGAGCTTCTTCCTGCGGCAGCTGGGAATTTTCATCGTGATGGACCTGCTGCTGCTGGCGCTGGCCGTCTTCGGGATGTCCCTCTACGCGGAAAGCCGGTGCGCCGAGGTGGTGGAGCTGGTCAACGAACGGGGGGTGCCCTCTGAGGACGCCCTGGCCTGGATGGAGGCCAGCGACTACACCATCACCCCCCTGGACCGGGCGCCGGAGGGATATGACTACGCCGTGGTCACCTGGCTTCCCACCGCCCGGTGGGAGACGGCGGACGGCCTGCGCTCCTGGAATCTCAGCAGCTACTACACCGTGGAGATGCCCAACGGCGGTCATCCTTACGCCGTTACAGTGGACACCTCCGGCCTCTTTGCCGGTCTGTACTGGGCAGGGGTGGTGATTCTTGTCTGCCAGGCCCTCTCCCTGCTGACCAACCTGTTCCGCAGCAACCGCTCCATCCGAAAAGTGCTCCGGCCCATCCAGGACCTGGCCGCCACCGCCGCCCGGCTCAACTCCATGACCCACATGTCCAAGCGGGAGATCGAGAGCCTAACCGGCGAGCTGGGCAAGATCGACGCCGCACATCTGGACAGCCGCATCGACCTGCCTCCCACCCAAAAGGAGCTTCGCTCCCTGGCTCAGGCCATCAACGAGCTGATGGACCGGGTCAACCAGGCCTACAGCGCCCAGATGCGCTTTGTCTCCGACGCCAGCCACGAGCTGCGCACCCCCATCGCCGTCATCCAGGGCTACGCCGCCCTGCTGGACCGCTGGGGCAAGAGCGACCCGGATGCCCTCCAGGAGTCCATCGACGCCATCCGGGGGGAGGCCGCCGCCATGGAGCGGCTGGTGGAGCAGCTGCTCTTCCTGGCTCGGGGAGACAACGACTCCCAGCCGGTGAAGATGGAGGCCGTCGACCTGACCGCCCTGGCCGGCGAGGTGCTGCGGGAGGAGGAGATGATCCACCCGGAGCGCACCTTCCTCCCCCGCTGGGGGGAGGACCCCGTCAGCATATATGCTGACCCCGGCCTGATGAAGCAGGTGCTGCGCATTTTGATGGACAACAGCCTGAAATACAGTCCCCCCGAGGGACGGATCTACCTGCGCATCCTGGAAAATCAGGGCTATGTCCGGCTCACCGTTCAGGACGAGGGCATGGGCATCCCCCCCGAGGGCATCCCCCACATCTTTGACCGTTTCTACCGCACCGACCAGTCCCGGGACCGGAAGACGGGCGGCACCGGTCTGGGTCTGTCCATCGCCAGGTGGATCGTGGAGCGCCACGGCGGCTGGTTCGAGGTGGTGTCCCGCCCCGAGGTGGGCACCCGGATCACTGTTGTCCTGCCCGCCGCGCAGAAGGAGGAAAAAGCGTCATGAAGCTGCGTTTTGCCTCGGAAGCAGACGTGCCCGCCCTGCTGTCTATCTATGAGCAGTACATCCCCACCACCATCACCTTCGAGTATACCCTGCCCAGCCGGGAGGAGTTTGCCCGGCGGGTCTCCTCCATCTCGCAGTTCTACCCCTACCTGGTCCTGGAGGATGACGGCGTCCTCCTGGGCTACGCCTACGCCCACCGCATCGCGGAGCGGGCGGCCTACGGCTGGGGAGCGGAGCTGTCCATCTATCTCCGCCCCGACGCCGCCGGAGCGGGATTGGGTACACGGCTGTACCGGGTGCTGATGGAGCTGCTGCGGCTCCAGGGCGTGCGGACGGTCTACGGCCTGGTGGCCAGCCCCAACCCCGCCAGCGAGGGGCTCCACTCCGCTCTGGGCTTCCGGCTCATGGGCGTCCAGGAGAGGGCGGGCTATAAAAACGGCCGCTGGATCGACCTGCTCTGGTTTGAAAAGGCCATCGCCTCCTATGACCCGTCCCCCGCGCCGCCGGTCTCCATTTCCCGCCTGCCTCAGAATCAGGTGCAGGCGGTATTAAATGACTTTTGACAAACTCCTCCCGGCTTCGGGAGGAGTTTTTTTGGACATACCTCTCCCCCGGCCCGCATAGGATGAAAGCAACAGGCCCCAGGTCGTTTGACGATAGGAGTGTTGCTTTTATGCAGACCAATAACATCATATTCCTCCGGGGACGGCTGGCCGCGGCCCCCGCGTTCTCCCACAGCAACCACGGGGTGGAGTACCTCCTCCTCCCTCTCTCGGTGCGCCGCCTGTCCGGGGCGGAAGACCGGCTGAACGTCGTCGCTGCCCGGGAACAGCTCAGCGGCCTCGTTCTGGAGGTAGGCAGCACCCTCGCTGTTCGGGGAGAGGTGCGCACCTTCAACAACCGCAGCGGGGTAGGCAGCCGACTGGTGGTCAGCGTCTTTGCCAAAGAGCTGTCTCAGGAGGAGGGGGAGGACGAGAACCGGCTGGAGCTATCCGGAACATTATGTAAATCTCCCGTTCTCCGCACTACCCCCCTGGGGCGCACCATCTGCGATATGATCCTGGCCATCAACCGCCGGTACGGCCGGGCCGACTACCTGCCCTGCATTGCCTGGGGCAGCCTGGCCTACCGCTGCGGCTCCATGGGGGTGGGGGACCGGCTGTCCCTGGAGGGCCGGCTCCAGAGCCGGGTCTACACCAAGGAGATCAACGGCCAGCTTCAGGAGCGTACCGCTTTTGAGGTGTCCGTCATGTCCCTGAGGCCGGAGTACACAGAGTGACGTTGACAGCAGATCCTTTCCGGAGTATCATGGTACCATCGTTTTCTCCGGAAAGGACTGATCATTATGTCAATCGTACACGACAGCGTGGAGCAGCTGGTGGGGAACACCCCCCTGCTGCGCCTCTCCCGCCTGGCCTCGGGCCATGGCTGGAAGGGGGACGTGCTGGCCAAGCTGGAATATCTCAACCCCGCCGGTTCCGCCAAGGACCGGCTGGCCCTCTTCCTCATCGACGACGCCGAGGCCCGGGGAGCACTGAAACCCGGCGGGACCATCATCGAACCCACCTCCGGCAATACGGGCATCGGCCTGGCCATGGTAGCCGCCGCCCGGGGCTACCAGGTCATCCTCACCATGCCCGACTCCATGTCCGCCGAGCGGCGGGCCATGCTGGCCGCCTATGGGGCCCAGCTGGTCCTCACCCCCGGGGCGGAGGGGATGCAGGGGGCAGTAAAAAAGGCGGAGGAGCTTCTCGCCTCCATCCCCGGCAGCTTCATGCCCCGGCAGTTTGAAAATCCCGCCGGTCCCGAGGCCCATTACCACACCACCGGCCCGGAGATCTGGCGGGACACGGCAGGTAAGGTGGACGCCCTGGTGGTCTGCGTGGGCACCGGCGGCACCCTGTCAGGCACCGCCCGGTACCTGCGGGAACAAAACCCCAATATCCACGTGGCGGCGGTGGAGCCCGACGCCTCCCCCCTGCTGTCCGGCGGGCAGGCCGGCCCCCATGGCATCCAGGGCATCGGGGCCAACTTCATCCCCGCCGCCCTGGACCGGAACTGCTATGACGAGGTGGTCCGGGTCAAAGACCAGGACGCCTTCGACATGGGCCGGGAGACGGTCCGCCGGGAGGGCGTCCTGGTGGGCATCTCCTCCGGCGCGGCCCTGTGGGCCGCGGGACAGCTGGCCCTCCGGGAGGAGTTTGCCGGAAAGACCATTGTAGCCATTCTTCCCGATTCCGGAGACCGCTATCTCTCCTCCCCCATGTTCTCCTGAACCTGCGCGGGCCGCCCCACAGGCGGCCCGCCTTTGCTTTCCATTTTTTCTCACTGCATAATTTCCCTCCACGGGAAAAACAATAGGGATATATCCATTTTTAAGGAGGTATCCCCCATGAAACGCAAATCTCTCCGCCGGGCCGCCGCGCCCCTCCTGGCGCTGACCCTGGCCTTTTCCCTGGCGCTCCCCGCCTCCGCCCTCTTCTGGAACAAAAAATCGGAGGCTCCCTATGTGGAGGACTTTTCCAAAAACGGCCTCATCGGCTCCGCCATCGTCTTTGACCCGGCGGATTTTGTGGTCAAGCCCGACAAAAAGGCCTCCCTCGCCGGCATCACCGTGGACCAGCTCCCTGACCCCGGGGCGGGCGTGCTGAATATCGGCGGCCAGCCGCTAGAGCCGGGCGCCTGTGTGGACGTTACCGCCCTGGCCGGCCTGCGGTTCCAGTGCGCCGAGCATCCCACCGTGACCACCGCCACCCTGCTGTTTACCCCCGCTTTCTCTGACTGTCAGGGGGAGCGGCAGACCACAGTGAGCCTCTACCTTCTGACCGAGGAAAACAACCCTCCGGTGGCCCGCAACATGGAGCTGACCACCTATAAAAATGTGGCCATTACCGGCTACTTCGACGCGGTGGACGGCGAGGGGGACGCCCTCACCTTCCAGCTCACCTCCACCCCCGCCCGGGGGGCGGTGACCCTGGCGGAGGATGGCTCCAGTCAGTTTGTCTATACCCCCTATGAGAACAAGACGGGCCGGGACTCCTTCACTTACGTGGCTGTCGATCCGGCGGGCAACACCTCCCCGGAGGCCAAGGTAAGTCTGCGCATCGACAAGCCGGACACCAAGGTGACCTACTCCGATCTGAGCGGCCACCCCGTCCAGAAGGCCGCCGTCCGGCTGGCGGAGGAGGGTGTCTATGTGGGCCGGTATGTGAACGGGCGGTATTTCTTCGACCCGGACCAGCCCGTCACCCGCGCCCAGTTCCTCACCATGGCCATGTCAGTGGCCGGGCTGGAGGACCTGGAGGGAGTCACCCTCACCGGCTTCTCCGATGATGACGCCATCCCCGCCTGGGCCAAGGGGGCCGTCTCCGCCGCCCTGAAGGCGGGAGTGGTCCGGGGCTCCCGGGACGCAAACGGCGCCCCTGTCTTCCGGGCGGGCAGCTCCATCTCCCGGGCGGAGGCCGCCGTGATGCTGGACAATCTGCTGGAGATCACCGATGTGCCGGTGGCTGTGTTCTCCGCCGGCAGCGGACATTGGGCCGCTCAGGCGGCGGCCAACCTGTCCGCCTCGGGCATCATCCGGGCGGAGGATGCCGGTTCCGTCCCCCTGTCCGACACCCTCACCATGGCCGACGCCGCCGAAATGCTGGACGGCGCGCTGGACATGATCGAGGCCCGGAACAGCGGCAGCTGGCTGCCCTGGGCCTGACCATGAAAAACCGCCGGAGCCTCTGCTCCGGCGGTTTTTTACTGCTTAGTAGAACTTTTTGCGGTTCTTGCGGGCGGCCTCAGACTTCTTGCGGCGCTTGACGCTGGGGCTCTCGTAGTGCTCACGCTTGCGGACCTCGGCCAGCACTCCGGACTTGGCGCAGCTGCGCTTAAAGCGCTTCAGGGCGCTCTCCAGAGACTCGTTTTCTCTCACACGGACTTCCGACATTTATATTTCCCTCCCTCCGCGCGCGGCGGGGATTTCCCGCTCACGTAGGGCCATTTTTATGGCTTTAACATTGTTATTATATTGCCTTTTAGCCCGTCTGTCAAGAGCAGATTTGTAAACAGCCTGTGAATGTTACTGGGGCTTAAAGATGAGGCTGACCAGTTTGCCCTTGACCACGATGGACTTGACCAAAGTCATTCCCTCGGCCAGCTTGGCGATCTTGGGCTCGGCCAGGGCGGCGGCTACTACCTCCTCGTCGGGGGCGTCGGTGGGGACGGTGATGTTGGCCTTCACCTTGCCGCCCACCTGAACGGCCATCTTTGCGGTGGCGGCCACCGTCTTGCTCTCGTCGTACTCGGGCCACTTCTGGAGGCACACCTGCCCGCCGTAGCCGTTCATCTCCCACAGCTCCTCGCACAGATGGGGAGCAAAGGGAGACAGCATGAGCAGCAACGCCTTATAATCCCCCTTGGTGGCCCCCTTGGCGTAGAAGTCATTCACCAGGGACATGAGGGCGGCGATGGCGGTGTTGAACTTCATGGCCTCGATGTCGTCGGACACCTTCCTGATGGCCCGGTGGACGGCCAGCTCGTTCTCCGGGGAGACCTCCGCCCCGTCCTTCAGCTTCTCGCTCAGGTTCCACACCCGGTCCAGGAACTTCTTGCAGCCCCGGACGGACTCGTCGGACCAGGTGGCGGTCTTCTCAAAGTCGCCGATGAACATGATATACAGCCGCATGGTGTCGGCGCCGTAGTCCCGGATCACGTCGTCGGGGTTGACCACGTTGCCCAGGGACTTGGACATCTTCACCGAGGGCCGCAGGGCCTGGGAGCCGTATTTGTCAATGAGGGCCTGCTTCTCCTCCTCGGTCTCCACGTTGCCCACATAGTGGGGGTTTTTGCCCAAAATCATGCCGTGGCTGGTGCGCTTGGCGTAGGGCTCGGCATGGGGGATCACCCCGATGTCGTGGAGGAAGTTATTCCAGAAGCGGGAGTAGAGCAAGTGCAGGGTGGTGTGCTCCATGCCGCCGTTGTACCAGTCCACCTGGCCCCAGTAGTCC
Organism: uncultured Bacillota bacterium; assembly: GCA_947649625.1. Lineage (GTDB taxonomy): Bacteria > Bacillota > Clostridia > Oscillospirales > Oscillospiraceae > Lawsonibacter. The sequence goes on along the minus strand of CANSSJ010000063.1, from coordinate 3,530 downwards.
AGCGCCTCCTTGGAGGCCAGGGCCTTGTCGTTGTGGGGGTCCATATACCGCAGGAAGTACCAGCTGGACCCCGCCCACTGGGGCATGGTGTCGGTCTCCCGCTTGGCGGGCGCGCCGCAGCAGGGGCAGGTGGTGTTCACCCAGTCGGTCATCTTGGCGATGGGGCTCTCGCCGTTGTCGGTGGGCTCGTAGCTCTCCACCTCGGGCAGGAGCAGGGGCAGCTGGTCCTCGGGCAGGGGCACCCAGCCGCACTTGTCGCACCAGACCATGGGGATGGGCTCGCCCCAGTACCGCTGGCGGGAGAACACCCAGTCCCGGAGCTTGTAGTTCACCTGCTCGTGGCCGATGCCCTTCTCCTCCAGCCATTTGGTGATGGCGGGGATGGCGTCCTTCACGGTCATGCCGTTCAAAAAGTCGGAGTTGACCATGATGCCGGTGTCGTCCTTGGCGGTGAAGGCCTCCTTCTGCACGTCCTCGCCGCCGGACACCACCTCAATGATCTCCAGGCCGAATTTCTTGGCAAAGGCCCAGTCGCGGGTGTCGTGGGCGGGGACGGCCATGATGGCCCCGGTCCCATAGGTAGCCAGGACGTAATCGGAGATAAAGATGGGGATCTCCTGGCCGTTCACAGGATTGATGGCCTTGACGCCCTGGAGCATAACGCCGGTCTTCTCCTTGTCGGCGGCCAGCTCAGTGCGCTCGAAGTCGGACTTCCGCCCGGCCTCCTCCACATAGGCGGCCACCTCGTCCCAGTTTTGCAGCTTGTCCTGCCACTCCTTGACGAAGCGGTGCTCCGGGGAGATGACCATATAGGTGGCGCCGAAGAGGGTGTCAGGCCGGGTGGTGAAGACCACGATGTTGTCCCCGGTGGTGGCCTTGAAGGTGACTTCCGCGCCGGTGGACCGGCCGATCCAGTTCTTTTGCTGGACCTTTACCCGCTCGATGAAGTCCACAGTGTCCAGCCCGTCGATGAGCTTCTGGGCGTAGGCGGTGATCTTCAGCATCCACTGACTTTTCTCCTTGCGGACCACGGGCGCGCCGCACCGCTCGCAGACCCCCTCGACAACCTCCTCGTTGGCCAGCACGCACTTGCAGGAGGTACACCAGTTTACCGGCATGGTGGTCTTGTAGGCCAAGCCGTGCTTGTACAGCTGGAGGAAGATCCACTGGGTCCACTTGTAGTAATTGGGGTCGGTGGTGTCCACGCACCGGTCCCAGTCGAAGGAGTAGCCCAGCATGTGGAGCTGGCGGGTGAAGTTCTCGATGTTCTGCTTGGTGACAATGGCGGGGTGGATGTGATTTTTGATGGCGAAGTTCTCGGTGGGCAGGCCGAAGGCGTCGTAGCCGATGGGCAGCAGGACGTTATAGCCGTCCATCCGCTTCTTCCGGGCAATCACGTCCATGGCGGTGTAGGGCCGGGGATGCCCCACGTGGAGGCCCGCCCCGGAGGGGTAGGGGAACTCCACCAATCCATAGAACTTGGGCTTGGGATCGCCGTTCTTACAGGCGAAGGTCTTTTCGTCCTTCCACTTCGTCTGCCACTTCTTCTCAATGGCGGTAAAATCGTATTTCAATGCAAACACTCTCCTGTATCGTTTGGCCTGGAACGGCCGAATCGATAGTAATTCTATGCTATTATAGCGGAACGGGGCCGCAATTGCAAGAGGTTTAACGCCGGAGAGGGAAACAGGTATAGTGGTAGATACCCCAAAATATGGAAAGCCCAGGAATCTCTGCGCCGCTTACGCCGCTCCATCCCGCTTTTCCGTCCGGGCAGCATCTGCTGCCCCATCATCTTTTCTCATAAATAACAGGCCGAATGACCCCGGTCCGCAGTTGCAGGCAACGGCGGAAGAGGCCTTTTGCAGATAGACTCGCTCAAATGGGCAGTACTGCTCCACCAGGTTTTGAATATACTGGAGTTTTTCCTCGTCCAGGCCGGAATATGTGATAAACAGAATGCTCCGGTCAATGGTTCTGGTCTCCTGAAGCACTTTTTTGACATACTTTTTGACTACATTGGCAAAGCCGCCCATCTCCGCACTGTGCACCACCATTCTGCTTTTTTTCAGTACGAGGATGGGGTGCAGCAGCAGCGCGTCGCAAAGGACCTGTATCCGTTTCGATATTCGCCCGGAACGGCACATCATTTGGGTATCATTTATGATAAAGGCGGAGGAGATAAATTGCTCCATCCGTTTTACCGCCGCAGCGATTTCCGCCCTGGTGGCATGGTGCTCCGCCAGGTAAGCCGCCCGCAGCACCGCCAGCCCCATACTGCTGGACAGGTGTCCGGAGTCTATCACGGTGACATTATCAAAGGATTTTGCCGCCTCAAGCGCATTTTGATAGCCGGCGCTGACATGTTTCGCCATCGTAATATGGATCACATTCTGCGCCTCGGTCAGCTTCTCCGCGAAAAACCGCTCATAGTCCGCCACCTCAGGGGGCTGGGAATATCCCTTCCGCCCCTTGGCAATATGTGCCAGCAGCTCATCCGCGTTCAGCTCCTGGCCGTCCAGAAAACGGCCTTCCTCCGTACAGATGTAGTAGGGGCATACGGATATGCCAAATTCTTTTACCAGGGCCTCCGGGAGGTCGCACACACTGTCTGTTGTGACCAGAATGGAACGTCTTTTCGCCTGGTCAAAAATCAGGATGTCCTGTTCCGGTTCCAACTGCCCGGGATCCTCGCACTGCCGCACCAGCTCCCTGGGCAGGATGTTCAGCACGGCCGCCTCCAGCAGCGCGCCGCTGACCGGCTTGGCCAGATAATTGCTGAACCCCTCCTTCCGGTAAAGCAGCTGGTTGTCGCTGCCCGCGTTGGCGGTCAGGGCCACCACGGGCACATCCTGGCACAGCCCGCCCGGCTGCGCGCGCAGGGCGTGGAGGCACTCGATCCCGTCCATCTCCGGCATCAGGTGGTCCATCAAAATGCAGTCGTAGTGGTGGTTTTGGGTCAGTTTCAGGCACTCCGCCCCGCTGGACGCGGTGTCGATCTGAATCCTTGTGGCGGCAAGCAGCTTGGTCACCACCATCAGGTTCATGTCGTTGTCGTCCACCACCAGGATGTGGGCGTCCGGCGCCTCAAAGCTCTGCCGGTATACCTCCCCGTCACGCAGCTTGGCCCGGGAGTCCAGCGTAAACGTCCCCAGCTCCTTCTCGTCCACGATATCCTGGTCCAGGGCGACAATAAATTTCGACCCCTTGGTGTAGACGCTGTTGACGCTGATCTCTCCGCCCATCAGCTCTACCAGCTGCTTGACAATGCTCAGGCCCAGCCCGGTCCCCTCAATGTGGCGGTTTTTCTCCTCATCCACCCGCCGGAAGGCGTTGAACAGGTAGGGGATGTTCTCCTTTTTCACCCCCTGCCCCGTATCCTCCACCGAATACCAGACCCTCACCCGGTTGACCCCCTGGCGCTCACAGCGGACGGAGAGGGTGACGGAGCCCTCACTGGTGTATTTCACCGCATTGTTCAGCAGGTTGATCAGAATCTGCTTGATGCGCACCTCGTCCCCGCAGAGCAT
>CANSSJ010000062.1 GCA_947649625.1 uncultured Bacillota bacterium | reverse complement strand
GCTCCCGGCTGGTCCGTTCCCCCAGCACGGCGCTGATGGCGTCGATGACAATGGATTTACCCGCTCCCGTCTCGCCGGTGAGGACATTAAAACCGCTGTCGAAGCTGATATCCGCTGACTCGATGATGGCGATATTCTCAATGTGAAGCAGGGAGAGCATCATCCTCCCCTCCTGTTCTCTCTATTTTAACAGCTTGTGGACCTCGCCGTTGAACTGCTGCGCCAGGGCGTTGTCCCGCATGATGAGAATCCCGGTGTCGTCGCCGGCCAGACTGCCCACCATGCCGTCGATGTCCATGCCGTCCAGCGCGGAGCAGGCAGCGCCGGCCAGACCGGGCATGGTGCGCACCACCACGATATTCTGGGCCACATCCACCGAGACTACCCCCTCCTTAAAGATGCTGCGAAGGCGGGCGTCAAAGGCGGAGGGGACCTTCCGCTCTGACAGCGCGTACCGGTAGCCGCCCGAACTGGTGAGCTCCTTTACCAGGCGAAGGTCCTTAATATCCCGGGAAATAGTGGCCTGGGTGGTAGAAAAACCTCTGGCCCGCAGCGCCTCCAGAAGTTGTTCCTGGGTGTCGATATCCTGTTCCTGGATGATATTTAAAATCTCACGCTGACGGATATTTTTCATTGAAGCAGTCCTCCCAGTTTTTGATTGATGACCTGATAAAAGCTGCGGTCGGCCAGCCGGACGAGCTGAGTCGAGCGGGCTCCGCGGCTGATCTCAACCCGGTCGCCGCCGGTCAGGCGGACGGCCTTACCGCCGTCAACTGACAAGTATAAATACTTGCGGTTCCCTCTGGGGAGCTGAACGGTGACCACCCGTTCCGGAGCCAGCACCATAGCCCGGGCAGCCAGCTGATGGGCGCAGACCGGGGTTACAATGATGCTTTTAGAGGTGGGTTCCACAATGGGCCCTCCCGCCGACATGGAGTAGGCGGTGGATCCGGTCGGAGTGGCGACAATCACGCCGTCTCCTGTAATGCCAGTTACCTTTACGCGGTCTGCCAGCACCTCCATTTCGGCCACTCTGGCCATGGAGCCCTTAGAGATGACCGCGTCGTTCAGGGCGGAGTCCTCATAGATGACCTTGCTCCCCCGGAGCACTTGGACATCCAGCATCATCCGCTCTTCTACCGTGTACATACCGTGGGCCAGAGGGGCCAGCAGGGGCAGTTCTCCCCGTTCCAGCTCGGCCATAAAGCCTACGCTCCCGGTGTTGACCCCCAGAATGGGCACACCGCACAGGGTGGCGTCCCGGGCGGCGTGGAGAATGGTGCCATCTCCGCCAAAGCAGATGAGCAGGTCGGCGGTGGGGAGCTCCTTTTCCAATAGGGACAGAGGCACCTGGCGGGGCAGCTCCAGCCGGTCCCCCTTCTTAGGCTGGAAGGGCAGGCACAGAACGGTCTGAGCGCCGGCGTGTTCCAGGATCCGCCGGGCCTCCAGCGCCACCCGCATCCCCTTGTCCCGGTAAGGGTTGGAGCTGAGTACAATTTTCATCCCTGCTTCTCCTTCCAAATACTGTGGGACTGCTCCACCAGGGCGCTCAGCGCTCCGTTGTACGCCGGGCCATCCCCCGCCTGAAGGTATCCTAAATACTCGATGTTGCCCTCCGGGCCCTTGATGGGGGAAAAGGTGAGGTCTCTTACTGTGAATCCCGCCTGAGCGGCATGGTCCAGGAAGCGCTCCAGCACCTCCAGATGGATGGCCGGGTCCCGGACCACCCCCTTTTTCCCCACCTTATCCTTTCCTGCCTCAAACTGTGGCTTGATCAGGCAGACCGCCTGGCCCTCCTCCCTGATCAGCGGCCGCAGGGCGGGCAGGATCAGACTGAGGGAGATAAAGGACACATCCACGGAGAAGAAATCCAGCGGCTCCGGGATTTGTTCTGCCGTGAGGTATCTGGCATTGGTCCGCTCCATACACACCACCTGAGGATGGGTGCGCAGTTTCCAGTCCAGCTGGTTGTAGCCCACATCCACGGCGTAGACCAGCTTTGCCCCGTTCTGGAGCATACAGTCGGTAAAGCCGCCGGTGGATGCCCCAATGTCGGCGCAGACCTTATCCCCCAGGCTGATGGGCCACAGGGACATGGCCTTTTCCAACTTCAGGCCGCCCCTGCTCACGTAGCGCAGGGGATTTTTCGCGCGCACCTCCAGCTGGTCATCCTCGCCCACAGGTGCTCCGGACTTCAGCTGCTTCTGGCCGTTGACATAGACCTCGCCGGCCATAATGAGGGCCTGGGCCTTCTGCCGGCTGTCCGCCAGGCCCCGCGCCGTGATCGCCATATCAAGTCTCTGTCTCGCCACGGCCCAGCACCTCCAGCGCTTTGTTGAAAATCCCTGTTCCGTCCAGAGACAGGTCCCGTTTCAGCGGTCCCACCGCCCCGTGAGGGACAAAGCCCTCGCCGCAGTCGATCAGAGCCACTCTGGCGGGCAGGCCGGCCTTCTCCAACCGGGCAGTCAGCCGCTGGCCCACGCTGCCCCGGGCCCCCTGTTCCTCGGCCACCAGAAGGGTCCCGGTTTTGCGGACGGAGAGCTCCACCAGGTCGGAGACCAGGGGGGTGATCTGGTTCAGCTTGACCACCTCCGCCTGGACTCCCCGCTGCTCCAGCATGGCGGCGGCCTCCAGGACCTGGTTGATCTCCGTGCCGTAGCTGACCAGAGTGATATCGCTGCCCCAGCGCAGGATGGCCGACGGGGTGTCTCCTCCCGTCCCCTTGTAGCTGCCCTCGCCGCCCCGGGGATAGCGCACAGCCACCGGCCCCTCCAGTTGAAACAGAGCACGCTCCAGCATGACCTCCAGCTCAGCGAAACTGGCGGGGGACAGCACCGTCATGTTGGGTACGCTGTCCAGATAAGCCGCATCAAAAACGCCATGGTGGGTCTCGCCGTCATCCCCCACCAGCCCGGCCCGGTCTACCCCCAGCACTACATGGAGGTCGTCGATGGCCATATCGTGGATCAGCATGTCGTAGGCCCGCTGGAGGAAGGTAGAGTACACCGCGAATACAGGGATGACCCCCTGCTTGGCCATTCCGGCGGCCATGGAGGCGGCGCAGCCCTCAGCAATGCCCACGTCAAAGAAGCGGTCCGGGAATTTTTGGGCAAACTTCTCCAGCCCCGTCCCCCCGGTCATGGCGGCGGTAATGGCGCATACCCGCCGGTCCCGCTCGGCCAGCCGGGTCAGGGTCCGCCCAAAGACAGCGGAAAAATTCTCCCCCGGCTCTCGTTTCAGCCTGCCGGTGAGGGGATCAAAGGGGGCCACACCGTGGAAGGCATCAGGGTTCTCCTCCGCGGGCAGAAAGCCCTTCCCCTTTACCGTTTTGATGTGCAGCAGTACCGGCTCGTCGATGTCCCTGGCGTACCGCAGGATCTTGGTCAGAAAGGGCAGATTGTGTCCGTCCACCGGCCCCAGGTAGCGGAACCCCATATCCTCAAACATGCTGCAGGGTAATAAAAACTGTTTCAGCGCCTGCTTGACCCGGTGGGTGACTTTGTACACCGCCCGACCTGGGGCGGTGGCGTTCATGATCCGGCGGTAGTGCTTTTTAAAGGTGAGATACTGAGGCTTCAGCCGCTGCTTTGCCAAGTGATCTGCCACGCCGCCCACATTGGGGGTAATGGACATGCCGTTGTCGTTGAGAATGACCAGCAGCTGCCGGCCGCATTCCCCCGCGTTGGACAGCCCTTCGTAGGCCAGCCCACCGGTGAGGGCACCGTCGCCAATGAGCGCGATCACCTTGTGATCCTCCCCCAGCATGTCCCTGGCACGGGCCATTCCCAGGGCCACCGCCACCGAATTGGAGGCGTGGCCGGCGATAAAGGCGTCGTGGACGCTCTCGCCGGGCTTTGGAAACCCGGCGACGCCGCCGTACTGGCGCAGGGTGGACAGGGGCCGCCCGGTGATGAGCTTGTGTGTGTAGCACTGGTGACCCACGTCAAAGACCAGCCGGTCCACCGAAGTGTCAAATACCCGGTGGAGGGCTACCGTCAACTCCACCGCCCCTAGGTTGGAGGCCAGATGGCCGCCGGTTTGAGATACATCCTCCACCAGTTCCTGCCGCAAACGGGCGCACAAGGCCTCTCCCTCCTGGTCGGTCAGGCGGGAGAGGATGGGCTCATATTCCTTTTTGGGAGAAGAGGTAGTCAATTTATACGCCCTCCTGGGATTGGGGTCATTTTGTCCGCCTGGACAGAGATCTGGCCAGCCAGATGTGGAAATCGGGGACCCCGAAGCCGTCCATGGCCTCAACGGCCTGCCGGGTCAGTTCTTCCACCAGGGCGGCGCAGCCCTCCAGGCCCAGGGCGGTAACAAAGGTACTCTTTTCATTGGTCCGGTCGGAGCCCACCGGCTTGCCCAGCTCCTCCGGGGAGCTGGTAACATCCAGCATGTCGTCCCGGACCTGGAAGGCCCGGCCCACGGCCTGGGCGTAAACCCGAACCTGTGCCCGCTGCTGGACCGTTCCTCCGGCGGCGATACAGCCCAGCTCGGCGGCGGCGGAGATGAGAGCCCCGGTCTTCAGGCTCTGGAGCAGCTCCAGCTCCCTAACGCCCAGGGTACGGCCCTCCCCGGCCATGTCCAAGGCCTGTCCCCCCACCATGCCGGCGGAGCCGGCGGCCCGGGACAGACACTCCACCGCCTCCACGATTCGGTCAGCGGGCAGTTTGGCCTTCGTCAACTGCTCAAAGGCAGCGGTGAGCAGCGCATCCCCCGCCAGAATGGCGGCGGCCTCCCCATAAACGATGTGGTTGGTGGGCCGGCCCCGGCGCAGGCCGTCGTCGTCCATGGCTGGCAGGTCGTCGTGGATCAGGGAGTAGGTATGGACCATCTCCACGGCGCAGGCGAAGGGCAGGGCCGTCTCCGCCTCTCCACCGCACAGGCGGCAGGTCTCCAGGGTGAGGATCGGGCGGATGCGTTTGCCCCCGGCCAGCAGGGAGTACTCCATGGCCTCCTGCAGATCAGCGTGGCGGGGCTCCACGGCAAAAACCCGGGCCAGATAATTCTCAATCAGAGCCCGGTCCTGGGCCATTCTATCTATAAAGGTGCTCTCCATTTCAGTTGCCGCCCGAGAAGGGCTCCTCCACAATTTCTCCGTCTTTTCCGGCGGTGAGCAGGCTCACCTTCTGCTCCGCCTCATCCAGCTGCCTGGTACATTCCCGCAGCAGCCTGGCCCCCTCCTCAAAAAGGGACATCGCCTGCTCCAGCGGGGCGTCCCCCTTCTCCAGCAGGGAGACAATCTCCTCCAGCCGGGCCATGGAGCCCTCAAAATTCAGCTTTTTCTTTGCGGCCATTGGCGTTCTCCTTCTCTATATTACCCGGCAGTCCACGCTGCCGTCTGACAGAGTTAATTTCAGTTTGTCTCCAGATGTTACGTCGGCGGTGGAGACTACCGCCCTTCCGTCCTCCCGTTGGGCGATAGCGTAGCCCCGGCCCAGCACCTTCAGGGGACTCATGGCATCCAGCGCGGCGGCCAGAGTATTGAGCCGTTCCCGGCGATTTGCCACGACCCGGGCCGCGCTGTTGGGGAGGGCGGCGGACAGGGCAGACAATCGCTCCCGCTGACCGGCGCCGGATTGCCGCAGACCATGGGTCAGACAGCTGCCCTGAAAGTCCAGCAGCAGCCGTTTCTCCCGGAAATAGGAGGCAGGCTCTGTCATGGGCCGGCTGGCGGCCAGCCGGTCCAGCGTCTGGCGGTATCGGGCCAGCCGGACGGACAGGGCTCTCTCCAGCCGCTCCTTATCCCCCAGAAGGAGGGCGTAGACCTCGTTCTGGTCGGGGACGGCCAGTTCAGCGGCGTTGGAGGGGGTGGACGCCCGCAGGTCGGCCACGAAGTCGGCGATGGTCACGTCGGGCTCGTGTCCCACGGCGGAGATGACGGGGATCTCCGAGGAATGGATGGCCCGGGCCACCACCTCCTCGTTGAAGGCCCACAGGTCCTCCATGGAGCCGCCCCCCCGGCCGGTGATAATCAGGTCGGCCAGCCTGTGCCAGTTTGCCCACTGGATGGCGGCGGCGATCTCCTGAGGAGCCTCCTCCCCCTGGACCCGCACCGGGATCACCCGGACCTCGGTCAAGGGCCATCGGGCCCCTAAAATGCGGATCATATCCCGCACTGCCGCGCCGGCCGGCGAGGTGACCAGGGCAATTTTCTTGGGAAATACTGGTATTTCCTTCTTGTGGGCCGGGTCGAACAGCCCCTCCCGGGCCAGTTTCTCCTTCAGCTGCTCAAAGGCCAGGGCCAGGTCTCCCACCCCCTCAGGGGTGAGCCGGGCGCAGTACAGCTGGTACTGGCCGTCCCGGGGAAAGACGGTCACCCGGCCGGCGGCGATCACCTGCATCCCGTTCTCCGGCCGGAACCGGAGGGACACGGCGTCACTGCGGAACATGACGCACCGCAGGGCTCCCTCCCTGTCTTTCAAGGTAAAGTAGTGGTGGCCGGATGGGTAGATCTTATAGTTGGACAACTCCCCCCGCACCAGCAGCCTGGACAGGAGGTGGTCCCGGTCCATCATGTTTTTCAAATACTGGCCCACCTGGCTGGGGGACAAAATGGCATCCTCTCTCATAGCCCCTTCCCCGCTTTCAGCGCCCGCCAGGTGAGGATGGCTGTCCCCATAGCGTTATCAGTGGAATACTCCGGCTGAGCGAAAATGGCTTGGCAGAACTCAGTGAGCATAAAGCGCAGCCGGGTGTTGGAGGCCACCCCGCCGGAGCACAGCACGGGCAGACCGGGGTAACGGCCCTGGGCCTCCTGAGTGGCCCGGAGGACCACGCCGGCCACGGCGTCGATGGCAAAGCGGGCGATGTTGGCCGGGCTCTCGCCCTCTGCCGCCAGCGCCTTCACCTGGTTCTCCATCCCGGACAGGGAAAATATAAGGTTATTCAGCTTTACCCTCGGCTCATAGCAGGCATCCGCCTGACTGTACAGCCCATCCAGGGCCTTCCCCGCCGGAAACTGCAGTCCCAGCAGCACCCCGGTACGGTCAATGAGCTTTCCAGCGGACAGGTCGCTGGTGCCGCCGATGATCTCGGCGGTCACTGTATCACCATTCGGCTTTACCAACAGCAGCTCGGTGGTCCCTCCGGACAGGTGCCAGGCCAGGAAGGGGGCGTCCAGCAGGTCGAGCCGCCCGGCGGACCAGGCGGCGGCGGCCAGATGCCCCTGCTGGTGGGAATGGGCGAAAAAGGGCACACCCAGCGCCGCGGCGATCCCCCGCCCCTGGCTCTCTCCCGCCAGAAAACAGGGCATGTAGGAGCCCTCCACAGCCCGGGGGCGGGTGGAGGCTCCCACGGCCTGGATTTCAGGCCTCGTCCCCAGCAGCCGCTCCAACAGTTCAGGCAGCCGCTTCACATGCTGGAACAGGGCGTCGCTCTGGCGCAGCCCCAGCTCGCCGGGCCGCACGTCCAGCAGACGGCCCAGATTTTCCCCCGTCTCCCCGTCGAAGAGGGCGGCGGAGGTGGTGTAATTGCTGGTATCCAGCCCTAAAACCGGCATTATTCCTCCCCCTCCGGGACCTTTTTCTCCGGCTTGGGCGGGGTGTCCTCAAATTCCGCGCGGACAAAGGTGCCCAGGATACCGTTGACAAAGGACACCACCTCCGCCGGCTCATACTTCTTGGCGATTTCCACCGCTTCGTTGATGGCGGCGGCGTTGGGGATGTCGGGCATATAGAGCACCTCGTACATGGCGGTGCGCATCACCGCCGCCGCCATACGGGGGATGCGGGCGAAGGCCCAGCCCACCGAGTACCGGCTGATGCAGTCGTCCAGCTCCGGCCCGTGGGCAAACACCCCCTGGACCAGCTCCCGTATGTACCGCTCCTGCTTCTCGTTGGGAAACTGTGCGTAGAGAGGCAGCTCCTCTGCCAGCTCCTGGAACCGCTCACGGGTCAGCTCTGCGTCCAGGATCTCCTGGGCGCTGCGGGTGTCAAACCCCAGGGCGAAAATAATATGTATGGCGATCTCGCGCGCGCTGCTTCTTGTCATAGGTACAGCCTCCTAATGTCGGTCCACAAACTTCCTAGGATATTATATACATGAATATACAAAAAGAAAAGCCCTATTTTGAAATTCTTTCACCTCTGTGAAGCGAGGGCGCCGCCCGGCGCCCTCACTACCCCCGAAACCGTCTGGAAAAGCCGCAACGGCAGCAGAGGTCTTCCACGGCTCTGCCTTGGGAAAAGCCGTCATAAATTGCCCGGGCCCGGGGACTGTCCAAAATCTCCGCCAGCTCCTGCCGGTAGAGGTTCCCCAGCGGGACGTCCCCCTCGTGGTCCAGGCAGCAGGGCACCACCGTGCCGTCCCACAGCACCCCCACCTGGTCCCGCAGGCCATAGCAGAAGACAGGCCTGTCCCCCTCCGGGGCGGACAGGTCGGGCCAGTCAAATTTTTCTCCCCATTCCAGAAAGACGCCGGGCGCTAAGGTGGTGCCCCGGCGCCCCTCCTTCCAGGGCCCGGGAAAGGCCTCTTCCAGCCGCGCAAGAATGGCCCCGTTGAGGTGGTTGGCCCCCCGGGTATCCGCCCCGTCCAGATTCCAAAGCCGCAGGGCGCACCGCTTTCCGGCGGCAGACAGCCTCCGGGCAAAGGAGATACACAAATCCAGATAGCCCTCCAGGCCCCCGCCCTCGTTGCCCTCGAAGGAGTGGAGGGAGACGCTCACCTTCTCCACCGCCGGGCTGGCGCAGAGCAGCGCCTCCTTTTCCCCCAGCAGGGTGCCGTTGGTGGTGATCATCACCCTGAAACCCAGCTCCCCCGCCCGGTCCAGGATGGTCTCCAGCCGGGGGTGGAGCAGGGGCTCGCCCATGAGGTGGAGATAGAGATACTCCGTATAGGGCCGCAGCCTGACGGCCAGGATCTGGAAGCCTTCCGGGGAGAGAAAACCCGGCTCCCTCCGGGTGCCGGGGCAGAAATCGCACCGAAGATTGCACACATTTGTGATCTCCAGATAGGCCTTTTTCAGTTTTTGCATGTCCCCGCCCCCCTTTGGGACCATCCTACCACAGCGGGGACCAGCCGTCAACGGTTTACCCCCAGGATATGGATAAACCGGGCCTCCTGGATGGGGTAGGTGGACAGAGGCCGGTAGTCGGCGTCCTCGCTGTGGGCGGCCACCAGGACGCTGTCCAAAGTGGGCAGACTGCCCGTTGCCACGATTACCGGGTTGTGAGCGAAGGGGCCGGCGGTAAACCGCAGCTGGACAAAGTCGCCGGGGAGCGCGTCCCCTATCTCCACACACTCCCCCACCGGGCCGGGGCTCTCCTTCCTCCGGGTGAGGAAGTTGTAAAAGAAGGGCACTCCCGTCCAGGCGGGGGCCCGGCTGTACTGGCTGTTGTAGTACCAGCCGAAGGTAGGGGTGTAGTTCATTACCCCTGCGCCGGCATAGAGACACTGGGAGGCGAAGTTGGTACAGTCGCCTCCCAGTTCATCAAAATTGTAAAAGTCCGGATTGCGGAGATAGGCCCAGCGATGGGCGTAGTCCACCGCCGCCTGACGGTTATAAGGCCGCAAAGTCATAGGGAAAACCTCCTTTTCCCTATGCTATGCCGGTGGACAAGGAGAAGTACCTGTCAGCCTAACGCCCACTGAATGACTCCCTTGACCCAGCCCCACATGCGGGGAAACTCTGACTTTACCGCATACCACACATCTTCTACATGGTATCCATATTTCTGAAGATAAGAAAATGCGCCTTGGGCTTCATTGGTCCCCACCGCCACATGCCCATAGGCCGAGCCACCAATTGCCAGTCCCCTGGACCAGGCTCCTCCGCCAATGGCCAGATAATTGGAGAAAGCCCCGCCACCGGCAGCAAGCCACTGTCCCACGGCGCAGCCGCCCAAAGCAAAGCCGCCGACAGCAAGTCCGCCCAGGGCGAACAGTCCCAGACTGACCCCACCCAGGGCCAGGAGCAGTCCCAACGTGACGCCGCCCAGGGAGATTACCCCCAGGGAACAGCTCCCGATGGCTACCACCCCCACAGCCAGGTTTCCAACAGCAACAATTCCCTTTGCAACCTGAGGACCGTATCCCAAGCGGATATGGACCAACGGCAGGCTAAACACCTTTATAGGGCTGACATACTCGTAAAAAACACCGCAGGACCGCACCCCGGAGACCTTCTTCGGTTCCTCCCAGGGGTCGCGTCTCTCCCCGGCCTCTTCCAGCCCCACCAGCCGATCGATGGACATTCCGAAGAGTTGGGACAGCTCCACCAGCTTCTCCAGCTCGGGGGTGCTCTGCCCCATCTCCCACTTGGAGACCGTCTGCCGGGTGACACCGATCTGACTGCCCAGCTCCTCCTGAGACCACCCCCGCTGCTTCCGCAGGGTCATCAAACGCTCCGCAAAATTCATAGGGAAAACCTCCTTTTCTGATTCCACCATAGCAGATTTCCCCCCGCAGCGTCAACCAAAAGCCCTTGGAAATCTGTCAACCAAACTTAACATCGCCCAAAACAGCCCCGAGGAGAACCCTCCCCGGAGCTGTTCGGTCAACAAAACTTAGTTTTTATTTACCAGACGCCCTCTGAATAGGCAGCCACACCTGAAACCGCTGCTCCTCCGCTCCCGGCTCGCTCAGATAGACCTCCACATCCGGGGCCTGGGCCCACTCATAGCCCGAATCGGGCAGCCATTCGGTGACAATCCGCTTTTGCAGCTCCTGGATGGCGTTGGGCTGGTGCCCTGTCCCGGAGAAGATCGCCCAGGTGGCGGCGGGCACCATCCACTCACAGGCTCCTTCCGGGGCCGGCGTGCGGGAGGCCACCGCAATATAGTAGTAGTTTTCCTCCTCCCGGTGACAAGTACTAACCCCTAACAGCCCGGGCATCCCAGGGTCCATCAGAGGAATCAGCGCCCCAATCTGGGGCCCGACCCTCCCCCAGAATTCGGGAACCGCCCGAAAGCTCTCCTCCTGGTCCTTCGGAATAGGCGTCCGGAAGCCCACGATACGAAATGCGTCCTTCTGCACGATCTGATACTCCATCTCAGTGTCTCCTTTGAGCACAAATTTGAAGCGGATACATGGAAAGGCTTTCAGCTTTACACCATCTTGTTTCGCAAGGGACGGGGCCGCGCCGTGGATCGCCTGGAAGGCCCGGTTAAAGGCGGTGGGCGAGTCGTAACCGTAGCGCAAGGCCACATCCAGAACCTTCTCCCCCGCTCTCAGGTCGGCCGCCGCCCGGGTCATACGCCGGCGGCGGATATACTCCTTCAGGGGCACCCCGGCCAGGTAGGAGAACATCCGCTGAAA
>CANSSJ010000061.1 GCA_947649625.1 uncultured Bacillota bacterium | reverse complement strand
GCAGGGCGGCCCGGATGCGGGCCAGCAGCTCCTCAATGGCGAAGGGCTTGGTGATGTAGTCGTCAGCCCCCGAGTCCAGCCCGGCCACCTTGTCCACCACGCTGTCCCGCGCAGTTAACATAATGACAGGGACCTGACTCTCCCGCCGCAGGCGGCGCAGCACCTCCATGCCGGACAGCTGGGGCAGCATGATGTCCAGCAGCACCAGGTCGAAGGAGCTGCTCAGGGCCAGCTCCAGCCCCCGGCGGCCGTCCAGGGCCTTTTCCACCTGGTAGCCCTCATAGTTCAGCTCCAGTTCCACCATCCGGGCCAGCTTCTCCTCGTCCTCCACCAGGAGGATGCGTTCTGACATTTCCTTCACCTCATTGATCGTCGTGTTTCTCATCGGAGTGCCAGTCGTGCTTCAGCTCGTCCATGACCTTCTGCCCCAGGTCGGCGGCGGTGTCGGCCACCGAGCCCATCATACTGTTCAGATCCTCCCGCTCCAGGTCGGGTCCGGAAAAGCGGTAGCGGAAGCCCAGGAACAGGCCGGACAGCAGGATCAGAGCTGTGACCCAGAAGGCGCAGATCAGCAGCAGGACCAGGATCAGCACAGGGAGGGCGGTGATGGGCTGGTCCCGGCGCCAGATTTCCAGCTCATTGTCCACCAGCCAGCGGCGCAGGGTGGTGAAAAGCCGTCTGGCGCCTCCTCCTCCGGGCCGGGGCTGCTTCGGGGGCTTCTGTTTTTTCCCCTTGACGGGCAGCTGAGCGGGCAGGGGCTCCGCGGCCGGCGGGGGAGGGGGTGTCTCGCCTTTGGTGGAGAAGTAAGACTGCTCCTCACGGGGGATGGCTCCCTTTTCCTCCAGATAGATCAGCGCATCCAGCAGGTTGCCGCCGCTGTACTCCAGGGCCTCCTTGGCCTGGGCGTAGCTGACATTGGCTTTTTCCTTCAGGCGTTCCACCATTTCCAGTGTGATCTCCATAAAAACGGCTCCTTTCCGTGGGCCATATTGGATTTATGCTGTCATTGTAACACGGTCTGGTTGAAGGACCGTTTAGCTTTCATTAAGATTTTCTTAAAAATAGTGGCGCTTGCCCAAACGATTATACTATGATATAATCAGAAAAGCAATGAGAAGAAGGAGGGAAGGCCTGTGAGGAAAAAGCGCCGCGTTTTACCCCTGCTGCTGGCCATGGTGCTGGTCCTGGGGCTGTTCCCGCCCATGCCTGCCTCGGCGGCTACCCTGTACTTTACCGCTGTCAACAACACGGTGGCCCCGCTGACCTCGGATACCATGCCCTTCTGGTCCGGCGGGACCCTCTATGTGCCCTACAGTATTTTTGACGCCAGTCTGAACGGCGTCGGGGTGGGGCTGGGCTTGTACACCAGCTACAACCGGGACAGCCGCA
Source organism: uncultured Bacillota bacterium (assembly GCA_947649625.1). Taxonomy (GTDB): domain Bacteria; phylum Bacillota; class Clostridia; order Oscillospirales; family Oscillospiraceae; genus Lawsonibacter. The sequence continues at coordinate 9,909 of CANSSJ010000061.1, read as the reverse complement.
CCGTCACCCTCTTCAATCTGCGCCAGATGCTGATTTTTGATCTGAACAGCGGGACCTGCCGGGATGACGTGACAGGGACGACCTATATTTCCCGGGCCATTATGCGTGGGGGGCGGCCTTATCTGGCTCTGAACACGGTGTGCTCCCATTTTGATTTGGAATACAGCTACAACCAGCTGCCCGACATCCCCCAGGGTTTTCTGGTGCGGATCAAGAGCAGCGACACCGTGATGAGCGACGCCGACTTCATCGACGCGGCCAAGAGCGTGATCAGCAACCGCCTGCGGGAGTATACCCAGAGCCTGAATCCAGCGGAGAGCACCGAACCGGGCACAAATCCGACCACCCCGTCCAACCCGGGCGGGGGACAGGCTGTGGTGGGCAAGGACGATTCGGCGGCCTATCTGGCGTTCCGCTGTGAGGCGGCTGCCGGGCTGACCGATATCCTGGACGCCCTGCGGGAGAGCGGGCGCTGCGCGGTATTCTTCCTTACCCCCCAGCTGCTGGAGGAGGGGGATCTGGTGCGCCGTATCCTGGGCGGCGGGCACAGCGTGGGGATCCTGGCGGATGGGGGAGAGGCGTTCCCCCTCTTGGAACAGGGCGGTACGGCCCTGGAGCGGGCGGCCTGCGCGCGGACGACTCTGGCCTATGCCGCCCCCGGCCAGCGGGAGGAGCTGGAGGAGCGGGGCTGGGTCTGCTGGAAGGAGACCGTCCTCTTGGAGCCAGACGGTTCGGTGAGCCCCAACTCCTTTGCTTCGAGTACGGTCAGACGGCTGGGGAAAGGGGACAAGGCGGTCTATCTTACCCTGGAGGGGGGCGAAAACGCCGCCCGGGTGCTGTCCGCCCTGCTTCGGTATCTGGACAGAGAAAACTATATTGTATCCATCCCCATGGAGACGATGCTGTAGGACCTGTACTCACAACAAAAACCGCCGGCAAAGCCGGCGGTTTCCGTTTATTTCCCGAAGATCTCGGCGGCCCGCCTCATGTTCTCGAGGATAGACACTGAGAAGGGGCAGCGCTTTTCGCAGGCGCCGCAGGCCACGCACTCCCCGGCGTGATGGGGCAGGACAGCGTAATGTTCCCGCACTGTCTCGGGGACCTGGCCCTGGGCCTTGGCCAGATTGAGGAACTTGGTCACGGAGGCCACGTCGATGCCCCGGGGACAGGGAGCGCAGTGGCCGCAGTACATACAGTGGCCCTCCCAGCTGATTTTGGGCATGGCGGCGAAGGCGGCGGCGTAGTCCTTTTCACTGTCCGGGGCCTCCTCATAGGCGGCGGACTGGACCAGTTCCTCCACCGTCCGGGCCCCCGCCATGACGCAGGCCACCCCGGGCCGGGTGAGGGCGTAGTGCAGGCACTGGAAGGGGGTGAGGGCCACCCCGGCGGGGGAGTACTGGCTGAGCAGGTCGCCGCCGCCGAAGGCCTTCATCACTGTGACCCCTACCCCCAGCCGCTGACAGCTCTCGTAGAGGGCCTGGCGCTGGGGGTCCATGTTCACCAGGGGTTTTTCGTAGGCGGCCTCCGCCCAAAGCTGCTCCACGTCCTCTCCGGCGGGCTGGAGGTCATAGCAGGGGTTGACGCTGAACATGAGCACGTCGATGAGCCCGCTGTCCACCGCCGCCTGGGCCACCTCCGGGTTGTGGCTGGACAGGCCGATGCAGCCGATCTTCCCGGCCTTTTTCAGCTCCCGGGCGTAGGCCATCACCGGGCCGTCCACGATCTCCCGCCAGTCGGACAGGGCGTCGGAGTAGTGGATCATGCCGATGTCGATAAAATTGGTGTCCAGCCGGCGGAGCATGTCCTCGAAGCCCGCCTTGACCTTTTTGATGTCCCGGGTACGGAGATACTGGCCGTTCTCCCAGATGGAGCACAGGTGGGATTGCAGGATAAACTTGTCCCGCCGGCCCGTCAGGGCCTTGCCCAGGTTGGAGCGCATCTCCGGGTTGGGGGAGTACAGGTCGATGCAGTTGATCCCCAATTCTTCCATTTTGTCCACAAATTCCAGGACCTGGTTGTAGCTCTTGTCCACAAGCCCCTCGCAGCCCATGCCAATCTCGCTGACTCTCAGGCCGGTGCGGCCCAATGTACGGTAGTTCATGACATTCCTCCTTGCCTTTGATTGGAGCCATCTTATCACTTGAAGCCGGGTTTAAGTCAAGAGGCCGATTTACTTTTGGCCGGTTTCGTGATAGAATACCCAAAAAAGGAGGGCTTCCCATGGATGAAAAGATTAAAACCCTGCAGCAGTGGATTGACGAGAGCCAGCGGATCGTCTTTTTCGGCGGGGCGGGGGTATCTACTGAGAGCGGCATCCCGGACTTCCGCAGCGTGGACGGCCTGTACAACCAGAAGTACGCCTGGCCGCCGGAGGAGATTCTCAGCCGCACCTTCTTCGACGCCAAGCCCGAGGAGTTCTACCGCTTTTACCGGGACAAGATGCTCTGCCTGGATGCCCAACCCAACGCTGCCCACAGGAAGCTGGCCGAGCTAGAGGCGGCGGGCAAGCTGCGCTCTGTGGTCACCCAGAACATCGACGGCCTTCACCAGCTGGCGGGCTCCAAACGGGTGTGGGAGCTTCACGGCAGCGTCCACCGCAACTACTGCATGAGGTGCCGCAAGCCCTACGCGGTAATGGATATCAAAGAGGGAACAGGGGTGCCCAAATGCTCCTGCGGCGGGACAATCAAGCCCGATGTGGTCCTCTACGAGGAGGGGCTGGACAGCGCCACCATCGAGGGTGCGGTGTCCGATATTCGGGCGGCCGACCTGCTGATCATCGGGGGCACCTCCCTGGCGGTCTACCCCGCGGCGGGGCTCATCAACTATTTCCGGGGAAACCAGCTGGTACTCATCAACAAGAGTCCCACCCCCTACGACGGCCGGGCAGGCCTGGCCATCAACCTGCCCATCGGGGAAGTGCTGGGGCAGATTGAGGTCCGATGAAAAACGGCCGCCTTTTTGAAATTCTCTACCTCCTGGTGGAAAAGCGGGCCGTTACCGCCGGGGATCTGGCCCAGCGGCTGGAGGTGTCGGAGCGTACCATCTACCGGGATATTGACGCCCTCTCCGCCGCCGGCATCCCCGTCTATGCCCAGAAAGGCAAAGGGGGCGGCATCCGGCTGATGGACCAGTTCGTGCTGGACCGGGCTCTGCTGTCCCGGGAGCAGCAGGACGAAATTCTCTTCGCCCTCCAGGCCGTTCAGGCCACCGGTGGGGGAGAGGAGGCCCTGTCCCGGCTGTCCGCCCTGTTCCGCCGGGAGGGGGGCGACTGGCTGGAGGTGGACTTTACCGACTGGGGCAGCGGCGCGGCGGAACGGGAGAACTTTTCTCTGGTAAAGCGGGCCGTTCTGGAGCGAAAACCTCTGTCCTTCACCTACTACAGCTCCGCCGGGGAGAAGAGCCGCCGGACGGTGGAGCCCGCCCGGCTGGTGTTCAAGAGCGGGTGCTGGTATCTGTCCGCCTTCTGCCGGAACAAACAGGACTGGCGCGTTTTCCGCCTGGTGCGCATGGAGGAACTGGCTCTGGAGGAGGGGGCCTGCCAACCCCGGACGCCCCCGGAGCAGTTGGAGCCGCCCCTCCCGGAGGGCTACCGGGGGGTGGACCTGCGCCTGCGCTTCGCCCCCTCCGCTGCCTGGCGGGTGCGGGACTACTTCCACCCCGGGGAAGTGTCCGTCCAGCCGGACGGGCGGCTCTTGGTGGCGTGTACCTTCCCGGAGGACCAGTGGCTGCTGTCCTTTCTGCTGTCCTTCGGGAGTCAGCTGGAGGTGCTGTCTCCGGCTTACTGGCGGGATATTTTAAAGGAAGAAATAAAAAAATCTTTGGAAGTCTATGAAACTGGACAGACCCTGTCAGGTTATGAGGCGTATCCTTGTGTCAGAGACGGGGAACACTCCGTCCGACATAAGGAGGATATCCCAATGGAAGAAAGAAAGTTTTGTCAGTGCTGTGCCATGCCCCTGGACAAGCCCGAGGACAGGGGCACCGAGGCCGGCGGCGCCCTCAGCGAGGACTACTGCCGCTACTGCTATCAGAACGGGGCCTTTACCGCCCCCGACGCCACTATGGACGACATCATCGCCTTCAATCTGAAGTTCAACGCCGAGAACGGCCACCCCTTCGGCCCCCAGGAGGAGGCGGAGAAGATGATGCGCGGCTGGTTCCCCACCCTGAAGCGGTGGAGGAAACAATAACCGGAACCGGCTTTGGCTTGACAAAAGCCGGATGGGCAGATATAATGAACGCAGAAGGGCGCTGTTACTGACGGTTGGCCCAGAATTCAACTAACCAAAAGAGTTAGCCGCCTGGGGACCAGCCGGGCGGCTAACACGCTTTTGGGGCGGTGAGGAGCAAAATCATTACGACGATACCCAAACACACCACGAAACGAAAGAGAATCTTTCGGAAATCGTTTCCCATAAGCACCACTCCCCTCATGTTGGATTTGCGAGAGGATTGTGGGCCAACCGCCTTTTATGTAACAGCGCCTTCTGTCCCATCTGGCCGATGGGCGTTTCTATCATACTGCGAATGACGAATTTTGTCAAATTCTGCCGCCCGGTTGGGCGGTTTTTTAGAAAAAGCAAAGGGAGGACATGTAAAGGAGGAGCGTCAACGCCTCAAATATTCCGGCGGCCGGTATTGCAGGGCCTCGGCCAGGTGAGCGGGCTGGATATCCCCGCCGCCGTCCAGGTCGGCGATGGTCCGGGCCACCCGCAAAATCCGGTCATAGCTCCGGGCGGTGAGGCCCATGCGGTCGAAGGCCCCCTTCATCAGCCGCTGACAGCTCTCGTCCAGGGCGCAGAAGCGGTCCAGGCTCTCCCGGGTGAGCTGGGAATTGCTGGATACCCCGGTCTCCTTCTGACGAGCGGTCTGTAAAGCCCTCGCGCTGTCCACCCGCTCCTTCACCTGGGCGGATGTCTCCGCCCGCTCCCGCTGGGCCAGCTCGTCAAATTCCAGGGGCTCCACCTGGACAAACAGGTCCAGCCGGTCCAGCAGGGGTCCGGACAGCCGGGAGAGGTACTTTTTCACCTCCGATTCGCTGCACCGGCACCGGCCCGAGGGGTGGCCGTACCAGCCGCACCGGCAGGGATTCATGGCGCATACCAGCATGAACCGGGCGGGATAGGTGACACTCCCCGCCGCCCGGGAAATCTGCACCTGGCCGTCCTCCAGGGGCTGGCGGAGCACCTCCAGTACCTCCTTGGGAAACTCGGGCAGCTCGTCCAGAAAGAGGACCCCGTTGTGGGCCAGGGAAATTTCCCCCGGCCGGGGATTGGAGCCGCCCCCGGACATGCCGGTGGAGGAGACGGTGTGGTGGGGGGAGCGGAAGGGCCGCAGGGCGATGAGAGGCTGTTTGGCGCTGGTCTGACCCATGATGGAGTGGATCTCGGTACACTCCAGGGCTTCCTGACGGGTCATGTCGGGGAGGATACCGGGCAGGCGGCGGGCCAGCATGGACTTGCCCGTTCCCGGCGGGCCGGACATGAGAACGCTGTGCCCCCCGGCGGCGGCAATCTCCAGCGCCCGCTTTACCTGCTCCTGGCCCTTCACCTCGGACATGTCCGGACAGTGGAAAGCGGCCGGCCCCGGCACCCAGGGAGGGGCGGGAGAGATGGGCTCCTCGCCGGTGAGGTGGCGCTCCAGCTGGGCCACGTCCCGGACGGGATAGACCACCGGGCCCTCGGCCAGGGTGGCTTCGGCGGCGTTCTCGGCGGGGACGTAGAGGGCAGTGATCCCCTCCCGCTTGGCGGCCAGAGCCATGGACAGCATCCCGGCGCAGGGCCGAAGCTGTCCGGACAGGGACAGCTCCCCGACAAAGGCACAGTTTTCCTCTGGCAGCCGTAGCTGCTTGCCGGCGGCTAAAATCCCCACCAGCATAGGCAGGTCGTAGAGAGTGCCCACCTTTTTAAGATGGGCGGGGGCCAGGTTGACGGTGATCCGACTCACCGGAAAGGTGAAGCCGCAGTTTTTGATGGCGGAGCGCACCCGCTCCCGGGCCTCGTTGACGGCGGCGTCAGGCAGGCCTACCACCGTGAAGGCGGGCAGGCCGCCGGACAGGTCGCACTCGGCGGTCACCAGGTAGCCGGTGACCCCCTGGAGCCCTAAAGATCGGATGGATCGTACCATATCCCCGCCTCCTCGATAAGATGGAAATGGATCGAGTTCTATTGTAGCGGTTTTTATGGAAAAAAGCAACAGAGGACAGCGGATTAAAATTTGATAAATTTCTATTTTATCGGTTGATTTTTCTAAACAGCGCTCGTATAATAAATCTAACGGCCTATGAGCCGAATGTTGAAAAAGGAGTGACTTCAGTGAAACAGACCCGTAGATTTTCCGCGCTGCTGCTGGCTATGCTCATGCTGTTCTCTCTGACTTTGACCAGCTGTGGCAAGAAAGAAGAGATCGCCGATCCCGATAAGGTGGCTGTGGCTATCTTTGACATCGTCCTGAAGGACGACCCGAGCGCGCTGGTAGAGCTGTTCGGCTATGCCGACGAGGCCGAGGCCCGGAAAGACATGGGCATCGAGGGCAGCGTGTATGACGATCTGGCCGAGCAGATGGTTACAATGTTCGAAAGCCAGGGCATTACTGCCACCACCGAGGACGCCCAGACCTTTGTGGACGCCTTCCTGACCATGTTCAAGAACGTGACCTTTACCGCCAAGACCAAGTCGGCCGATGAGAAGGAGAAGGCGGCCGTGGTCACCTGCACCATCAGCACCTTCGACCCCGACGCCATCAACAACGCCATGGGCCAGGTCATGCAGGAGATCATGAGCGACCAGGATCTGCTGGCCGGCGACGAGGCGGCGCTGTACAGCGCTCTGCTGAACAAGATCTCCGCGGCTATCGCTGAGCTCAAGCCCACCGAGAACACCAAGGACTTTGACGTGGACTTCGTGCTGGAGAAGCACACCATCAACGGCAAGGACCGCCAGGTGTGGATGCCCAAGGATGTCAATGGGTTTGGCAACGCCATCGGCAGCAACGCCATGGGAACCTGATACATACCGCTTTTGACTGAAAACCGCCCCGCCGGTCCTGGACCGGCGGGGCGGTTTTGCCTTTTTTACTATAAAAATGACGGGTTGCGCTTCAAATTTTGAAGGGGAAATTGCGTCAGAAAAGTTTACAAAACCGTTGAGAAGTGATACACTACATCTGCATGAAGATCCAAGGCTGCCCCGTCTGCCGGGGCAGCCGCGGGCGTGTCCCGATATAACCGGATGCTTATGGCGGTCATAACTGTTTTCAGCATTGGTCAGATGGGGACAGGCCTGTAAAATAGAGCAGAAGCACCCGCGCAAATTTAGGAAGAAAGTAGGGAACCTCTATGGCAAGAAAATTCAAAACCATGGACGGCAACAACGCCGCTGCGTATGTCAGCTACGCCTTTACCGAGGTGGCCGGCATTTACCCCATCACGCCGTCCAGCCCCATGGCCGACTATGTGGACCAGTGGGCCGCCCAGGGCCAGAAGAACATCTTCGGCAATCCTGTAAAGGTCATCGAGATGCAGTCTGAGGCCGGCGCCGCCGGTACTGTCCACGGCTCGCTCAACGCCGGCGCCCTGACCACCACCTACACCGCCTCTCAGGGCCTGCTGCTGATGATCCCCAACATGTACAAGATCGCCGGCGAGCTGCTGCCCGGTGTGTTCCACGTCTCCGCCCGCACCGTGGCCGCCCAGTCGCTGAACATCTTCGGCGATCACTCCGATGTGATGGCCTGCCGCCAGACCGGCTTTGCCATGCTGGCCGAGGGCAACGTGCAGGAGGTCATGGACCTGGCCCCCGTGGCCCATCTGGCCGCCATCAAGGGCCGCGTTCCCTTCATCAACTTCTTCGACGGCTTCCGCACCTCCCACGAGATCCAGAAGGTGGCCATCTGGGACTACAAGGACCTGGCCGAGATGGTGGACATGGACGCCGTGGCCGCCTTCCGCGCCCGGGCCCTGAACCCCGAGCACCCCACCATGCGCGGCTCCCATGAGAACGGCGATATCTTCTTCCAGCACCGTGAGGCCTCCAACAAGTACTACGAGGCCCTGCCCGAGATCGTCGAGGAGTATATGGGCAAGATCAATGCCAAGCTGGGCACCAACTATCAGCTGTTCAACTACTACGGCGCCCCCGACGCTGACCGTGTCATCATCGCCATGGGCTCCATCTGCGACGTAGCCGAGGAGGTCATCGACTATATGAACGCCCACGGCGAGAAGGTGGGCCTCATTAAGGTCCGCCTGTACCGCCCCTTCCGGGCCGACAAGCTGCTGGCCGCCATCCCCGCCACCGCCAAGAAGATCGCCGTGCTGGACCGCACCAAGGAGCCCGGCTCCCTGGGCGAGCCCCTGTATCAGGACGTGATCACCGCCCTGGCTGAGGCCGGTATGTCCGACAAGACCGTCATCGCCGGCCGCTACGGCCTGGGCTCCAAGGACACCCCGCCCCGCTCCGTCTTCGCCGTGTATGAGGAGCTGGCCAAGGCCGAGCCCAAGAAGAAGTTCACCATCGGCATCGTGGACGACGTGACCGGCCTGTCCCTGGAGGAGCACAAGGCCCCCAACACCGCCGCCGAGGGCACCATCGAGGTCAAGTTCTGGGGTCTGGGCGGCGACGGCACCGTGGGCGCCAACAAAAACTCCATCAAGATCATCGGCGACCACACCGACAAGTATGTGCAGGCCTACTTCCAGTACGACTCCAAGAAGACGGGCGGCGTGACCGTGAGCCACCTGCGCTTCGGCGACCAGCCCATCCGCGCCCCCTACTATATCAACAAGGCCGACTTCGTGGCCTGCCACGTGCCCGCCTATATCATCAAGGGCTTCCCCATGGTCCGGGACGTGAAGCCCGGCGGCACCTTCCTCATCAACTGCCAGTGGTCCGCCGAGGAGCTGGATAAGCACATGCCCGCCGTGGCCAAGCGGTATATCGCCGAGAACAACATCCAGGTCTACACCATCAACGCCATCGACCTGGCCCGTGAGATCGGCATGGGCAAGCGCACCAACACCATCCTTCAGTCCGCCTTCTTCGCCCTGGCCAAGGTGATGCCCGAGGCCGAGGCTATCCAGTATATGAAGGACGCCGCCACCCACTCCTACCTGAAGAAGGGCCAGGATATCGTGGACATGAACCACAAGGCCATCGACGCCGGCGCTACCGCCTTCAAGAAGTTCGACGTGCCCGCCTCCTGGAAGGACGCCGTTGACGCCCCCAAGGAGAACAAGCACACCGGTCCCGTCAAGCTGGTGGAGCTGGTGAACAACGTTCTGGACCCCGTGGACCGGATGGACGGCGACAGCCTGCCCGTCTCCGCCTTCGAGCCCTATGCCGACGGCACCTTCCAGCTGGGTGCCGCCGCCTATGAGAAGCGGGGCGTGGCCGTCTCTGTGCCCACCTGGGACTCCTCCAAGTGTATCCAGTGCAACCAGTGCTCCTATGTCTGCCCCCACGCCACCATCCGTCCCTTCGCCCTCACCGAGGAGGAGGCCAAGAACGCCCCCGAGGCCGCCAAGATCGTGGACGTCAAGGCCGGCAAGGGCAAGGGCCAGTACAAGTTCACCATCGCCGTCAGCCCCCTGGACTGCATGGGCTGCTCCGTGTGCGTGAAGACCTGCCCGGTGGACGCTCTGGCCATGGTGGGCCAGGAGCAGGAGGCCGCTCAGCAGGACGTGTTCAACTATATGGTGGGCAATGTCTCCGTCAAGGAGGATATGGCCGACCTGTCTGTCAAGGGCTCCCAGTTCAAGAAGCCTCTGCTGGAGTTCTCCGGCTCCTGCGCAGGCTGTGCCGAGACCGCCTATGCCCGTCTCATCACCCAGCTGTTCGGCGACCGGATGTATATCTCCAACGCCACCGGCTGTTCCTCCATCTGGGGCGGCCCCGCGGCCACCAGCCC
>CANSSJ010000060.1 GCA_947649625.1 uncultured Bacillota bacterium | reverse complement strand
GTGGCCATCTGGTCGATGAAGGCCCCGGTGCCCCCGGCGCAGGAGCCGTTCATCCGCTCCTCCAGGGCGCCGCCGAAGAAGATGATCTTGGCGTCCTCGCCCCCCAGCTCGATCACGGCGTCAGTGTCGGGGATGTATGTATTCACGGCGGCGGCGGTGGCGTAGACCTCCTGGACAAAGTCGATGCCGGCGGCGTCGGCCACCCCCAGCCCGGCGGAGCCGGTGATGGTGACCTTGATGTCCTGCCCGGCCAGCATGTCCCGGATGGAGTTCAGCGTCTCCAGGGCCCGCTCCCGGGTCTTGGAGAAATGCCGCTCATAGGACCGGAACAGCAGCCTGTCCTGTTCGCTGAGGACCACCACCTTCACGGTGGTGGACCCGATATCAATGCCGACGCGCAAGCTCATAGGAGATACCATACCTTTCCAAAAGGCTCCCTCTCTGAGGGAGCTGTCAGCCCGCGGGGCTGACTGAGGGAATTGTTCAATGATACATGATACTGATTTTTTGTCGAGAAAACAACGAAATTAACGGCTTTTTAACGGGTCAAAAGAGAAGAAAAGCGGGATATTAACTCCCCGCCTCATAAGCAAAAGCACCAAAATGCCGATGAAAATTTGACAGATGTTACAGAAATATGAAATCCCCGGCGGCTTTCGCCGCCGGGGGACAGGTTTGACTGACGGACGGCGGCGTTCGGCCGCCAGGGGATGTTCTCACCGCTCGTACATGGGGGCCAGGCGCAGGGACTGGATCAGCCACCTCCCCCCCTCACTCCGCAGGGTCAGCTCGCTCCGGGTCCCGTCGTCCAGGGTGTCAGTCCACAGCAGGACCGAATCCTCCATGATCTGCCCTCCCGCGCAGCGGAAGAACCCCGGCCCGAAGTCGCTGGTGAAGTTATAGAAGGCGTCGTACTTCTCCAGATAGAGGCAGCCGGACCAGTCCAGGTCCTCCACCGAGACCCCGGCATACTTATTCAGCAGAAGGGAGACCTCTTTTCTGGGGTAGCGGTGGACCGGCGTCGGAAAGTCCAAGGGGGAATTGAACTCCACCTCCGAGTCGGCCCATTCGCTGGCCCGTATCACAGCCCGAAATTCCGCCTCCTCGTCATTCTCCAAAATCTCTCCAAGGGGGCAGTACATCAAAAACTCCTCCAGGTCGATCTGGGTGGGGTCGTCGTAGCTGCTGGTGAAGAAGCAGCTGATCTCGCTGGGACCATAAGCGCCGTCAGGCATCAACACGGTGGACTGGAACGCCTCGTTGACCCGGTCGATCTGTTCCCGGGTCAGGGGCCCCTGCCGGGGGGTGGTGCTGCCGCCCGCCTCCCGGATGGTCCGGTACAGCTCCGGACTGCGGACGAACTCAGACGACGCGTCGGTATTCTGGGCGAAGGTCTTGTGGCGCAGGCAGACCGCGTCCTGCTCCGAGCCCACCGACAGGGTGAGCCGGTCGGCCTCCTCCGCGAGCTCACGTTCTGCGTAATAGCTCTCCATGCCGGAGCCCTTCACCTGGATGGTGATGGCGTACTGTCCGTATTTTTCCCTGTCGTACTGGTCGGAAAACTGGTGATACAGCGCCTGGGTGAGCTGGTCTTTCAGAGCCGGGAGGTCCATTTCCACCTCCTGTCCCAGGTCGTAGTCCCCCGCGGTGACCGAGACCACGTCCCTGGGCTTCAGGCAGGCGGCGAAGAGGGTGGGCTCCATGAGCTCATAGGTCCAGGCGGAGCCGGGCGCGCCGTAGATGGTGGGCGCGCGGCGGAGCACCGAGGGCTGGTCGGACATGACGCTCCAGTCCTCCTCCCGCAGCTCCAGCATCCAGCCGCCGGCGTGGGTCTCGTCGCCCTTGTATTCCAGCAGGAGGGTGCCGCTGCCCCGGACCCGCCAGCCTCCGGAGAAGGTCACGCTGTCCTCCCCGCCGGGCCGCCCCTGGAGCCGGATGCCGTGCTCCGTTACAAAGTCCGGCCCGTATCCCCACAGCTCCGCCATGGTGATGGAGATGGGGGTGTAGGGGTCCTGGGAGAGCAGCTCCTGCATCCGGGCCAGGCTGGAGATGGCGCCGGCCAGGTTGCTCTGGCTCTGGGTGCGCAGGAACGCGGTCCGGCCGCCCTCCTGCAAGGAGTAGTCGCCGCTCCCCTGGGCCACGTAGGTGTAGCCATTCCAGGGGATCAGGGTGTAGGTGATCTCCCCCGCTTCGGTGTTCAGGATGATCCGGGAGGCGTGGATCATCGCCTCGCCGTCGGGCAGGGAGTCCGTCTCATCCAGGGGGACCAGATAGGACAGCCTCTCCCTGAGTGTGGCCAGCAGGTCTGGGTCGGTGATGTCCTCCGAATAGAAGTAGTTGGAGTAGGCGGGCGGGCGGTACCGGACGGAGGAGGCGCTGTCCAGATCGGCCTGGAGCCGCTCAAGTTCCGGGGAGCCGGAGCTGACGGGGGAGTAGGACTCCCCCTGGCTGCGCTGCCCCCGGGCCAGCCTTTCCAGAATGGTGATGAGATCGACGCCCGGTTCTGAGACCAGCGTTCCGCTGACCCCCACCAGCTGGGCGGTCTCCCCCTCCTCCTCCTGGAGGTCCAGAGACTGTTGGAAGACGCTCCCCGTGAACAGATAGGTGCGGTCGTTCTGCCACAGGAGGGAATATTCCATCTCCCCGCCCTCAAAGGTCAGGACGATCCTGGACTCGTGAATCAGCGCCATCGGGCTCAGGTCGGGCTGGGGGTCGCTGTCGTTCAGGGTGGCAACACCGGACAGGGCCTTCTTGGCCTCGGCCAGCAGGTCCGGAGCGGTGATAGGGCTGGGGTAGAACTGGCTGGAATGGATCGGCGGACTGTAGCGGATGGCTATGGCGCGGTCCACAAAGCTGAGGAAATTCTTTGGCGTGTTGTCCTCCTGTGCCCGTCCGGCAAAGACGAACACCGCGGCCAGCGCCGCCAGGGCGATCACGGCGAACAGGGCGGCTTTCACCGTCTCGGGCTTCTTCACGATCTGGGCTACCCGCTGCTTCATCGACTTCTCCCCGCCCGTCATGGCGGTGGAGCAGGACAGCAGGTCCCCGGGCCGCAATGACCGGGCAGCCACCATGTCCACCAGGGTGCGCCCGTAGGGGATGCGCTCCGCCTCCCCTAGGCGGGCCACCGCCCCCTCGTCGCAGGCCAGCTCCCCGTCCTGTTTGGACAGCCACACCGCCAGCCACACCAGGGGGTTGTACCAGTGGAGGGCCAGGGCCAGGCACCGGAGGGCCGACCAGATATGGTCCTTGTGGGCGTAGTGGGTGAGCTCGTGGGCCAGCACGTGGCGCAGGGCGGTCTCGTCCTCCGCCGCGTCCGGGGTAATATACACGGCGGGCCGGAACACCCCGAACAGGCAGGGGGAGGGCAGGCCCTCCACCGTATACACCGGGATGGCAGCCTGTAGGGGCGGCCTGTGGCCGCCCGTTAATTCCAGCCGCTTCCGGCGGCGGTCCAGGCGGATAGAAAAGCCCCAGTTGCTGTACAGGATCACCAGCAGACACAGCGCCGCGCCCCATTTCCACAGGGTCAGCAGCAGTTCCGAGGCGGGCATCATGAACGCGTAGCGGGTGGTTCCGGTTTCATCGAACCGCACGCCGCCGGAGTAATACTCCCGGTCGGCCTCACTGTGGAGCGTGCGGCTGTATTCAGGCGGCTCCCCCGGCTGTACTCTGTTGCTGGGACGGCGCTCCGTGGGGACGGCGTACAGCATCTTTTCCTCCAGCCAAGGGGTCATCTCCCGGACCGCATTGGTGGCCAGCACCGGTATGGATCGGGAGACCGGTTCGGGCAGCTCCACCTGGAAGGGGACCAGCAGCCGCAGCAGGACGATCCCCCACAGGGCGTACCGCGCCCGTGCGGACAACTTATCCCTGAACAGGAAGCGGGCCGCCAGCACGATCAGGATCAAGGCCGAGGATGTGACGGCCCATTGGGTCAGCAGCTTCATATCTCTCCCTCCTCCGCTTTCCGCAGGATCTCATACAGCTCGTCGATTTCCGTCCGGGACAGGGCCTTGTCCCGGGCCATGGCGGACACCATCAGCCCCACGCTGCCCCGATATACCTTGTCCAGAAAGGAGCGGGTCTCCCCCCGGACGGCGTTCTCCTGCTGGACCGCCGGGGCGTAGTGCTTCGCCCGGCCCTCCACGGTGCAGATAACCAGCCCCTTGTCCTCCATCCTCCGCAGGGTGGTGATGGTGGTGCTCTTGGCCCAGCCCAGCCGGTCACCCAGCGCCGCCACCAGCTCCATCACCGTCATAGGGGATTTCTCCCACAGGCAGTCCAGCACATACCACTCGCTGTTGGTCAGGTTGATGTTGTCCATCCGGTCCATCCTCCTTACAAATCCGGTGTTCCCACGATCACATCCGTGACCTTGTCATCCGCTCTGTCGTAGTACAGGACAACCCACAACTCCTCGCCGGTCATCCAAATATCTCCGTACATGCCGGAGAGCCTCCCATTGGGCTCTCCCCAGGCGTCCACGATATCCGCCCGGCTCCGCCCGGCCAGCGCCTGGGTGAACTCCTCCTTGCCATACCCTTTTTCCGAGATCAGGGCGTCCACCTCGTTGAGCTGGAAAATTTTTCCGCTCTTGCAGCCGGTCAGCAGGAGCACGCAGGCCAGGGCCAGTATAAGGATTCTTTTCATAAGGACCTCCACAGGTTTACTTTATAGACCTATCATATCACGGTTGGTCTACAATGTCAACCAGGAAATTTTAGTGTCCGTCTCCGGTGTACATCAAAAAAGCGGACCCGTTTTACCCCTTTTAACCCCTGTTTTACCCCGTTAAAATGCAGTTTCGGGCCTTTTTGGGGTGTATTATTTGAAACGGATATAACGATTTGTATACCGTCCGCCTCTGGCGGACAGTTTTTGGAGGATTTTAGCTGGACTTTCGGGGCAAGCTATGGTAGACTGACCACATACCCGCACGCCCAAATAAAGGAGGAAAATTTATGGATAACAAGGTCATGTATTCCCTGAGCTACGGTCTTTTCGTCCTCTCTGCCCGCCGGGGGGACAAGGAAAACGGCTGCATCACCAACACCGCCATCCAGGTGACCACCGATCCCAACCGCATCGTCATCGCCGTCAACAAGAGCAACTATACCCACGACATGGTAAAGGAAACGGGCCGTTTTACCCTTTCTATCCTGTCAGAAGAGGCAAATTTTGAACTTTTCAAGCGGTTTGGCTTTCAGTCGGGCCGGGATGTGGACAAGTTCGTCGGTTTTGAAGCCCACGTGAAAAAGGACGCGGACGGCATCCCCTACGTCACCCAGGGGACCAACGCCTGGCTGAGCTGCGAGGTGGTCTCCGCCACCGACCTGGGCACCCACACCCTCTTCCTGGCCGACGTGCTGGACGGCGGTGTAATTTCCAGCGTCCCCAGCGCCACCTACTCCTACTATCAGGCCCACATCAAACCCAAGCCCGGCGCTCAGGCGGCGGCTCCCAGCGAGAAAAAACGCTGGGTCTGCAAGGTCTGCGGCTACGTCTACGAGGGGGACGAGCTGCCCGCCGACTTCATCTGCCCCTGGTGCAAGCACCCCGCCTCCGACTTCGAGCCGCTGGCATAATAATTTTACGAAACCCGCGTCGAGGGCGAAACCTCCGGCGCGGGTTTGCGTGTATAATGGTGTAGGGCGCGACGACCCGGCGCGCCGTTTGGAAAACAGAAATTTTGATGACGGCGGGCCGAGGTCGTCCCGCCCTACAAAATGGATGGTATACGTAGAGAAAAAGGAGGCCCCGACCATGGAGGACGGCAAGATCATCGACCTGTACTGGGCCCGGTCCCAGCAGGCGGTAGCGGCCAGCGAGGAGAAATACGGCCCCTACTGCCACACCATCGCCCGGCGCATTCTGGACCGGGAGGAGGACGCGGAGGAGTGCGTCAACGACACCTGGCTCCACGCCTGGAACGCCATGCCGCCCCAGCGGCCGGGGGTTCTGTCCGCCTTCTTCGGAAAGCTGACGAGGAACCTGTCCCTGGACCGGTGGCGGCGGCTCCGGGCGGCCAAGCGGGGCGGGAATCAGGTGGAGGTCGCCCTCCACGAGCTGGAGGAGTGCCTGCCCGACCGCCGCAGCCCCGACGAGGAGTTGGAGGCGGGGGAGACGGCGGCCCTCATCTCCGCCTTCCTGCGCCGGCAGAGCGAGCTGGACCGGGTCATCTTTGTGCGGCGGTACTTCCACCTGGAGCCGCTGGACAGCCTGGCCCGGCGGCACGGGCTGTCTCTGGGACAGGTGAAATCAAAGCTCCACCGGATGCGCAGTAAGCTCCGGCAGGAGCTGGAGCGGGAGGGGGTTGCAGTATGAACGCGGAATACTTACTGGACGCCATGGGCCTGCTGGATGACGATCTCATCCGGGAGGCGGAGGACTATGTTGTCCGAAAACGGGCGGCCGATGCGCAGCGCTGGATCGGCCTGGCGGCCAGCCTGGCGGTGGTCCTTGTGCTGGGTTATGGGGTATTCCAGCTGGGGAACATCGGCATGGGCGGCGCGGCCCCGGGAAATCAAGCGAGCGGCGGCGCGACCGGCGGCACCACCGGCATGCCCAGCAGTTCCTACGGAGAAGTGGATGCCCCCCCTCCGGTGCCAGGGGGTCCGGACAATGATCTTCAGCAGAGCGGCGGGGACTGGACAGAGCCCGACGGCTCCTACGGCAGCGACCCGGCCCCCCAGGAGCCCGCCAGCCCCGGCGCGACAGAGCCGGTGGGAGGCGAGGGGGATTGGCTGCCCGCCCTCAGAGTGGACGGCATTGTCTACCGGGCCACACAGGAATTTATCCATCTTGATCCGGAGGAGGGGGACATTCGGTATACCACCTCCTGTCTGAACATCTGGGAACCGGAGGAGGACGGCCAGGCCAACTTTGAGCCGGTGGGAAGCCCCTATGTGGTGCTGGACAACGGCACCGTGGCGGTGCTCCACGACGGGGAGAACTCCTGGCAGATCTACGACTCCGTCCCGCCCTGGGAAAAGTAGCGAAAGACGGCCTCCGGCGAGAGCCGGGGGCCGTTTTGAAAAATCTTCTGGAAAACGGTCACAATTTTCCTCCGCCGGTCGTGTTATAGGTGAAAGGGGGACGAGGCTATGACGGAATGGAACAGCGCGCAGCAGGCGGGACGGTTCGTGGAGGCCTACGCGGACCCCATCCTGCGGCTGTGCCTGACCTACTCCCTGTCCCGGGAGGACGCCCAGGATATCTGCCAGGATATCTTCCTGACGCTGCTGGAGGAAAACAGGCAGTTTCAGGACGGGGAGCATGAAAAGGCCTTTGTGCTGCGCTGTGCCGTCAATGCCTGCAAGGACCTCCTGAAGAGCGCCGGGCGGCGCAGGACGGTGCCCATAGAGCAGGCCGAGCTGCTCCCCGCCCCGGAGCGGGAGGACAGCGGCCTGACGGAGCTGATCCGGGCGCTGCCGAAGCACTACGGCGCGGCGGTCTACCTCTTCTACTACGAGGGGTACAGCCTGGACGAGATCGCCGGGCTGTGCGGCTGTACGCCGGCCGCGGCCCGGAAGCGGCTCAGCCGAGCCCGGAAACTTCTGAAACTGGAGGTGGCCCTATGAACATCAAAGAGCGCTTTGAGGGCGTAGGCTTCACCCCGGAGGAAAAATTGGACTTGACCGCCCGGCTGGAGCGGGCGGCGGAACAGGAGGAAAACATGACTAGCGCGACCAAGCGGAAAATCAAACGGATCAGCGGCGGGATGGTGTTCGGCGTGGCGGCCGCCGTGGTGATGACGGCGGGAGCCCTGGCGGCGGTGCTGAATCCCGGCCTGCGGGGCTGGTTCGATACCCAGACCTACGGCACGCAGGAGAAACTGGAGCAGGGCATCTACCGGCTGGACCGGAGCCAGACCTGCAACGGCTGGACGGTCACCCTGGGAGAGTGCGTGGGGGACGACCACGGCGTGTATGTCTGGGGGGACGTGGCCGCTCCCGAGGGGACGGTGTTGGCTCCCATTTCGGAGGACGGCCGCCTGAGCGCCGTATGCTGGATGGAGGGGCAGACGGGCCAGCTGGGTTCTATGGGCGCCTGGTTCATGGATCATGACCCCACGGACAATCATGTCTCTGTGCTCATCATGCCTTATATGACGTGGGGGGAGAACCCCCGGGGAGAGACGGTCACCCTTCACCTGGGCCCCATCACCGACGAGTGGGATACCCATGACCCGGAGACCGGAGAACGCGAATGGCATACAGAGGGAAGCGAGCTGACGGCGGCCATCCGGGACCACGAGTGGGTCTTTGAGGACGTCACACTGGACTTCCCGGACCAGACCATCCGGATGAAACCCAATGCGGAGGTGCCCTGGCTGGGCGGAACTACCACCGTGACCAATCTGGAGGTATCGCCTCTGGGTACCTATGTGGAGCTGGAGGGCGGGTCCTGCGGGGAATATGTGGCCTATACAAATACAAAACCTGTCCATGAGGGCGGGGAGACCACTGAGTTAGGAGGCCTCACCATTACCTTCGGAGGCTCCGACGGCGGCTGGGAGGACCGGCGGCGGGAGATGGTGAGCGGCATCACCCTCGAGCTGACCCTCCGGGACGGCACGCAGGTGCTCCCCGGCAACCTTGCGGCCTCGACGAGCGATTACAAGGAGGGACTGGAGGGCCCGGAGACCCCCTATTATTTCTTCGGCCGCAAGTATGACGGCAACAACGGACTGAATCCCATCAGTGTGCTGGACCCCGCCCAGGTGGACCACGTGACCGTCTGCGGGGTGGATATCCCCCTCAGCGGCCAGAAGGAGAGCGGCTCCGCCGCTCCGGAGAAGGCGGAGGAGCCCGCGGCTCCCGCCGTGGGGACCGTCACCGCCGGGAAGGGGCTGAATATCCGCTCCGGCCCCGGCACGCGGTTCCAGGTGCTCACCGCCGTCCCCAGGGGCACCCGGCTGGAGGTCCTGGGAGAGGAGAGCGACTTCTACAGGGTGAACTTTTCCGAAGGCAGGACCGGCTACGCGTCGAAAAGTTATATCACAGTGAAATGAGCGCAGAACGCCCCGGCCGGTTTTCCGGCCGGGGCGTTCGTCTATGCTTCTTCCTCCATGACCCGGACCTGGATCTCCAGCACCCGGCGGTGTTCCACCTTTGTGACGGTGACGTCCAGGCCCTCGGCCTGGAAATGGTCTCCTACCTCGGGGACCCGGCCCACCTGCTCCAGCACCCAGCCGGAGACGGTGGCGGCGCCGCACTCCCCCTTGACTTGAAACAGGTCGTACATGTCGTCCAGGTCGGCGGAACAGGCGATCACATAGCTGCCGTCGGCCTGCTTCTGGAAAATTTCAATGACCTCGTCGTGCTCATCCCAGATCTCGCCTACCAGTTCCTCCAGGATGTCCTCCAGGGTGACGATGCCCTCTGTCCCGCCGTACTCGTCCACCACCACCGCCATGTGGGCCTTGTTCTTCTGCAAGATCCGCAGCAGTTCAAAGACCTTGGTGTTGCCCGTGGTGTAGAAGACCGGGGACTTAATATTGGACACCATGGTCTCTCCACGGTAGCGGGCGGCGTAGAAATCCTTCTCGTGGATGACCCCCACGATGTTGTCCACCGTCTCGTGGTAGATGGGGATGCGGGAGTAGCCCGTCTCGGCGAAGAGGGCGGCGATCTCCTCCATGGTGCTCTCCTCGTCCGCCGCGGTCAGGTCCACCCGGGGGGTGAGAATCTCCGAGACCTCCAGGTCGTTGAACTCGATGGCGTTGCGGATCAGGTCGCTCTCGTGCTCGTCCAGGCCGCCCTCGGTCTGGGCCTGGTCCACCATGCCCACCAGCTCCTCTTCGGTGATGCCGTCGTCCCCCTTGGCCCGAAAGACCTTGCTCATCAGCTTTTTCCACTGGGTGAACAGGAAGTTCAGGGGGGTGAGGATCACCATGAACAGCTTGAGCATGGGCTGGGCGAACATGGCGAAGTCCTCCGGCCGCTCCTTGGACATGCTCTTGGGGGTTACCTCGCCGAAGATCAGAATGATGACGGTCAGGGCCACGGTGGCCACGGTGGGGCCGTACTGGTGAAACCATTTGGTACACAGCACGGTGGCCACGGTGGTGGCGGTGATGTTGACGATGTTGTTGCCGATGAGAATGGTGGTCAGCAGCTTGTCATACTCCTCCGCCAGGGCCAGGGTCTTCTCCGCCCGGCGGCTGCCGTTGTCCGCCCGGGTCTTCAGGCGGATGCGGTTTAAGGAGGTGTAGGCGGTCTCGGTGGCCGAGAAGTAGGCCGACATGGCCACCAGGATCAGCAGGGTGACGAGCATGGCGATACTGGTACTGTCTATGTCCATAGGGGAACGATCACTCCAATTTTTGTTTACCCCGGAGAAAGCCGGGGTATATTTAAATCAGGAGTATACCATACCGGCCCCGGGATTGCAAACCTATTTTACCGCTCGCCGGAAAGATTCACAGAATTTTAACGGGAAAAGCAAAAAAGCTCTTGACGAAAGGGGGAAGGCGTGATATAGTGACTCTACCTGTGAAAAGGGGCTTTTTTCTGCTGTCCGGATACGGTGTCCGGGAGGCGGACCCCTCCACCTGATTCAGGACACAGGGAGGCAGCAGCCGAATGTCCACCGTACCCTCTGGGCGTGTTTTTGCGCCCTCTGGCGCTGGGTTTCGGCTTTAAGACAGGCCGTATCCGGCGTTTTCTTTATCCCTCCATGATGTTCTTGTGTTTCCACCCCCGGAGGGGGCGGAAATCACGGAGATACAAAGAGAGGGGGAGCGCGGAGCGCGAGACCTGTCAAATAAAAAAGGAGGTGCCGAACAATATGGCAGCAAAAGCCGGCGCTCGCATTAAGATCACCCTGCGGTGCTCTGAGTGCAAGCAGAGAAACTACAATACCTTTAAGAACAAGAAGAATACCCCCGACCGTCTGGAGTTGAACAAATACTGCCCCTTCTGCAGGAAGCACACCGTTCACAATGAGACGAAGTGATTGGCGCCAACGCCGAAATGAAAGAAGGGTAAGCAATGGCTGAGAACGAAAAGCAGGCCGTACAGGCCAAGAAGGACAAAAACAAGAAGCCCGGCTTTTTCGCCCGCGCGGGCAAATGGTTCCGGGATATGAAGAGCGAGCTGAAGAAGGTCCAGTGGCCCACCAGGAAACAGACCATCAACAACACGCTGATCGTTATTGCCTGCGTGATCGTGGTCGGCGTCTTTATCGCTCTGTTCGACTTCGTAGCCGGCGAGGCAATTGGACTGCTCATCGGCGCCTTTAAAGGGTGACGCGGATGGCGGACAACGCGAACTGGTACGTGGTCCACACCTACTC
>CANSSJ010000059.1 GCA_947649625.1 uncultured Bacillota bacterium | reverse complement strand
GCTACGCCCGGGCCGCCCGGCTGGTGGACCAGCTGGAGGAGAAGGGCATCGTGGGCCCCTTCGAGGGCTCCAAACCCCGACAGCTGCTGGTCACTAAGGAACAGTGGCAGGAGATGAAGTACCGCCAGGGCATCACCACTCCCGGCGACGCCTTCAAGCTGGACGCCCCAGTGTCCGCCCCTGTCCAGGCGGAGGATGCGCCTCCCTTCGACGTGGAGGAGGCCCTGGACCGGGCGGAGGAGGATACGCTGTGATGACTGATACTGTATTTGGAGCGCTGGACTTTGACGGTTTCTACTGGAACGGCCATGTGAAGCTGGACTTTTTCGGGGAGGAGAGACAGCTGGGCCTGATTGTCGACTCCAGCTTTGGGGAGCAGACCGAAGTTTCGGATTTGCAGCATAAGGCTTATCATTTTTTCCTGGAAAAATGGCCGGGCTTGCAGGAGGCAGTAATACAGGAAGTCATCCGCTACTACAACGAGGAGGAGCGCTTCGCCTACGGCCCCGACGACCCGGAGGAGTTCGCCGCTTGGTGGCCCGAGATTGAGACGGTGGAGGAGATGCGCAGGTGGGTCACCCTGGAGACGGTGGTGATTCCATCAGACGGCATTATGCGGGATGTCTACGAAGGAAAACGCTGCCTCTACCTGCTGTTCAGCCGGGAGTGGGCGGAGGACCCCAACAACAACGGGGTGGGCATTCAGCTCCTCAATGAGGAGATCACTGAGAGCGGCTTTCAGGGTATCGCGTTTTAAGAAAACGCCCAAAGCCCCCCTTGTGAAAGGGGGGCCCCCGCAGGAGGCGGGGGGATTCCGGCATACGGAATGCTCCGAAAAAGAATCCCCCAGTCCCGGCTTCGCCGTGCCAGCCCCCTTTAGCAAGGGGGCCTTAAAGGAGAGAGAAGCACACATGACCGAACAAAACCGACAGAAGGCAATCTACCTCTTTACGGCGGTGCTGGCCTTCACCGCCCTGGCTAACGGCTTGGGCAGCAACATCTTTTCCAACTACTTCAACGAGGTCTTCCACATCGACTCCGTCCAGCGGGGGTTTATTGAGATCCCCCGGGAGAGCCCCGGCATCCTGTGTATGGTGCTGGTGGCCGCTCTAGGCTTTCTGGGCAACATTTGGATGGCGGTGGCGGCCCAGGCGCTGGTGCTGGTGGGGCTGGTGGTCATGGGCTGGCTGTCCCCGGATTACGGAACCATGCTGGTCTTTCTGTTCATCCACTCCCTGGGGATGCACTTCTTCATGCCCCTGAACGACGCCATCTCCATGGACCTGGCGGACAAGGACAAGGTGGGGGCTACCTTGGGAAGATTCAAGGGCGTCAACACCCTGTTCGCCATGATTGCGGCAGTCATCGTCTTTCTCGGCTTTCGGACGCGCCTGTTCAGCTTTGAGAAAAAAACAATCCTGCCCTTCGTCCTGGCCGCGGAGCTGACCGCCGGGGCGGTTTTCCTGCTGATTTGTATGGCACAGCTGATGCCCCAGAGCGGGGCGGTGAAGAACCACAGGCTGCTGTTCCGAAAGCGGTACATGCCCTACTACATGGTCACCCTGGCCTACGGCTGCCAGAAGCGGATCAAAATCGTCTTCGCCCCCTGGGTCATCATTAACCTGCTGGGACGGGGGGCGGACACGGTGGCCCTGCTCACCATTGCGGTCCATCTGGCCGGCACCTGGCTGGCCCCCGTCATCGGCAAAATGCTGGACAGGCTGGGCGTGAAGAAAATGCTGTGGGTGGAGGCCGTGTATATCGCCGTCTCCTTCTCGGTGATGGGCCTGCTGGCCGGGATGCTGGCAGGGGGGAGCTTTGGCCTGAGAGACCCCCTGACCTGGCTGGTCTTCGGGGCATACGTGCTGTGCGTCCTCTTTGAGCAGTTCAACATGGTCCATTCCTACATGATGCGGGCCATCGCCCTGGACACCTCCGAGGTCACCCGCACCCTGTCCGTGGGGCTGAGCGTGGACCATGTGATGGCCATTGTCGCCTCCCCCATCATGGGCCTGATTTGGAACGCCTGGGGGGTGCAGTATGTGTTCTGGCTGGCGGCGCTGTCCGCCCTGTTCCAGGTGGCGGCCGCCGCCATGATGGACAAATAGGGAGAAATATTTCATTTGTATTAAATTTCGCCAAAGCCCTTTACATCGACAAAGTTTTGGAGTACACTAGGCAAAAAGATACATTTGGGAGGTGCGAACATGGGAGAGATGGACTATACCCGCAAATTCAGTCTGGGCGACCAGCGGGATATGGAGATCAAGGCCATCCTGACCACGGTGTATCAGGCCCTGCAGGAGAAAGGATATAACCCCATCAATCAGATCGTGGGCTATATCCTGTCCGAGGACCCCACCTATATCACCAACCACAACAACGCCCGAGCCCTCATCCGCAAGGCGGACCGGGACGAACTGCTTCAAACTCTGGTCAGATACTATCTGACCCACTGAATCATGCCAGCAGCGGCCCGCCATCCGGCGGGCCGTTTTTCATAGGAGGAAATACATATGAACATCTTAGTCAGCCACTGTTTTCTGGGGGAGCCCTGCCGGTACGACGGGGCCAGCCGGCTGGACCGGCAGATCATCGAGCTCCACCGGGCGGGGCACAACCTGATTCCCGTCTGCCCCGAGGTGCTGGGGGGACTGGACGTCCCCCGGAGCCCCGCCGAGATTCAGCCCGACGGCCGTGTCCTCACACAGGACGGCCGGGATGTCACCGCCGCCTACCAGGCGGGAGCGGAGCGGGTACTGGAGATCGCCCGGGAAAACGGCTGTACCGTGGCGGTGCTGAAGTCCCGGTCCCCCTCCTGCGGCTGCGGGGAGGTCTACGACGGCACCTTTACCCACACACTGAAACCCGGCTGGGGGATCGCCGCCCGCCTGCTGGCCGACGCCGGCATTGAGGTGATGGACGAAGAGCACCTCCAGGCGAGCCTGTTCCTGTGAGCGAAAAAATTTTTTCTTCTGTGTAACTTTGCGCGTTCCTTTCCGTCTATACAAATAGAGATAACAGGGAGGAGGTGGAGTACATGAAACCGGCGCGGCTGTGGGTCTACTCCGCCGGACATTTCTGGGTGGACTTTTCCTGTGCCCTGCTGATGTTTTCCCGGCTGTCCGGAAGGGGAGAGTGGGCCCTCTGCGCCCTGCTTTACAACTTCTGCGCCTTCGCCATGCAGATGCCCATCGGCCTGCTGGCCGACCGGCTGGACCGGGAGGGCCCTGTGGCCGCTCTGGGCTGCGGGCTGACAGCGGTGGGCTGGGTGTTCGCGCCCCTCCCCATTGCCGCCGCGGTGACAGCGGGACTGGGCAACGCCTGTTTCCATGTGGGGGGCGGCGTCTACACTCTTCGGAAGGGGGGAGACCGGGCCGCCCCCCTGGGAATCTTCGTTTCCCCGGGGGCTTTCGGCATCTACTTCGGCACCTTATGGGGAAAGCAGAGCCGGGTTTCCGGCTGGATGGCCGCCGCCGGGCTGCTCCTCTTCGCCCTGGTCTTCCTTCTCCCGGAGCGCCGGGAGGGGGATAGCCTGGAGGCTCCGACCGCCCCAGACCGGGACGGGATGGCGGCTCTGGCCTGCTGTTTCTTGGTGGTGGTGCTGCGCTCCTACCTGGGGATGGTGATGGCCTTCCCCTGGAAGACCGGGGGCTGGGCCCTCGGCCTGGTGTGCGCCCTGGTGCTGGGCAAGGCGGCCGGAGGTTTTCTGGGGGACAGGCTGGGCATGGTCCGGGCGTCCGCCCTGTCCCTGGGGCTGTCGGCGGCTCTCTTCCTTTTGAGCAGCTCACCCCTGGCGGGGACGGCGGCGGTCTTCCTCTTCAATATGACCATGCCCATCACCCTCTGGTCGGCGGCCCGGCTGCTCTCTCCGGGCCTGGCCTTCGGAACGCTGACCTTCGCCCTGTTTCTGGGCTTTCTGCCGGCCTGGCTGGGCTGGCCCGCCCTGCTCACCGGCGGGACGGGTTACGCCGCCGGGGCGCTGTGCTCGTTGGCGCTGCTGGCCCTGGGGCTGAAACGGGGGCGGCTGTGATGGAGCTGTTCCTCTCCCTGGCGGTCTCCCTGGGGCTGACCCTGGCACTGGAGCTGGCCTTCGCCCTGGTCTGGCGGGTGGAGCGGTCCGACCTGCCCGCGGTGGCCCTGGCGAACCTGTTCACCAACCCGGTGGTGGTGCTGTGCCACCACGCTACGGCATGGTATTGGCCAAAATATCTGATTGCCGTCACGGCGGCCCTGGAGCTGTGGGCGGTGGGGACGGAGGGGCTGATCTACCGCCGCCGCAGCGAGATCTCCCGGCCCTGGACCTTTTCCCTGTGCGCTAATGCGCTATCCTATTTTTCCGGACTGCTGCTGTTCTGACAAGCTCCGGATTTCCGCCCCGCAGGGGCGGGAACCGCAAAAGATTGGTAATTTGAAAGGGGTATTGCAATGAAACGAAAGATTCTAACGCTGTTCCTGGCCCTGCTGGCCGTCCTGGCCCTGACAGTCCCCGCCTTTGCCGACGCCGTCTGGGAGCCGGAGGACTCCTTCTTTCAGAGGCACCGGGATCAATGTGATTATGTTAACCGAAGTTACGAACTGGCGGGGTATGATGGGGAAGTGACCGTCTTCACCGCCCCCGGCGGCATGAACAAGCTCACCTTGAGCAACGGGACTCGGGTCAATATCTCCCATACCTGGGAGGGGAAGGGGACCACCTGGGGCTACCTGGTCCGCTGGGACGAGGACTGGCACGACCGGACGGAGGGCTGGGTCCCCATGGACGACATGACGCTGGTCTATGACAGCCAGCAGTTCATGGCCGACCACGCCTCGGAGATCGCGGAGACCGGGCCGGTCCCGGTGGATTTCCATGAGGCGGTGCTCTACAACTACCCCAACGGGTCAACTTGGGAGAACACCCTGAAGGAGGATGCAGACTACCAGCCCTTCGGTGAGTTGTTCACCCGGGTCTATACCGATGAAGCCGGCCTGCGCTGGGGCTTTGTGGGCTACTACTTGGGTCACCTGGACAGCTGGGTCTGCCTGGACGACCCCATGAACAAGGAGCTGGACACCGGTATCGTCCCCGTGTCCCCCTCTGCGGCCCAGCTGCGGGGCAGCGCCACCGTCACGGCGGGCCCGCCAGCTCTGCTCATCGCCGCCGGACTGGTGGCCGGAGTGGCCGTAGTGACAGCGGTCCTCCTGCTGCGCTTCAAAAAGACGAATCCTCCCAAAAATCCATCGAAAACCGTCTGACGATAAAAAATTTAGGGCCGCCCCCGGCGGTATGAAAGACCTTCCCCCGGAAATACTGGAAACAGTATCACACCGGGCGGGAGGTCTTTGTCATGCAGCATAAAGTGGAGATATGCGGGGTAAATACTTCCAAATTGAAGGTACTCAAAAGCAGCGAGACCCAAGAGCTCCTCCTCAAGGCCAAGGCGGGGGACAAGCAGGCCAGGGAGGAACTGATCGCCGGAAACCTGCGGCTGGTGCTGTCGGTGATCCAGCGGTTTTCCAACCGGGGGGAGAACGCCGACGACCTGTTCCAGGTGGGGTGCATCGGCCTCATCAAGGCCATCGACAACTTCAACACCGACCTGGACGTGAAATTTTCCACCTACGGCGTGCCTATGATCGTAGGGGAGATCAGAAGATACCTCCGGGACAACAGCACCATGCGGGTGTCCCGGGCCATGCGGGACACCGCCTACAAGGTCCTCCAGGCCAAGGAGGCCTACATGGCTCAGCACCAGAAGGAGCCCTCTGTGGAGGAGATCGCCAAGATCCTGGACATCAAGCGGGAGGACGTGGTCTTTGCCCTGGACGCCATCCTGGAGCCGGTGTCCCTCTATGAACCGGTGTACTCTGACAGCGGGGATACCGTGTGCGTGATGGACCAGGTGAAGGACACCAAAAACAACGACGAGATGTGGGTGGAGCGCATCGCCCTGAAGGAGGCGGTGGGCCACCTGACGGAGCGGGAGCGGAAAATTCTCTCCATGCGCTTCTTTCAGGGCAAGACCCAGATGGAGGTGTCCGCTGAAATCGGCATCTCCCAGGCTCAGGTCTCCCGGCTGGAGAAGAACGCCCTGCGGCAGATTCGGAAGGAGATGTAATTGCATTCTGCCCGCCGGAGTGGTATACTGAGCCAGACGGGAGGGGTCTGGTATGCGCCGGATTTTAAAATGGGTACTCTGCCTGCCCTTTTTGCTGATCGGGCTGGTGATTCTGCATGAGGTGGTGGGTATGGTGGTGAACCACACCGCAAGCGCCCGGCAAACCAGAAATGCAGTCAGCCTGCTGCACACGGGGCTTGTCTCGGTAGAGATCGTGGACAGCTATACAGAGACCGGCAACACCTCCGGAACGGGCAACCATGTGGACATGCTGTCCGCTGTCATCTTCAAAACGGATGCCGGCCTCGTGGAGATTGAAGCGCTGATAGACCGGAATTACGGTCTTGATATGTGGAACTGCTGGATAGAAGAGATGGAGAAAGTCACGGCTTTCCGGGAGGAAAACCCGAGCTTTTACCCCTATGTGGCGGAGATGAGGGTTCCGAAAAACCTGGAGCATACCTATCTTCTGTATATAAACAACAGCGCGCCCTTTGTTGACAATATCGAGGGACATTGAAAACAGTCCGCCTTAGAGAATAAGGCGGACTGTTATGTCAACCAAGTGCCACGTCCAAAATCATCATGATGAGGAACCCGGCCATGACTCCCAGGGTGCCCGAGTGGCCCCCCTGGGAAAGGTTGGCTTCGGGGATGAGTTCCTCTACTACCACGTAGAGCATGGCCCCGGCGGCGAAGGACAGCAGCCAGGGCAAAACCAGCTGGACCGTCCCGGCCACCAGCACGGTAAGCAGGGCGAAGACGGGCTCCACCACCCCGGAGGCCGCCCCGATGAGGAAGGCCTTCCCCTTGCCCATTCCCTCCTGGTACAGGGGCAGGGAGATGGCCGCCCCCTCGGGGAAATTCTGGATGCCGATGCCGATGGCCAGGGCGGTGGAGGCGGTGAGCAGAGCGGCGTCCCCGTTCTGGGCGGCCAGGGCGAAGGACACCCCCACCGCCATCCCCTCCGGGATGTTGTGGAGGGTGACGGCCAGCACCAGCAGGGCGGTCCGGCTGGGACTGGCCCCCCGATGGAAGGACTCAGGCCCGAAGTGGGGGAGGAGGAAGTCCATCAGCAGGAGAAAGACAATGCCAAGGACAGAGCCCCCGGCGGCGGGGAGCCAGGCCGTCTGACCCAATTCCTCCGCCTTCTCAATGGCGGGAATAAGCAGCGACCACATACTGGCCGCAATCATCACCCCGGCGGCGAAGCCCAGCATTACCCGATGGAGGGTTTGGGAGTTTTTCTTGTGGAACAAAAAGACCACGGCAGCCCCGGCGGCGGTCATCAAGGCGGTAAAGCCCGTGCCGGCGGCGGCCCAAGTGAGTGCCTGTAACACGATGTATGAACCCTTTCTGGAAGACTCGCAGGCGTCACCTGTACGGTTGCTTCCAGATTAGGCTATGCGCGGAGATAGGCGGGGGTGTATGTAGGGGCGCGCAGTGCGCGCCCGCGGGCGGACAATGTCCGCCCCTACAGGGAGAGAAACACCCGCGCTATCCAGTACCCGATGGCCATGCAGCCGGGGAAGGTGAGCACCCAGGCCAGGGCGATTTTCCCGGCGGTAGCCCAGTCGGGGCGGCTGCCCACCCCCAGCAGGGCGCAGGTGCGGGTGTGGGTGGTGGAGACAGGCAGCCCCAGCAGAGTAGCCCCCAGCAGACAGACGATACTGCCCAGGTCGGCGGCCAGCCCCTCCCGGGGTCCTAGGGATACCATCTCCCGGCCCACGGTGTCAATGATCCGCCGGCCCCCTATGAGGGTGCCCAGGGCCATGAAGAGGGCGCACAGGGCCATCAGCCACAGGGGGATCACAAAGGTACCCTCGTCGGCCCTGCCCTGGGCCAGGGCGGTTCCCAGGAGGAAGACGCCGATGAATTTCTGCCCGTCCTGGGCCCCGTGGAGGAAAGCGGTAATTGCCGACCCCGGAAGCTGAGCCAGAAGGAATATATGGTCAGACAGCTTTACAGTCTTGAGACGGTTTCCGGCAGCGCTGCCCGCCCAGAATCCGGCCGTAGTTGACAAAATCAGCCCCAGAACCACCTTAGCCCAGCAGTCCCAGCGGATGCAGGAGAGGGAGCCCTCCAAGGCCACCGCCGCCCCGGAGATGCCGGCCACAAGGGCGTGGCTCTCACTGGTGGGGATGCCGAAACGCCAGGCCAGCCCCGCCCAGAGGACGATGGCCGTCATGGCGGCGCACAGGGCGGTGAGGGCCGCTTTGGGCCCACCGCCGAAGGAGGCGATGGAGTACACTGTCTCGGCCACCGAGGCGTTCACCGAGGTGACGCACAGCACCCCTAAAAAATTGCATACCGCTGCCAGCCCTACGGCGGGCCGGAAGGGGAGGGCCCCCGTCACCACCGCCCCGGCAATGGCGTTGGGGGCGTCGGTCCAGCCGTTGACCAGCAGGACGGCCAGCGTCAGCAAAACCGTCCCAAGAAGGGCAGGATTTGCCCTTAATTGACCCAGAAACTCAAAAAAAGACAGGGGCATGGACAACACCTCCATGCCCCAGATTATGCGGTCAGCTCTCGGTATATGTGTTGTGTCCCCCCGGCGGCGGGGCGTGGCGCTCCTGGCCAGGGTCCCGGGGGGTGGAGGCGGGGGCGATGGCCCCGGGGCCGTATTTGGCCCGGATCATATCCATGGCGCCCTCCAACCGTTCCAGACGGCGGCGTTTGGCGTCCAGGTCTGCAGAAAACAGGTCCAGCTGGGCTCCCGCCTCGTCGGCGGGGATGAGATAGATAGCTGTTACAGTCAGGGCACGCACCGGACTGGACATATTCCAGCAGATGTCGGCCAGTTCTATGGCTGGCCGAGTCAGTTCCCGGGCCAGATCGGTGGGCAGGTCCAGCCGGGTCTGGCGGCTGATATCCTGGAAGTTGGGGTCCCGAATGGAAAGGGAGATCCCTTGACACTTCATGCCATGCCTGCGCAGGCGGGCCGCCACCTGGTCGGCCAGCTGGGCGATGCCCGCACGGATCTCCTCCCGGCCCTGGAGGTCGTCGGGAAAGGTGTACCCGTTTCCGATGGACTTGGGGGGCGTATACTGGCCGGCGGGAGCCACGGGGGAGCGGTCCTCGCCGCTGGCGAAGTCGTGGAGCTGAGCGCCATTTTTTCCCAGAAGCTGAAACAGCTGCTCCCGGTCGAAGGCGGCCAGGCCGCCGATGGTGCGAATTCCGAACCGCTGGAAAGTCTGGGCTGCGGCCCGACCCACGTAGAGCAGGTCGGTGACAGGGAGGGGCCAGAGCAGTTTCCGAAAGTTTTCCCGGGTGATGACGGTGGTGGCGTCCGGTTTTTTGTAGTCGCTGCCCAGCTTGGCAAACACTTTGTTGAAGGACACTCCTACCGAGATGGTCAGCCCAAACTGGCTACGTACCTCATCCCGCAGACGGTCGGCCAGAGCGGCCCCGTCCCCGCCGAAGAGGTGGAGGGTGCCGGTGACGTCCAGCCAGCTCTCGTCGATGCCGAAGGGCTCCACCAGGTCGGTGTACTCCTGGTAAAGGGAATTTACTTTACGGGAAAAGTCCCGGTACAGCCCGTGGTGGGCGGGGAGGAGGACCAGGTCAGGACACTTCCGTTTGGCCTGCCAGATGGTCTCCGCCGTCTTGACCTGGAAGGCCTTGGCGGGCTCATTTTTGGCCAGGATGAGGTCCCCAGTTCAAATCTGGGTAGCAGCTCCAAAATCCCGCTTGAATCGCTTGATTCAGGTGGGATTTCTCTTGTTTTTACAATTTTTGGGGTGGGTTTATTTTTGCGCTTTTTCGTTGACCCACACCGTGACCCACACGGCGAAATGTCCGAAGAGGGACAGAGAGCGCCAGACAGGAAGTTTCGCCTTCCTGCCTGGCTTTTTGTCTTCTGTGGGTGGGCTCACATGACCTGCGCCATAAAATTTCCCATTGTCTCCGCCGCCCGGTTCTGCTGTTGCCGGGTAGCGTGGGTGTAGGTGCGGAGGGTGAAGCCTGCGTCGTAGTGCCCCAGCATACTGCTGACCGTTTTCACATCTACACCGTTTTGGAGTGCCAGGGTTGCAAATGTGTGTCTCAGGTCGTGGAAGCGGATATGTTCCAGTCCAGCGTCCTTCAGTATCTTCTCGTGGATCTTCACCACCGAATCGGGGTGGTACATCTCTCCGGTCACTGGCGAGGGGAACATATACTGGTTGTCCGGGTGCTTGCTGTGCTCCTGGATCAGCAGGTCGACTGCGTCCTGCGGGATGGATACCTGACGCACTGAGGTCTCCGTCTTTGGGCGGGAGAGGATCACTTCTCCGCTGGGATTGCGGACGTACTGCTTGTTGACAGAAATGGTTTTGTGTTCTGCATCCAGGTCAGACCATAGGAGTGCCACCAGTTCACCTTTCCTCAGCCCGCTGACCAGCTCCAGGTAGAACATGGGCAGAACATCTCTGGCGTTGGCGGCGTCCAGGTAGGACTTGAGGTGTTCGGGCAGGAGCGTCTTCATCTCAACCTTCTGCACCTTGGGAGCAATGCAGTCATCGGTAGGGTTGCGCGGGATGAGTCTCTCTTTTACCGCTCTCTCGAATGCGCAGTGCAGGGTGAGGTGGACGCTCCGGACTGTGGTGGTGCTCAGACCGGGATTACCCTTGCCGCTGCGTTTCTGAACTCTGCCGCGTTCCATCAGGTCTTTGTAGAGTTTCTGGAGATCACGGGAGGTCAGTTTCTTCAGCTTGATCTTGCCGATGCGGGGAATGGTGTAGGTCTCAATGATCAGGTGGTAGCGGTCTGCTGTCGCCGGCCTGATGTTGGGCTTGGCGTAGAGTTCGTACCAGCTGCGGAGCCAGGTAGCCACTGTGTAGTCCTCATTGTGGGCCATATCCAGTCCAGCGGACTCCTGTTGTGCTTGGGCCAGCTTCTCTTTTACCTCGGCTTGGGTCTTACCCAGTACATTCTTGATGATCCGCTTGCCGGACTCGGGATCGTAGCCGGCGGTGTACCGTCCCTCCCAGCGACCGTCTTTGCGCTTGCGGATGTTGCCTTCACCATTTGCTCGTTTCTTTGCCATGGGGCTCACCTCCTTGTGGCCACACACCATACCACATCTCGGCGAGGAAAGCTACTGATTTTTTCGAGGACTTTTATTCTTTGTTTTGCGGTGCAAAATTTGATAGAGAGCAGAAGCGATTTTCAGTTTGCAACTATTTATTCTTTGTGCTACAATGCACATGATAACTTCTGAATAGGTGGAGGTGTGGTTGATGTCGCATTCCATTGAGCGCTCTATTGAGGC
>CANSSJ010000058.1 GCA_947649625.1 uncultured Bacillota bacterium | reverse complement strand
AAAAAATAGCGTTTCCCTTCAATTTAGCTCTTGACATTTGTTAGCAGGTCTTAAAATTTACGCCAAAAACGCCTTGTTTTCCTCGTCGAAACCAGCGTTTCCGGTCTCATAGCGCAGCTGTGTTTTCAGGGGGAACCGCTCCCCGGCTCTCCGGGCGTAGGACTTCCGCAGCTCCTCCAGCTCCTGATGGGACAGCTTGTCCGCCAGAGACTTCATCGCCTGTGCAGACAGCTCCCGGTCGGCCAGCAGGGCCAGGCGGACCACCTCGCCCCGGAGGTTTTCCAGATACTTCCGTCCCAAGGCGGCCTCCTCCTCCAAACGGGTAGCGGAGCCCCGGCGGGCCCCCTTCACCACCCCGGCGGCGGGCTGGGCGGGGACGGCTACAAAGGAAAACTCGTAGGCGTCGCTTGCCCCCTCCAGGTCGGCCCAGCACAGCTGCCCGGCGTACTCCCGGCCCTTCTCATGGCCACAGTCCACCTGGGTACGGTCGCAGCCGCAGACCGAGCAGATGGCGTGCTCCACGGCGCACCCCACGCTGACCTCCTTCTTGATGCCCCCCTCGATCTCAGCGATCAGGTCCCGGCTGCTCTCCGTGCGCACCATGTAGGCATAGCCTTTCAGCCAGACGTACCCATCCCCGGCCCGGGTGACCCGCTTCGGCTCCCGGACGATCTCGGTCCTGTAAATGCGGGCGGCCTGGCCCCGGGCGGACCACTGATGATCGAAGATACCGGCCTTGCCCACGAACATGAGGGCCAGCTGCTCCAGGGTTGGGACGGTGAACCGCTCAAAATCCCGGTCGATCTCGTTGTCGCACAGCCGCACCGAGAAGGTGTACACCTCCTCCTGGGACAAGGGCTTCCGGGCCAGCGCACCGATCAGCTCCAGGTCCTGGGCCGTCACCGCCGCGTTCTCGCCCCCCACGGCTTCCTTTACAATTTTCATGCTTCCCTCCTCAATTTTTCCGCTTGAGCCCGGTACAGCTCAGCCCTGGCCTCCTCCACCATATCCTGGAGGTTGATGTCCTCCCACACGATTTCCGCTCTCTCGCCGAAGCCGTGGAGCCGCAACCACAGCTCGGCCGTCCGGCACAGGGCGGGCTCCACGGCCCTCCGGATGGCGGAAATCTCGGTGGTGAGCATGTCGGCCTGCTGGGCGCTCATCCGCTCGGTGGAGGACCAGGACAGCCCCAGCATAAAGGGGGGAATCCCGGTCCGGGCCACCAGCTGCTCCAGAATCTGCCGCACGGGGACCTGGCTGTCCAGCACAGGGCTGTCCGCCCCGATGACCCTGATGTCCACGTCCCCCACGGCCACGAAGTCCCGGACAGAGCCCTCCCGTCCCGCCTGCATGGCGGCGGACCACTCCTGGGCCACCTGACTGCACCGCTCCTGGGCGAAGGCCTCCTCCCCCTCGCCGGGCCTGCACACCACGGCGAAGCGGAGATTGCCCGCCCGCTCCCAGTTCTGGCCGGTAGCCTGAAAGATTTTCAGCAGGATTCCGGCCAGAAAGGGCATGGACCGCAGCAGCGACACCCCGCAGGGGGCGTCCCCCGTGGGCTGGAAGGGGGTGAAGAGGAGCAGCTCCTGATAAGGAAACTCCCGGTTCTCCCCAATCCCAACCCGGCACAGCTGAAAGTCCAGGGGGCTGTCCCCCAGCTTCACCTCCGCCTGCCCCGGGTCGGCGCACAGCAGGGCGGCGATGTCCTTCCCGTCGGGGGTGAGCACGATCTCTCCCAGTCCGTGGCCGCAGGTGAACAGGTCGTCCAGGTAGCGGTCCAGAAAGGCCTGCACCCCCCGCTGTCCCCAGCCCACGTCCACCGTGCGGAAAAACTCCTCCAGTCCTCTCTGAGCCCCGGGGTCGGTACATTTCACCCCCACCCCGCCGCACAGCCGCACCAGCTTCCAGATGGCGGCGTCCACAATGGGCACCCCCTCCCGGATGGCCCGGTACAGGGCCGCCTCCCCGGTGCGCAGGGGGACGTACCGGTCCAGCACTCCAAAGGGCTGGCCCTCATTCCGCCGCACCTGCACCACGGCGGCGGGGGGCTCCCGCCGCCTCTGCTTCCACCATTTCATGGCATCGCTCCTCTCTAAAATGCTTTTCTCTCCACGCAACCGGCGAACACGCCGCCCCGGCCCTCTCTCCCGGCCACGGTGGCGGCGAAATACCGGATCTCGTCCATGGCGTGGTCGTGCTCCTTGCGTACCTGGTCCTGCCCCCGCGCCCGGTCATCCCAGCGGTACAGGGAAAACTCCCGGATGGCGTCGTTACACCCCCGGCAGATGACCATTTTCCCGCTTTTCAGCAGCCTGGCGGTGAGCCGAATGCCGGACACCACCTGGTTGTCCGCCTTTTTGACCCGCCAGCCCCGGCGGCGCAGGGTCTCGCAGAAGCTGGCCGCCGACGGGTCGGCGATCACCGCCCGCACCGGCCGGTCCCCGGCCAGCCTGGCCAGGTCGTCGGCGTACTCCTCGTCGGTCTTCTGCCGCCGGGCGGCCCGGCCGTCGTAGTAGTACTCGCCGGTCCGGTACCACACCCCGCCCTTCCGCCCCCACAGCCCCATGGACGTGGGGTTGGAGGTGCCGTAGTCCACCGACACATACCACTCCTCAAAGGGCCCTTCCGGGACCTCCCGGGCAAAACTCCCGTCGAAGAAGTCGTACACCAGCCCCTCGGCGGCAACCCACTCCCCCAACACAAACCGGCGGTAGAAGGTCCCCTGAAAGGTGCTGGCATACCGCTCCCGCACTTCCCTGGACAGCCCCGGGTTGTCCTCCATGGCAAATTGCAGCCGCAGGGCCTTTTTCTCCTCCGCCTTCAACACCCACTCCTGATAAAACCAGTGGGCGGGGGACTCGGGGTTGCAGGAGAACCACAACCGGCTCCCCGTCACCGAACACCGGGCGATGGTCTGCTCCACAAAGGACCGGGGCATGAGGGCAACCTCGTCCAGCAGGGCCCCGGCCAGAGTGATGCCCTGGATGAGGGCGGCGGAGCTCTCGTCCTTCCCTCCAAAGAGGTAAAAGGTATTTCTCCGCCCCCCCAGCCGCACCTGAATCACGTTTCTGCTTACTTTCTCCGTACACCGGAAGCCCATCTTCCTCAGCAACGGCAGCAGCTCCGACAGCATATTCCGCCGCACCGACTGGATGGTCCGCCCGCACAGGGCAAAATTCCTGTCCCGGAAGGAGCACATGGCCCAGCAGAAAAAAGAAAGACCGGTACACAGCGTCTTGCCGCTGCGCACCGCCCCGTCGCAGATAACGGCCTGCCTGTCCCGGTCCGGAGACCCGGGCCGCCACCAGGTAAGCACCCGCTTCTGTTTTTCCGAAAAAACCATTTACCGCTGCCCCTCCATCGCCTGGAGGAAACGGTCCACCTGGTCCTCGCCGCTGTGGTCCACGGTGTCCAGCAGCCGCTCCAGCAGCCGCCCCCGGTCCACAAATTTCAGCTCCACCACCCCGTTGGTCCCCCGCTTGAACTCGGTAAGGGCGTCCAGCTCCAGCTTTTCCACCCCCTGCCACTCCTCCGGGGGAAAGCAGGCCAGCTTGACGGCGTCTCCCGCCTTCGCGTTGGCCAGCTTCCACATCCGTCTGATGATCTGCTCCCTGTCCGGGAGTTTTACAGCCTTTGTTGCCACCTCATCCCTCCTTACACCCGTAGGCGGCGAGGGGCAAAAGTTGTACGTTTTGGTACATCCAACAAAAAATTTTTTCCTTCCCTTTTTCGCTCCTTTTTGCACAGCCCGTCCACTAGACTGGAAAACAATGTCATTTCCCCGCCGCGCATAGAAAAAACTTCTTCTCCACATCCTGACCATACCCGCAAATTCTTGGATATGGATTCAGGAGGAACCATCTATGAAAAAATATGTATCACTGCTTTTGGCCGCTCTTGTCCTGACGGCCGGCCTGCCCTCCGCGGCGGCGGCTCCGGCGGAGGCCGGCCTGAACCTGTCCTGCGCCTCCTGCCTGCTGATGGAAAAGGAGACGGGGACCATCCTGCTGGAGGAAAACTCCCATGAGAAGCTGGAGCCGGCCAGCGTCACCAAGATCATGACCCTTCTGCTGGTGATGGAGGCGGTGGATTCAGGCCGGATCAGCCTGGACGACATGGTAACCGTCTCGGCCTACGCCGCCGGTATGGGGGGCTCCCAGGTCTACCTGGAGGAGGGGGAGCAGATGCCCGTGTCTGAGATGATCAAATGCGTCACGGTGGTCTCGGGGAACGACTGCTCGGTGGCTCTGGCCGAGCATCTGGCGGGCAGCGAGGGGGCCTTTGTCACCCAGATGAACCAGCGGGCCCGGGAGCTGGGCATGGCGGACACCACCTTTTTGAACTGTACCGGCCTGCCCGCCCAGGGCCATCTGACCTCCGCTCACGATATCGCCCTCATGTCCCGGGAGCTGATCCTGAACCACCCGAAGATCCGGGACTACACCACCATATGGATGGATTCCATCCGCAACGGCGAATTCGGCCTGACCAACACCAACCACCTGGTCCGCTTCTACCAGGGGACCACCGGCCTGAAGACAGGCTACACCAGCTCCGCCAAATACTGCATGTCGGCCACCGCGGAGCGGGACGGCATGGAGCTCATCGCGGTGGTCATGAAATCTCCCTCCATCAGCCAGCGTTTTGAGGACGCCAAGGCCCTCCTCAACTACGGCTTTGCCAGCTTCTCCCTGGTGCCCGTCTACCCTGACGCCCCCCTGGTCCCGGTGGACGTCCTTCTGGGGACACAGGCTCAGGTCCAGCCCCGGCCGGAGCGGGACTGCCGCCTGCTGGTCCGCAGGGGGGAGGAAAGTCAGGTGACCACCCGCCTGTCCCTGGCGGAAAATGTGGAAGCCCCGGTGGAGCAGGGCCAGACCCTGGGCCAGCTGGAGGTCTATGTGGGGGACGAGCTGCGGGACACCGTCCCCATCCTGGCCTCTCAGGGGGTGGACCGGTTGTCCGTCCCCGGCATCTTCGGCCGGATGCTCAGCAAGCTGCTCATGGCGGGGTAGAAGTAACTGTAGGAGGGCGGCGCCCTCGCCGCCCCGTTTTATCTTTCGTCGTAAAGGGCCGCCGAGGACGGCGGCCCCTACATCCCGCCTTTCTGCCCTCATCTCCCCATCCCTTGCCGCACTAGGATTTCTTTTCAATTTCCCCGCCGATTTTCCACTATTTTACTTGACGGGTTCTTTCAGATGTTGTATAATTTTGATAAATATACCCCGTTGCTTTCGGCGCCCCCTTGTTAGTTTTCGCTGATAAAAGTCTGCAAAAGATACCACGAGGTGATAATTATGTCCAAATATCAGGAAAAACTCTCCCCAAACGACCTTTATTTGGAGCTTGAGGCCTTCACAGAAGGCCGCTCCACCCACGCCTGGAGGTGCTTCGGTTCCCATCCCGCCAGGGATGAAAACGGCGCCGAGGGCTATCTCTTCCGGGTCTGGGCCCCCAACGCCCCCAAGATCACCCTCATCGGCGACTTCAACAACTGGGATCTGGAGGCCACCCCTCTGACCAAGGTAGAGGGGGGTATCTGGGAGGTCTTCGTCCCCGGTCTGAACCGCTACGACGCCTACCAGTACGCTATACATAAAGCGGATGGCAGCGGCTTCGTGGGCAAATGCGACCCCTACGGCTTCCATGCCGCCACCCGGCCCGACGTGTCCAGCAAAATCTATGATCTTGACACGGGCTATCAGTGGGGCGACCGGGACTGGTTCGCTTTCCGGGCCAAGAACCCGCCCTACCGCCGTCCCATGAACATCTACGAGTGCCACCTGGGCTCCTGGCGGCGCACCGGCGAGGGCGAGTTCCTCAGCTACCGGGACATCACCGGCTATCTGGTGCCCTACGTGAAGGAGATGGGCTTTACCCACGTGGAGCTGCTCCCCGTCACCGAGCACCCCCTGGACGCCTCCTGGGGCTACCAGTGCACCGGCTACTTCGCCGCCACCAGCCGCTTCGGCACCCCCGACGACCTGAAATACCTTATCGACCAGCTCCACCAGGCGGGCATCGGGGTCATCATGGACTGGGTCCCCGCCCACTTCCCCCGGGACGCCTTCGGCCTGTACAACTTCGACGGCACCCCCACCTACGAGTACGCCGACCCCCGGAAGGGGGAGCATAAGGAGTGGGGCACCGACGTGTTCGACTTCGGCCGGCCCGAGGTGCGCTCCTTCCTGTTCTCCTCGGCCATGTTCTGGCTGGAGGAGTACCACATGGACGGCCTGCGGGTGGACGCGGTGTCCTCCATGCTCTACCTGGACTACAACCGGAAGCAGGGCGAGTGGCTACCCAACGTCAACGGCGGCCACGAGAACCTGGAGGCCATCAAGTTCTTCCAGGACCTGAACACCGCCATCTTCGCCGCCCACCCCGACGTGCTCATGGTGGCCGAGGAGTCCACCGCCTGGCCCAAGGTGACCAAGCCGGTGGACGACGGCGGCCTGGGCTTCAACTTCAAGTGGAACATGGGCTGGATGAACGACATCTGCCACTATATCAAGCTGGACCCCTACTTCCGCCAGTTCAACCACCGGGACATCACCTTCTCCCTGATGTACGCCTTCTCGGAGAACTATATCCTGCCCCTGTCCCACGACGAGGTGGTCCACATGAAGGGCTCCTTCTTCGGCAAGATGCCCGGGGACAACCCTCAGAAATTCGCCGGTGTCCGGGCCTTCTACACCTATATGATGACCCACCCGGGCAAGAAGCTCACCTTCATGGGGGCGGAGCTGGGCCAGTGGAACGAGTGGCACTTTGAGTACTCTCTGGACTGGCACCTGCTGCAATACGCTCCCCACCGCCAGACTCAGGACTTTGTCAAGGCCATGAACGCCTTCTATCTGGAGAACGCCCCCCTGTGGGAGCAGGACGACTCCTGGCAGGGCTTCCAGTGGCTGTGCGCCGACGACAACACCGCCAACACGGTGGCCTTCCTGCGGTGGGACCGGAAGGGCACCCCCCTCATCGTGGTGTGCAACTTCTCCCCTGAGCACCGGGACGGCTACCGGGTGGGCGCCCCCTTCGCGGGGAGCTGGGGCGTAGTCTTCAACACCGACGACCCGGCCTACGGCGGCGAGGGCCGGGGGGACAAGGAGCCGGTCAAGACGGAGAAGATCCCCTGCCATGACCAGCAGCAGTCCTTCACCATCGACCTGCCCCCCATGTCCGCCGTGATCTACCGTTGCGTGCGCAAGAATCCCGTCCGCAAGCCCAAGGCGGAGAAGACCGCCGCCCCCGCTAAGGCGGAAAAGAAGCCCGCCGCCAAAAAGGCTGCCCCTAAGGCCGTGAAGGAGGCCGCTCCCAAGGATGAGAAGGCCCCCGCCAGGAAGGCGGCCAAGGCGGTGCCAAAAGCGGAGAAAGCCCCCGCCAAAAAGGCTGCCGCCAAAGCGGAAAAGGCCCCCGCCGCGGACAAGCCCAAGCGCACCCGGGCCAAAAAGGCGGAGAAGTAACGGGCACCCTTGGGGCCCTGCGCCCCGGTTTCTAATAGATGCCAACGCAACCAAAAAGTAAGAGGTGAACACCATGAAAAAAGAAGTTGTCGCCATGCTGCTGGCCGGCGGCCAGGGCAGCCGGCTCTACGCCCTGACCAGCAACGTGGCAAAGCCCGCCGTCCCCTTCGGCGGGAAGTACCGCATCATCGACTTCCCCCTGTCCAACTGCGTCAACTCCGGCATCGACACGGTGGGCGTGCTGACCCAGTACCGTCCCCTGGAACTGAACAGCTACCTGGGCAACGGCCAGCCCTGGGACTTGGACCGGTCCGACGGCGGCGTACATATCCTCCCGCCCTACCTGGGCGAGGGGGAGAAGGGCAGCTGGTACAAGGGCACGGCCAACGCCATCTACCAGAACATCGGCTTCCTGGACCTGTACGACCCCGAGTATGTCGTGGTCCTGTCCGGCGACCACATCTACAAGATGGACTACTCCGAGATGGTCTCCTTCCACAAGAAGTCTCAGGCCGCCTGCACCATCTCCGTGCTGGAGGTCACCATGGAGGAGGCCAAGCGCTTCGGCATCCTGAACGTGGAGGCCGACGACAAGGTCTACGAGTTTGAGGAGAAGCCCCCCCAGCCCAAGAGCAACCTGGCCTCCATGGGCATCTATGTGTTCACCTGGTCCAAGCTGCGCAAATATCTGATTGACGATGAGGCCGACCCCAATTCCTCCAACGATTTCGGCAAGAACATCATCCCCAACATGCTGAACGCCGGCGAGAAGCTGATGGCCTACCGCTTCGCGGGCTACTGGAAGGACGTGGGCACCATCGACTCCCTGTGGGACGCCAACATGGACCTGCTGGCCGGCAGCAGCAGCGGCCTGGACATGTATGACGAGAGCTGGCCCATCTACGCCCGCACCCCCATCAAGCCGCCCCATGTCACCGGGCCTGACGCGGTGATCTCCCACTCCATGGTCACCGGTGGCAGCCAGGTAGACGGGACGGTGGCCAACTCAGTGCTCTTTAATTCCGTCACCGTAGAGAAGGGGGCCGACATCCAGTACTCCATCCTTATGCCCGGGGCCACCGTCAAAGAGGGGGCCAAAGTGTACTACTCCATCGTGGCCGAGGGGGCCACGGTAGAGGCCAACGCCGTGGTGGGGTCCGCCCCTGACGGTGCCGACGGCTGGGGCATCGCCGTGGTGGCCAGCGGGGTCACGGTAGGCCCGGGGGCCACGGTAGCGCCCAAGGCCATGATCCGCGAAGATGTGAAAGGAGGTGAGCAGGCATGAACGATCTGCACGGCATCCTGTTCGCGTACCGCTCTGACGCCAACCTGGGGGAACTGACCCGCCCCCGGAACACCTGCTCCCTGCCCTTCGGCGGCCGTTACCGCCTCATCGACTTCATGCTGTCCAACTGCGTCAACGCCGGCATCACCGACGTGGGCGTGGTGGTCCACCAGAGCTATCAGTCCCTGCTGGACCACCTGGGCTCCGGCAAGGACTGGGACCTGAGCCGCAAGCACGGCGGCCTGCGCATCCTGCCCCCCTTCAGCTACACCGAGCCCGGCCACGGCGAGTACCGGGGCAGCATGGAGGCCCTGGCCGGGGTGTATGACTACCTGGAGGACATCCGCCAGGACTACGTCCTTCTGGCCTGGGGCGACACTGCCATCAACCTGCCCGTCAACAAGGTCTTTGAGCAGCACCTGGCCTCGGGGGCCGACATCACCATGGTCTGCACCCCCACGCTGAAGGGCGCCCCCCAGTTCTCCGAGTATGTGGAGGTCAGCGAGGAGGGCCGGATCACCGACCTGTCCGTCCACCCCACCTCCGCCGACAAGGCGCTGGAGTCCCTGGAGATCTACATCCTGTCCAAGCGCCTGCTGATGGACATGGTGAACTACTGCTCCGCCCACGACGTGACCAATTTCAGCCGCGGCGTTCTCCAGCCCCGGATGAAGTCCCTGAAGATGATGCCCTATGTCCACCAGGGCTACGTGGGCCGTTTCCAGTCGGTGGGCGACTACTTCCAGCGCTCCCAGGAACTGCTGGACCCGGCGGTCCGGGCCGACCTGTTCAACCCCGCCCGTCCCATCCGCACCAAGGATCAGTCCAACCCCTCCACCTACTACGGTCCCGAGTCCAGGTCCGCCTGTTCCCTGGTGGCCGATGGCTGCCAGATCGAGGGCGAGGTGGAGAACTCCATCCTCTTCCGCGGCGTGGTGGTGGAGAAGGGGGCCAAGGTGTCCAACAGCGTGCTCATGCAGGGCACGGTGGTCAAGGCGGGGGCCTCCCTGTCCTATGTCATCGCCGATAAGGACGTGGCGGTAAACGAGGGCCGTATGCTCATGGGCCACGCCACCTACCCCCTGGCCATCGCCAAGGGCTCTGTCGTCTGATTTTTCCGGACGCCCTCCCCAACCAGGAGGGCGTCCTCCTACAAAATACCAAATTGAAAAGGTGATTTCTATGAAAATTCTCTTTGCGACCTCCGAGGCGGCCCCCTTCATCAAGACCGGCGGTCTGGCCGACGTGGCCGGCTCCCTGCCCCAGGCCCTGGCGGCCGAGGGCCACGAGGTGAAAGTGATCCTCCCCCTCTACGAGGGCATCAGCGAGGGCTGGCGCTCCAAGATGACCTTTCTGAAGTACTTCAACGTCACCCTGGCCTGGCGGCAGGTGTACTGCGGCATCTTTGAGGTGGAGCATCAGGGGGTCACCTTCTGGTTTGTGGACAACGAGTACTATTTCAAGCGCTGGCAGCTCTACGGCCACTTTGACGACTGTGAGCGCTTCGCCTATTTTTCCCGCGCCGTTGTGGAGACTCCCGGCCAGCTGGGCTGGTCCCCCGACATCATCCACTGCAACGACTGGCAGACCGCCCTGGTCCCCGTCTACCTGCTGGAGGAGAAGTACCGCATCCCAGAGCTGGCGGGCACCAAGACCGTATACACCATCCACAACATCGAGTATCAGGGCCGCTACGGCGACCAGGTGCTCCAGGACGTCATCGGCCTGGACCGCAGCTACTTCAACGAGGGGATGCTGGCCTACCACCGGGACGTGAACCTGATGAAGGGCGCCATCATGGCCTCCAACTTCGTCACCACCGTCTCCCCCACCTACGCCCAGGAGCTGCGCACCCCCTTCTACGCCCACGGACTGGACGGGGTGATCAACCAGCAGAGCGGCAAGCTGGAAGGCATCCTCAACGGCATCGACGTGGACCTCTACGATCCCGCCAAAATGGAAGGTCTGGCCGCCAACTTTACCCTGAAGACCATCGGCAAGGGCAAGGCGGCCTGCAAGGCGGCCCT
The DNA here is from genome assembly GCA_947649625.1 of uncultured Bacillota bacterium. GTDB lineage: Bacteria > Bacillota > Clostridia > Oscillospirales > Oscillospiraceae > Lawsonibacter. The sequence goes on along the minus strand of CANSSJ010000058.1, from coordinate 681 downwards.
TCAGCAGGCGGTGGGCCTGGAGGAGAACCCGGATGTCCCCCTCATCGCCTGTGTCTCCCGGCTGGTGGGACACAAGGGCTTCTCCATGGTCACCGATGCCATCCACGAGATCATGGGCCTGGGCACCAAGGGGGTGCAGATGGTGGTGCTGGGCACCGGCGACTGGCAGTATGAGGAGGCCTTCCGCCACGCCCAGGGCCAGTATCCCGGCCGCTTCTCCGCCCAGCTCACCTACTCCGCCCCCCTGTCCAACATGATCTACGCCGGCGCGGACATCTTCCTCATGCCCTCGGTCTCCGAGCCCTGCGGCCTGAGCCAGATGATCGCCATGCGCTTTGGCACCATCCCCGTTGTTCGGGAGACAGGCGGTTTGAAGGACACTGTCACCCCCTACAACAAGTACGAGGGCACCGGCCGGGGCTTCACCTTCGCCAACATCAGCGCCGGCGACATGGTGTGGGTCCTGCGGGAGGCGGTGGACCTGTACAACGACGACAAGAAGGCCTGGAAGGGCCTGCAGAAGGAGGGCATGTCTGCCGACTTCTCCTGGAGCTCCTCCGCCAAACAGTATCTCGACATCTATCAGCGTATTCTGGGTTGATCGCCGCGGGGCCGCCCCGGCCCCGCGGGGGGGCCCCCCAGTGATTCAGACGGCGCCGACACAAAATTGACTGATTGTTA
>CANSSJ010000057.1 GCA_947649625.1 uncultured Bacillota bacterium | reverse complement strand
TGCTCTCCTCCACGCCGATGCCGGTGTAGTAGCAGAAGCCCAGGTTGCACTGGGCTCGGGGCATCCCCCGCTCGGCGGCCTTGCGGTACAGCTCCACCGCTTTGGCTTTGTCCTCCTCTACCCCCTGGCCCAGCTCGTAGCACAGGCCCAGGGAGCAGAAAGCGGAGGTGTAATCCTTATCCGCCGCACCCTGATAGAGCTTGACGGCCCGGTCGAAATTCCGCTCCACGCCCCAGCCCCGGTCGTAACACTCCCCCAGCAGGAACATGGCCCGGGGGTACTCACGCTCGGCGGCCTTTTCAAACCACTCCACCGCCCGGGCCGGGTCCTCTTCCACGCCGATGCCTATGTAGTAACAGAACCCCAGATTGCATTGGGCCGGGGGAAATCCCTGATCGGCGGCCTCCCGGTACAGCTCCACCGCTTTGGCCTTGTCCTCCTCCACGCCGGTGCCCACCTCGTAGCACAGGCCCAGGGAGCAGGCTCCGTCGGGGTAGCCCTGGTCATAGGCGGCCCGGTAGAGCTCCAGCGCCTTCTCCAGATCCTTCTCCACGCCGTAGCCGTTCTCAAAGCACTCCCCCATCAGCACCTGGGCCCGGGGGTAGCCCTGCTGGGCGGACTTGGCGAACAGCTCCGCCGCCGCCTCGTTGTTCTCCTCAAAGTAAATCCCCTGGTAGTAGAAATACCCCAGATTGCACTGGGCGGGGGCGTAGTCCTGGTCGGCCGCCTCCTGGTAGAGCTCGGCCGCCCGGCCCTTGTCCATCTCCACCCCGTGGCCCAGCTCGTAGCACAGCCCCAGCTCGGTGATGGCGGGGGGATAGCCCTCATCTGCCGCCGCCGTAAACAGCTCCGCGGCCTTGACCAGGTCCTTTTCCACGCCCACCTCCCGGCTGTAGCACAGCCCCAGGTAGTGCTGGGCGGCGATGCTGTCCCCCTCGGCGGCCCGGCTGAACCACTGGAAGGCCTTCTCCCCGTCCCTGGGGGCGCCGTCCTCGCCGTAATAGTAGCACTTGCCCAGGCGGTACTGGGCATCCAGGTCGCCCTCCTCGGCGGCGGACTGGAGGGCCTTCAGATCCTCCTGCTTCTTTTCCGCGATGTCGTTCAGGCTGCTCATCAGCTTGGGGTCGATATATACCATCATGGAATCCTGGTCAAAAAATTCCGGATTCTTGTTCTGCTCGCCGGCCATACAAACCGCTTCCTTTCTCTGTTTAGTTCAAAAAGTCCTTGAGCTTCTTGCTCCGGGAGGGATGTCTCAGCTTGCGCAGGGCCTTGGCCTCGATCTGACGGATGCGCTCCCGGGTGACGTTGAACTCCTTGCCCACCTCCTCCAGGGTGCGGGTGCGGCCGTCCTCAATGCCGAAGCGCAGCTTGAGCACCTTCTCCTCCCGGGGGGTCAGGGTGGACAGCACCTCCACCAGCTGCTCCTTCAGCAGGGTGAAGGAGGCGGCCTCGGCGGGCTCGGAGGCGTCCTCGTCGGGGATGAAGTCCCCCAGATGGGAGTCCTCCTCCTCACCGATGGGGGTCTCCAGGCTGACCGGCTCCTGAGCGATCTTCAGGATCTCCCGCACCCGGTCGGCGGGCATGTTCATCTCCTCGGCAATCTCCTCGGCGGAGGGGTCGTGGCCCAGCTCCTGGAGCAGCTGGCGGGACACCCGGATCACCTTGTTGATGGTCTCCACCATATGCACCGGGATGCGGATGGTCCGGGCCTGATCGGCGATGGCCCTTGTAATGGCCTGGCGGATCCACCAGGTGGCGTAGGTGGAGAATTTATAGCCCTTGGTGTAGTCGAACTTCTCCACCGCCTTGATGAGGCCCAGATTGCCCTCCTGGATCAGGTCCAGGAACTGCATCCCCCGGCCCACATACCGCTTGGCGATGGACACCACCAGGCGCAGGTTGGCCTCGGCCAGCCGCTGGCGGGCCTTCTCCCCTTTTTTGATGGTCTGTTCCAGTTCGGCCCTCAACTCATCGGAGATCTCCTCCCCGGACTCGGTCAGCTCGTCCAGCTGCTCCTGGGCAGCGGTGCCGGCGGTCATGGCCTGGGCCAGCTCCACCTCCTCCTCAGAGGTGAGCAGGTTCACCTTGCCGATCTCTTTCAGGTACATGCGCACCGGGTCGTCGGTACCGAAGGTATCAATGAGGGTATTGGGATCGACAATCTCCTCCTCACTGATCTCCTCCATCTCCTCGGCCGGGGGCTCCGCCGTGTCGGCCAGTTCGGGGATATAATCCTCCCCCACCGTCTCGATCCCCAGATTCTCCAGGGTGTCGTAGATCCTGTCCATCTGCTCGGCGCCCAGCTCCATGTCTTCCAGCACATCCAGCAGTTCGGAGGAGGAAAGATGCCCCTTTTTCTTGCCCCGCTCGATGAGTTCGCCCAGCTTCTCCGCCCCGGCGACCCCCTCCACCACCTTCATGATCTCGATCTTGCCGGTCTCCATACGAGCCTGGATGTCGGCCTGCTTCTCATCCTTCTCCTGGGTGGCTTCGGTCTCTTTCTTCTTCATATTTTCTCCTCCATATATGCTTTCTTTTGTAGAAGTTTTTTTTGTACTTCACGCAGAGCTGCTTCATCGTCTTTTACTTTATCTCGGGCAGCTTCTCTACGAATTACAAATATGTAATCCTCTATTGACTGTTCGCTATTTGATATTTGTTGCGGTTCCTCTAGTATCTGAGTAATATGATTCATTTCACTCTCAGTCAATTCACTTGCCAAAACAGCCACATTAACACTTAATCCTTTTTCCTCCCGATCTATAATCAAGCCAAACACTTTCTTCAACAGTTCAGAAGAAAACTCCTCCTGCGATAATCCTTTCATCCGCGAAACCAGTGATGGGTCTCGTAATAACAAGCGAATAATTCCCTCTTCTGCACGAGCAGAAGGATAATTTTTGTATCGTAATTCTCTTGCTTCCGGCTGATTTTGGCTGACTGGCGTTAAATCTTTCCGCTCCTGCTGCTTTTTTGCCTTGCGCAGCCGGCTTTTCAGAGCCCGGTCCACCTCCAGCTTCATGGCGTCGGGGGTCACCCCCGCCGTCTGGGCGGCGTGGCCGCCGTAGATCTCCCGCTCCACCGCGCTGTGGAGAGCAGCCACCAGCTGGGCCGCCTCCTGGAGGAAGGCCACCCGCTGGCCGTCGTCAGACAGGTCATATTTTTTCTGAATCTGGGCCAGGCGGTAGTCTACCTGGTTTTCGCTCTGGTCCAGCAGCCTGGCAAAGGCCTCCCGGCCGTAGGCTTTGATAAATTCGTCCGGGTCCTTGGCCCCCTGCATTTGCAGGACCTTTACCTTTAGCCCCGCCTTCTCCAGAATGGGGATGGCCCGCTGGGCCGCCTTTATCCCAGCCCCGTCGCCATCGTAGGCGATGACAGCCTCCCTGAAGTAGCGGGCGAGCAGCTGGCCGTGTTCCTCCGTCAGAGCGGTGCCCAGAGAGGCCACCGCGCTGTCGAACCCCGCCTGATGGAGGGAGATGGTATCCATATACCCCTCTGTCAGAATGACCCGCCCCGCCCTTGAAGTCTTGGCGATGTTCAGAGCGAAAACGTTTCGGCTCTTATTGTACACCGGGGTATCCGGAGAGTTGAGGTATTTGGGCGTGGAGTCGTCCATCACCCGGCCGCCGAAGCCGATCACGTTTCCCCGCACGTCGATGATGGGAAACATCACCCGGTTGCGGAAGCGGTCGTAGATGCGGCCGTCCTTGTTGCTCACGGCCAGGCCGGCGTCTAAGAGGTCCCGTTTGTCATAGCCCTGGGCGGACAGCTCCGTAATCAGCCCGTCCCAGCCGTTGGGGGCAAAACCCAGGCCGAAGTTGGTCAGCGTCCGGCGGGACAGGCCCCGCCTTTGGAGATATCTCAGCCCCTCCGCCCCCTCCGGGCCGTGGAGCCAGCGGTGGAAAGCCCGGGCCGCTTGCGTGTTGATGGCAAGGATCTTTTCCCGGCGTTCCCGGGCTCCGGGGGAGGAACCGAACTCGGGCACCGGCATCCCCGCCCGCTGGGCCAGCACCGCCACGGCGTCCTTAAAGGGCAGGTTTTCCAGCTCCATCACATAGTTGATGGCCCCGCCCCCCTTGCCACAGCCAAAGCATTTGTACATCTGCCGGTCGGGCACCACGTGGAAGGAGGGGGTCTTCTCGCTGTGGAAGGGGCAGCAGCCCCAGTAGCTGTTTCCCTTTTTGGTCAGCCGCACCGACTCGGACACCAGGTCTACAATGTCGGTCCGGGCCAGCAGCTCGTCCAGAAATCGATCGGGCAAGGGCAAAGGTTTTCCCTCCTATTTGTATCCGTTTTGTGGTAAAATTATCCTAATTAAAGCACCGTCCACCCCTTGGGGATGAACAGCTCCTTATACCGGTCCACGGCGAAGGGGTCAGTCATGCCGGCGATATAGTCGCACACCGCCCGGTCGGTCCCCTCCTTCGCCCGGATGCTCTGAAAATCGTCAGGCAGCTCATCCGGATGCTTTTGATAGTATTCAAAGAGGCTGCGTAGCATGTCCTGGGCTTTGCCCTCCTCCCCCTTGGCAATGGGACTGGTGTACACGTTCTCAAACATAAAATCCTTCAGGGCCAGCATGGCCTCCCCCACCTCAGGGGACTGGCAAATCTCTCTCTGCCCCTGGCTGGCCTGGATGGCGTCGATTACCAGAGTATTGATCCGCTGGCTGTGGGTAAAGCCCAATGTTTGAGAGGCCGCCAGGGGAATATCCATGGGCCGGATAATATCCCCCCGGAGGGCGTCCTCAATATCGTGGTTGATGTAGGCGATGTGGTCGGCCAGACGAACGATCTGTCCCTCCAGGGTGGCGGCGGGAGTCCCCTTGGTGTGGCAGACGATACCGTTGCGCACCTCCCAGGTGAGATTCAGCCCCGCGCCCCCCTTCTCCAGCCGCTCCACCACCCGGACCGACTGCTTGTAGTGGGCAAAGCCCCCGGGCGTCATCTCGTTCAGCAGCCGCTCCCCGGCGTGGCCGAAGGGGGTATGGCCCAGATCGTGTCCCAGGGCGACGGCCTCGGCCAGGTCCTCGTTGAGGGCCAGGGCTCTGGCTATAGTACGGGCGATACGGCTGACCTCCAGGGTGTGGGTCATCCGGGTGCGGTAGTGGTCCCCCTCGGGCTGGAGAAACACCTGGGTCTTGTGCTTCAAGCGCCGGAAAGCCTTGGAGTAGACGATGCGGTCGGTGTCCCGCTGGAAGGGGGTGCGGATATCGCACTCCTCCTCAGGCCGGGCCCGGCCTCTGCTCTCGGCCGACAGACAGGCCAGCGGGGACAGCGTGGCCCTCTCCCGCTCCTGCATCTGTTCCCGCAGCGTCATGGACAGGTCCTCCCTTTTCACATTGTAATTCCTGTTACGATTACTTATACGAAATATCTTCCTGGATTCCTCTTTTTTTTAAAAATTTTTTAGGTTGTATGATTTAATCTGAATTTAAGGAAATCTTTATGGTATTTCTCATGGACAAATGGTATAAAGAAAGCAAAGATTTCACGTTTTTGTATATCAAGGAGGCCGGCAATGTATTTTCCAGAGAACATGAACTTTCAATATTTCTTTTTTGACACCTATCCCGGGTATTTTTTACAGGTCCTTCCCTTTGCCTTGATTGCCTGTCTGCTCTACGGGGCCCACAAATATAAGACAGCCCCCGAAATTCCAGCCGCAGAAAGGGTCTGTTCCGGCTTATTTGTCTGCTACATCACGGGTCTGGTATCCCTGACAATCTTTATTCACATCATCGGCGACATCTGGTATTTCCTGCTGTACCACGGTCCCAGCGGCTACAATCACCAGTGGTTCACCTTCAATTTTTATCTCATCCCTGATTTCTTCCGTCATTTCGGCGCTGAATGTCTTGGAAATATTCTGATGTATCTCCCCTTCGGCGTCCTCTATCCCCTCTCCAAAAGCAACAGGACCTGGGGCCGCACTTTGACTGCCGGTTTTCTGACCTCCCTGACCATCGAGCTGATTCAGCCAATATTCGGCCGCAGCTTTGATATCAATGATATTATTTTAAATACCCTTGGCGTTCTGGTCTCTGCCTCGGTTTTCTACCTTCTGCGGACCTTGGCACACAAAAGATAAAAGCAAGTACCCCCGCCGCCCGGCGGGGGTACTATGTTAAAATGGAACGTTTACTTCTTCTTTCCCGCACCCACCAAAATGTAGACAATAGAGGCCGCCGCCAGCAGATAGGGGTAGTACAGGCAGGGCATGATCTGGAAGGCGGACACCACGCCGCCGGAGGCGGAGATGGCCACCAGCATCTGAGCGCCGTAGGGAATCACGCCCTGGAACACACAGGAGAAGGTATCCAGCAGGGAGGCCGACTCCTTGGGGGAGATATCGTACTCCTCGCTGATCTCCCTGGCGATGGGGCCGGCCATGACAATGGCCACGGTGTTGTTGGCTGTGGCGATATCCATGGCGCCTACCAGCAGGCCTACGCCCAGCCGTCCGCCTATCCGGCCTTTGAATACCCGGCGGATAAAGGCCAGCAGGGCCTCGAAGCCGCCGAACTCCCGGATCAGGGCGCACATGGCGGACACCAGGATGGTGACCATGATGGTCTCAAACATGCCGGAGGCCCCAGAGCCCATGCTCCCCAGCAGACCCATAAAGTCGATGGTCCCGGTGGGCAGCACGATGGCCACACCCGCCAGAATGCCCACCAGCAGCACGACAAACACGTTCAGCCCGGCGATCCCTCCCGCAAGCACCAGCACATAGGGGATGAGCAGCAGCAGGTTGTAGTCGGGGATGTCGATCTGGCCCACTCCGGCGTTGAGGGACTGGACCAGGATCACCACCAGGGTCACAAGGGCGGCGGGCAGGGCGATCTTGAAGTTGGCCCGGAATTTGTCCCGCATCTCACAGCCCTGAGTGTTGCAGGCGGCGATGGTGGTGTCGGAGATAAAGGACAGGTTGTCCCCGAACATGGCCCCGCCCATGACAGAGCCCACGCACAGGGCCATGGAGAAGCCGGACACATTGGACACCGCCGCGGCGATGGGGGTGATCAGGGTGATGGTGCCCACCGAAGTTCCCATGGCGGTGGACACAAAGCAGGAGGCCACAAAGAGCACCGCCTCGGCGGCCCAGGCCGGGGTGACGGACAGCAGGAAGTAGGCCACCGCCTCGGCGCTGCTCCGCCCGGTAACGCCCACGAACACGCCGGCCACCAGGAAGATGAGGATCATGGTCATGATGTTCTTATCCCCCACGCCCTGGGCCATCACGGCCAGCTTGTCGTCAAATTTCAGTCCCCGGTTCTGCACGCAGGCCACCAGCAGGGCCACCATGAACACCACCACGATAGGGATGTTGTAGAAGGCCATCTCCACACCCAGGCCGTACTCGAAGACCAGGCCCATGCCCAGGTACAGGATCAGAAATACCGCGATAGGCAGCAGCGCCGCCGGGTTCTGTTCTGGTTTTTTCTCTCTCAGATCCATAAATAGATCCTCCCTCTTCTCCCAAGTTCCTCTCATTTTAGTGTATATTCCCCGGCATGTCAATGCGCTTTCGGCAAATCGGCCCGAAATATTGTAAAAGTTTCAAAAAAAACAGGATAGGCCTTGACAGCCCGTCCTGATTATGGTAGAATAAAATGCTTTTATGCCCTTATTTGAAATTGGGGACCCTCCCACTTTCACAATGTTAGTTTATCACACCCAGAGCAGAAAGGCAAGCACGGAGGGCTTAAATTTGCCCACGTTTCCGTGTGTATCGCTTCCTCCCCCTCCGTTATAATTGTGCATACTGACGGCAAATCCCCCCTGTTTCTCCAAAATTCAGCAAGAAAAAGTGTCAACCAACCGTCAATTCTGAAGAAAGCGAGTTGATATTTCAGCATGGTCGTCAAGGACGTAATGTATGGCAAGACCCCGCGGAAGAGCTTCGCCCGGTACCAGGAGATCCTGGAGATGCCCAACCTGCTGGAGGTGCAGAAAACTTCCTACCAGTGGTTTTTGGACGTGGGCCTGAAAGAGGTCTTTAAGGATGTGGGCTCCATCGTGGACTACGGCGGCAACCTGGAGCTGTCCTTTGTGGACTTCTCCATGGACGAGAAGGCCAAGTACGACGTGGAGGAGTGCAAGGCCCGGGACGCCACCTACGCCGCCCCCATCAAGGTGAAGGTCCAGCTGCGCAACACCCAGAACAACCAGATCAATGAGCAGGAGATTTTTATGGGGGACTTCCCCATCATGACCAACTCGGGCACCTTTGTCATCAACGGGGCCGAGCGGGTCATTGTCTCCCAGATCGTCCGCTCCCCTGGCATGTACTACAACCGGGAGGTGGACAAGGTGGACAACAAGACCTATGCCACCACCATCATCCCCGGCCGGGGCGCCTGGCTGGAGTATGAGACCGATCTGAGCGACGTGTTTTACGTCCACATCGACAAGAACCGCAAGCTGCCTGTCACCTGTCTGATCCGGGCTCTGGGTCCCCGGACCGACGCCGAGATCATCGAGCTGTTCGGCGAGGATGAGCGCATCCTGGCCACCCTGGAGAAGGACGCCTGCAAGACCTATGAGGAGGCCATGCTGGAGATCTACCGCAAGCTGCGCCCCGGCGAGCCCCCCACGCTGGACTCCGCCGAGACCCTCATCAACGCCACCTTCTTTGACCACCGGCGGTACGACCTGTCCACCGTGGGCCGCTACAAGTTCAACAAGAAGATGTCCCTGTGGACCCGGCTGTCCGGTCAGACGCTGGCCCAGCCCGTAGCCGATCCCCGCACCGGCGAGCTGCTGGCTGAGGCGGGCGAGGTCCTCACCCGGGAGCGGGCGCAGGAGCTGGACCGCAGGGGCGTCAACGAGGCCGTGGTGGACGCGGACGGCAAGGCTGTCAAGGTCTTCGCCAACAACATGGTTCGTCTGGAGGACTTTGTGGACTTCGACCCCGCGGAAGCGGGCGTAGACGAGATGGTCTCCTTCCCCGTGCTGTGCCAGCTGCTGGACCAGTACCAGGGCGAGGAGCTGAAAGAGGCCGTCCGCCGCTCCAAAGAGGACCTGATCCCCAACCACATCACGGTGGAGGACATCATGGCCTCCATCAACTATCTGAACTGTCTGGCCCACGGCATCGGCACCCCTGACGACATCGACCACCTGGGCAATCGCCGCCTGCGCTGCGTGGGTGAGCTGATCCAGAACCAGTTCCGCATCGGCTTCAGCCGCATGGAGCGGGTCATCCGGGAGCGGATGACCACCCAGGATCTGGACGTGGTCACCCCCCAGTCCCTCATCAATATCCGGCCGGTCACCGCCGCCATTAAAGAGTTTTTCGGGTCCTCCCCCCTGTCCCAGTTCATGGACCAGACCAACCCCCTGGCCGAGCTGACCCACAAGCGCCGCCTGTCCGCTCTGGGCCCTGGAGGCCTGAGCCGTGACCGGGCCTCCTTCGATGTCCGTGATGTCCATTATTCCCACTATGGCCGTTTGTGTCCCATCGAGACCCCTGAAGGTCCCAACATCGGCTTGATCTCTTACCTGGCCTCCTACGCCCGGATCAACAAGTACGGCTTTATCGAGGCCCCCTACCGCCGGGTGGACAAGGTGACGGGCAGGCTCACCGACGAAATCACCTATATGACCGCCGACATGGAGGATGAGTTCATCATCGGCCAGGCCACCGAGCCGGTGGACGAAAACGGCTGTCTGGTGAACGAGCGTGTCACCTGCCGCCACCGCAACGAGACCATCTCGGTGGATAAGCACCGGGTGGACTATGTGGACGTGTCCCCCAAGATGATGGTGTCGGTGGCCACCGCCATGATCCCCTTCCTCCAGAACGACGACGCCAACCGCGCCCTGATGGGCGCCAACATGCAGCGTCAGGCCGTTCCCCTGCTCCGGCCCGAGGCCCCCATCGTGGCCACCGGCCAGGAGCACAAGAACTGCATCGACTCCGAGGTGGCTATCCTGGCCGAGGGGCCGGGAACCGTCACCAAGGTGTCCGCCCGGTATATCACCGTGGCCTACGACGACCCCAAACTGGGCACCAAGGAGTACCGCCTGACCAAGTACCTGCGCTCCAACCACACCACCTGCATCAACCAGCGGCCCATCGTGGACGCCGGCCAGCGGGTGGACTTCCAGGACGTGCTGGCCGACGGCCCCTCCACCGACCACGGCGAGGTGGCCCTGGGGCGGAATATCCTCATGGGCTTCATGACCTGGGAGGGCTACAACTACGAGGACGCCATTCTGCTCAACGAGCGCATCGTCCGGGACGACGTGTTCACCTCCATCCACATCGAGGAGTATGAGACCGAGGCCCGGGATACCAAGCTGGGCCCCGAGACCATCACCCGGGACATCCCCAACGTGGGCGACGACGCCCTGAAGGACCTGGACGAGCACGGTATTATCCGGGTAGGCGCGGAGATCCGGGCCGGCGACTACCTGGTGGGCAAGGTTACCCCCAAGGGCGAGGCCGAGGCCACCGCGGAGGAGAAGCTGCTCCGGGCCATCTTTGGCGAGAAGGCCCGGGAGGTCCGTGACACCTCTCTGAAGGTGCCCCACGGCGAGGCGGGCATCGTGGTGGACGTGAAGGTCTTCACCCGGGAGGGCGGCGACGAGCTGGGCCCCGGCGTCAACCAGACCGTCCGGGTCTATATCGCCCAGAAGCGGAAGATCTCCGTGGGCGACAAGATGGCCGGCCGCCACGGCAACAAGGGCGTGGTGTCCCGCATCCTGCCCCAGGAGGATATGCCCTTCCTCCCCGACGGCACCCCCCTGGACATCGTGCTGAACCCCCTGGGCGTGCCCTCCCGTATGAACATCGGCCAGGTGCTGGAGGTCCATCTGGGCTATGCCGCCAAGACCCTGGGTTGGAAGGTGGCTACCCCCATCTTCAACGGCGCCACCGAGGCGGACATCCAGGAGTGCCTGCAGATGGCCGGCCTGTCCCGGACAGTGGGCCGGGACGAGCCCCTGATCGGCAAGCAGCTCTATCTGGCCGCGGAGGAGGGAGATGTATCCGAAAAGGCCCCCGTCTCCAACGGCATCGGCGGGGCTGATGGCCCTGCCATGCGCCCTCTCACCCCCGAGGAGATGGCCGACGCCGCCCAGGTGGCCCTCTGGCAGAGCCGGGGCCAGCTGCGCATCATCGACGGCAAGAACTGGCTCTATGACGGCCGCACCGGCCGCCGGTTCGACAACCCCGTCACCGTGGGCTACGTCTACTTCCTCAAGCTCCACCACCTGGTGGACGACAAGATTCACGCCCGCGCCACCGGGCCCTACTCCCTGGTCACCCAGCAGCCTCTGGGCGGCAAGGCCCAGTTCGGCGGCCAGCGCTTCGGCGAGATGGAGGTGTGGGCCCTGGAGGCCTACGGCGCCGCCTACACCCTCCAGGAGATTTTGACGGTGAAGTCGGACGACGTGACCGGCCGCGTGAAGACCTATGAGGCCATAGTCAAGGGCCTGAACGTGCCCAAGCCCGGCGTGCCCGAGTCTTTCAAGGTGCTCATCAAGGAGCTCCAGTCCCTGTGCCTGGACATGAAGGTGCTGGACAAGGAGGGCAGCGAGATCGAGCTGAAGGACGACGAGGACGACGGCTATCAGCCCGTCCGGGACGACTACTACGACCGGGAGGACGACTTCGGCTATCAGGCGGACAGCGATTTCGCCTCCGCCGGCGGCTTCACCTTCAAGGGCGACAGCGATGACGACGACCTGACGCTTGGAACGGCGGAAGAGAGCTCCGAGGACGCCCTCTTTGCCGAAGACGACTATAATTGACACAGGGAGGAGATCAAAACATGAGCTACGCTGAGTTTGACGCGATCCGAATTGGGATCGCCTCCCCCGAGCAAATCAGAGAATGGTCCTTCGGCGAGGTAAAGCGCCCGGAGACCATCAACTACCGTACCCTGAAGCCCGAGAAGGACGGCCTGTTCTGCGAAAAGATCTTTGGCCCCACCAAGGACTGGGAGTGCAACTGCGGCAAGTACAAGAAGATCC
>CANSSJ010000056.1 GCA_947649625.1 uncultured Bacillota bacterium | reverse complement strand
CGTGGGCTTCCAGAAGGTCGCCGACGCCATGATGGCTCAGGGTATCTTCTAAGGATTCTCTCAAAAGCAGACAGAGCCCCGCGGGACTGTTTCCAGTCCCGCGGGGCTTTTGTAACACTCAATAGGGGCTTACCAGGGGAAGCCGCTGAAGGGCCACTGGTAGTAGTAGCTGCCGTTGCCCTGGGAGGGCTGCTGCTGTTGGCTGTCCTGCCGCGGGTTGTTGGCCTCGGTCTCGGCGTTTTTCTCGTCGAAGGTGATGGTCAGCTTCAACTCCTGCTGGCTGCGGATGACGGTCAGCGTCGCGGTGTCCCCCGCTCTATAGCCGGTGGTGAGGGCGGCGGTGAGGGCGGAGGAGGAGTCGATGGCGGTGTCGTCGATGGCGGTGATGATGTCGTTGACCTGGAGCCCCGCCTTCTGCGCGCAGGAGCCCTCAGCCACATAACTCACCGCGGCGCCGGCGGTGATGCCGTAACGCTGGGCCTCAGAGGACACATTGCTCACCTGAACGCCCATGTAGGGCTTGCCGGTGACATAGCCGTGAGCAATGAGGTCGGCCAGGATCTCTTTCACGTCGTTGATGGGGAGAGCGAAGCCCAGGCCCTCGGCGTTGACGCCGGAGGAGGATTGGGTGTACTTGGCGGTGGTGATGCCGATAACGTTGCCGTAGCTGTCAAACAGCGGGCCGCCCGAGTTGCCCGGATTGATGGCGCAGTTGGTCTGGAGCACATTGAGGGTGGTGCTGGTCTGCCGGCCGTTGGCGTCGGTGCCGGTGGTGGTGATGAGCCGGTCCAGGGCGGAGACAATGCCGTCGGTGAGGGAGTAGGTCAGCTCACCCAGGGGATTACCGATGGCGTAGACGCTCTCGCCCACCACCAGCTTGGAGCTGTCGCCCAGGGTGACGGGGGTGAGGCCGCTGGCCTCGATCTTCAGTACCGCCACGTCGTTGTCCTTCTCACCCCCCACCAGCTTGGCGTCGTATTTTTCGCCGTTGGCGAAGGACACCTGGATGGTGACGGAGCCGCTGTCATCCCGGTCCGCCTCCTCGATAACGTGGTAGTTGGTAACGATATAGCCGTCTCTGCTGAAGACAAAGCCCGAGCCCGAGGCCGCGGAGGTGGTGGTCTGGCCCCAGATATTCTGGGTGGTGTTCACCGTGATGCCCACGCAGGAGGGAAGGTTGGCGGCGTAAAGCTGTTCCGGGGTCATGGGCTGGCCGTTGTTGGTGTTTACCACTGTCTGGACCTGGGGCCGGTTCTCCTCGTGGATGATGGTGGTGTTCTGGGGGACCGCCATCCTGTTGTAGAGATAGGCCCCGCCCACTCCGGCGCCGCCTCCCGCAATGGCGCAGGCCAGCACCAGGGCCACGATCCTGGCCGCCCCGCCCCGTTTCCTCTTCGGCGGCTTCATTCCGCCGGTGGCGAAGGGGGTGCCGGGCATCACCGGCTCCGGGTCCTCATAGCCGCCGAACCCGCCCCGGTAGCCGTCGTTCTCACTGTTGTAGAAGTTGAATTCATCCATAATAAAACGCTCCTTTCAAAGCGGGACTGTCTCAGGTCTTCCCTTGAACTGTGGTCATCATAGCGCGAAATTATGAATCAGTCGTGAAGAAAAACAAATATCTTTTTGAACTTTATGGGGAGATTTCGGGGATTTTGTGAACAAGGGTGGGGGGGCGGATATCATCCGTCTTCGGAAGACCGGGCGCATAATATGCGCCCCTACACAGGCCGCTCGCTCAGAATGGCGGCGATGTCCCGGGCGGCGGCGGTGAGGTCCAGACGGAGGCCCCGGAACATACCCATCCCGGCGAGATTAAGCAGGACCAGCAGCACGACCGGCCCGAACACCATGCCCAATACACCGGCCAGCTTCATGCCCACATAGATAGACACCAGCGACATCAGAGGAGACAGCCCTGTCTGGTCCCCCACGAACTTGGGCTCCATCACCCGGCGGAACAGGGCGATCACACCCCAGATGGCCATCAGCTCCACGGCTGAAGGCAGATCCCCGGTAAACAGGGCAATGAAGGCCCAGGGGACCATAACGGTGCCCGCCCCGATGATGGGGATAAAGTCCATCACTGCCAGTCCCAGGGCCAGCAGCAGGCCGTAGGGCTGCCGGATAATAAAGAAGCCGGCCAGCAGGATGAAAAAGACCCCCACCGACAGGAGAAATTCCGCCTTGAGATACCCGCCGAAGGCCCCCAGGGCGGTGGAACGCAGCTGGCCCAGGAAGCGGAGCACACCCTCGTCCATATGCTGCACCGCCCGACTGCGCAGGTAAGGGTAGTCGGCGGTGAGCAGGAAGGTGGCCATGACAAAGATGATGAGGGCCACCAGGAAGGAGGGCAGGCCCATAGCCTTCTCCCCGGCCTCCACCCCCAGATTGGCCAGGGCGGCAGGGGCGGCGTCGGACAGCCACCGGAACAGCTCGTCTCCGGTCTCCTCCAGAATCTCGGTGACCTGAGGGGGCACCAGGGTGAGGAAGCGGGCGAAGAGGGCCTCCACCTGGTCCATGGCGGACTGGGCGCTCTCCAGCAGGCCGCTCCAGTTCTGCACCAGGGACACCAGCTGGCCCGCGGCGGCGTAGACCAGCAGCGCCAGCCCGCCTCCCACCAGGCCGAAAAGGAGGATCAGCACCAGGGCGGACAACAGCTGCCTGTTCCAGCCCAGGGTCTTCTGCAGCCGCTTCACCAGGGGATTGAGCAGAGCGGCGGCGGCCAGGGCAAAGAGGAAGGGGGCGAAGAGGGACAGCAGCGGCCGTCCAAATCTTATCACAAGCCATACCGCCAGCGCCGCCAGGGTCAGCCGCAGGCCCAGCCGGAGCCAGAGCTGTCCCCGCTGGGTCCAGGTGAGCCGTTTGTTGGTCATGGATGGGGCCTCCTTTTTCCTTCTGCAGAGTCCCTTGCCCTGCATAATGTTAGCATACCACAATCCGTATGAATAATCTGTAAAATAAAAGCTCAGCCAATAAAACGGCTGAGCTTTTTTCGGTCAGACGCGGTAAATCAAACCGATGAGGTTGGGACCGGCGTTGATGGCGATGACGCCGCCGATGTGGTAGCTGAGGGCGGGTCCCTCCCCCAGCGCCTGACGGCAGGCCTCCAGCAGCTTTTCGCTCTGCTCGGTATTGCTGCCCTGGATCATCAGGTAGGGGGTACCGGCACGGCGCTCCGCCCCGCACATCTCGGCCAGCCTGGACACCACGGCCTTCTCTCCCCGGACCTTGGAGAGAATTTTGGACTCCCCGTCGGTAAAGGTCATCACGGGCTTCAGGCCCAGCGCCTCCCCCACAAAGGCAGCGGCGGCGGACACCCGGCCCGACTTCTTGGCAAAGCGCAGGTCCAGCGGGGCGAAAATCACCCGCACATGGTCCACCCAGTCCTGAATAAAATCCACGATCTGCTGGGGCTCCGCGCCCCCGGCGGCCATTTTGGCCCCCTGGACCACCGCCCAGCCGTAGCCCATGGTGTAGTTCAAAGCGTCGATGATGTGGATATGGAAGGTCTCCTCCGCCTCCGGGTGGTCCCGGTAGAAGTCGCCCCGGGCCTGGAAGGCGTTGGAGCAGGTGGCGGAGCCCTTGGAGTTGATGGAGGTGTGGATCAGGTCGGTATAACCCTCCTCCCAGGCCTGCTCAAAGAGCTCGGTAAAGACGTAGGGGTTGAGCTGGGCGTGGGTGGGGATCTTGGGGGCCGCCAGGAGCATATCGTAAAACTCCTCCGGCGTGAAGTCGAAGCCGTCGGCATACTCCCTGTCCCCCATGGCGATAGGGAAGGGGAGCACCTGGATGGACAGCTCCTCCCGCAGGGAAACGGGAATATCGGCGGCCGAGTCGGTGGTAAATTTGATACGAGACATGGATGAGCCTCCTTAAACAGCATGTTGGAACCGCTCTGACATTATGCCGGATAATTGTTGAGTTGTCAATTAAAATCCGGTTAAGATTCAGGGCCGCTTTTTCTTCAGCTTTTTCCGGGTGCCGTCGGGGTACTGGATCACCGTGCTGTCCAGCTGCGCGGTGAGATTGGCCCGGATGGCGGCTACATACTCCTGACGCAGAGCGGCCTGCTCCGCCTTCTCCGCCGGGGTGAGCCCCACCTCTGTCCGGGACTTTCGGGCCAGCTCGTTGATGCGGTCGATTTTTGTCTGATCCATGGGATACTCCTTCCTGTCCATCTCATTTTCGCGGCGCTCACTTCGCTCCCCTGTCCCCGGCACTTGGGCCCTCCAACGCGGCAAGGTCTGATCTTTCGTATCGGTTGTGTCCCTGCAAGCCCTTTTTATAGTTCCAGCACTTGATCGCGTCCTCTAAAGTTTTTCCTTGATTGTCCGCAAAAAAATCCCGGATATAGGTATTATACTCAAATTGCTTATCAATCTCTGCCTTTCTGTGTTTTTTCTCCTGAAGGGTTTGATGATATGCGGCTATGGCGTCCTCATATGTACGCCCTGCGTTGCTTTTCAGCCATTTTTGAAAGGCCACATTGAAGGTAAAGTGAGGACCTAATTTCTCCCTGAAAAATGCCCGGTGTGTTTCGGAGCATATAAAATCAGGCTCTATCAGGTCATCTTCACGAATCGCACCGGTCCTTGCCGGTCTTTTAACTCCCGCAGAGCGGGCGGCCAGGATTTCACCTGTGTCAAGGTAGTGTGCGATCCTGTCCGTAAGGTCGATTTTCCCGCCGGTAACGGGCAAGCCATTTTCCCGGCAAAACTGTACCAGCTCTTCTTTCAGATAGTAGAAGCTGCGAAAGGTCCTGCCATCCAATTGCTTGCTTAAAATTGGCCGTTCCATCGTGTCATACCTCCGGGGAAACCGTATTTCTATCTTTATTTACAGATATCGCTCTATTACCAGCATCGTGCGGCCTTTTTTGGACTGGCCGGGGACCTCTTTCACCACGCACTTGCCCAGTCCCCGGCATGTGAGCACATCCCCCTCCGCCACCTGGCGGTCGGCCTTGAGGCACTCTCGATGGTTGAGGGACACCTTACCCGCGGCGATGAGGGCGGCGGCTTTGGACCGGGACAGGGAGAAGCCGGAGGCGGTCACCGCGTCCAGCCGGGGGGTGGCCACCGTGTCCCGGATGGTCTTCACCTGGGCGGGCTTGGGAGTGAGCTGCTGTAAGGATATCTCTGACAGGCTCACCTTATACCGCCCCGCGCTTTCCCACTGGGACAGGAGAATGGGGGCAGCCTCCCGCAGGGCCACGATCTGACACAGACCCGGTTGTGGCAGGAGGATGTCCCCGACCAGCTCCCGGCTGATCCCCAGCCCCATAAGGGAGCCCAGGATATCCCGGTGGGTGAGGGGCGCGTCGGCGGGGAATTTGGCCTCAATGGCGGTCAGGGGGCCCTCCGGGTCGACGGGGATATCGTCCTCCTCCTGCCAGTCGGCAAGGAAGAGGCACACCCGCCGCTCGCTGTCCGGATAACCGCCCCAGAACAGGTGCCGGGGCCTGCCCCAGGCGTTGAGCAGGTCGGTCACCGACGCCTGCTCCCCCGGGGAGAGGAAGGGGGTATGGGCAGGGACGCCCCGGCTCTGGGACAATTCCAGCTTGTCCAGCACCCGAGCCAGCAGGATGCGCTCCTCTCCGTCCCGGGCACACCGGTCCAGCAGCTCTTTTTTGTTCACGGCGCATCCCCCTTTTCTGTGGGGTACAGTATATCGGCCGCGGGGCGGAATGTCAAGGAAAAGGGTTGACAAACCGTCCTCCACCGCCTAAAATAAACCTTGAACCGCAGTACAATCGAACACAGGGGCGCTGGGAGCCTAGTTCCCGGCTGAGATGCAGAGACAAACACAGCTGTCTCCGGTCCCTTGAACCTGATCCGGGTAATGCCGGCGTAGGAAGTGGAAGAGAGATCTTGCCGTCGTCTCCTCTAAGACCGCACTACACCCGTCCGGATGTAATGCGGTATCTTCACTTTTGGGAGGAAACGACTATGGAAAACGCAAAATCTCTTACCACCCAGCGACTTGTGGAGAGCGCGGTGATGATCGCCATCGGCACCGTGCTGTCCATGTTCGAGTTCAAGGGCCCCTGGGCGCTGGGAGGGGGGATCACTTTCTGCTCCATGCTGCCCCTGGTGCTGGTCTCCTGGCGGTACGGCTGCCGGTGGGGACTGTTCACCGCCTTTGTACACAGTCTGCTCCAGATGATTCTTGGCATCTCTAACGTACAGTACGCCACCAACGTAGGGACGGCCGTTCTCATCATTCTGTTTGACTATGTGTTCGCCTACTCTGTGATTGGGCTGGCGGCTATGTTCAAGAACCGGATGGAAAACCAGCGGGCCGCCCTGGTACTGGGCATTGTGGTAACGTTCCTGCTCCGGCTGGCCTGCCACTATATCTCCGGCGTGGCAGTGTGGGAGGTGCTGTGGCCCAACGAGCTGGGCTGGGCCGCGCCCATCTGGTCCATCTCCTACAATGCCAGCTACATGGTCCCAGAAATCATCATTACCGGTATTGTGGCGGCGCTGAGCTACCGCCCGCTGGCGAAATACTATCAGGGCGAGGATCTGAAATAAGCCCCGTTGGGGCGAAAGGAGGCCCCATGGGGAAATTCGACGGCATACTACTGGCCAGCGACTTTGACGATACGCTGTACGACTATAATCTGCGCATTCCGGAGCGCAACCTGGAGGCCATCCGGTATCTGATCCGGGAGGGGGGCCGGTTCACCGTCTCCACCGGGCGGGCCCACCGCACTTTCGCCCCCTTTGCACCGCTGGTTCCCATGAACGCCCCGGCGGTGCTGTCCAACGGGGCCGCCATCTACGACTTCCAGGCGGACCAGATGGTGGAGCAGACCCAGCTGCCCGACACAGCTCCCGCCGACCTGGCGGGTCTGATGGAGGAATTTCCCTCCCTGTCCCTGGAGGTCTACCACGGGGAGGATATCTATGTGTGCCACCCCAACTATATCACCCTGGCCCACCTGAAAAAGGTGAACTGCGACTATACAGAGTGTCCAATCCCGGACATGCCCACCCCCTGGGTGAAGGCCATCTTCCACCAGGAGCGGGAGGTCCTGCTCCCCGTTCAGGCCCGGGTACTGGAGCGGCTGGGGGACCAGTACGAGGCTATTTTCTCTAACCCCTGCTATCTGGAGTTCACCCGCAAGGGGAGCAACAAGGGGGGCGGCGTGGCCCGTGTCGCGAAAATGCTGGGAGTGGCTCCGGGGCACGTCTACTGTGTGGGGGACAACCAGAACGACATCCCCATGCTGGAGCTGTCCGCCATCCCCTTCGCCCCCGCCAACTGCGCCCCTGAGGTGAAGGAGTGGGGCGCCCGGGTCCTCTGCCACTGCGACGACGGCGTGATTGGGGATATCGTGGAGATTTTGGACGGAATATATTAAAAATTTGGCCCCCGGCGCAAGCCGGGGGCCTTTTGCCTTACATGTCCATGGCGTCGGCCAGGTGGTCGATCGCCTCGTTGACCCGGCGGGCGGCCTTATGGGCGGTCCGCTTGATCTGACGGCTGGGGGTGGCCATCATGGCGCCCACGGCGATGCCGGCCGCCATACCGGCGGCGGTACCCATGATAAACGACCCGCAGCCATTGGAGTGGCAGGAATTTCCGTACATAAACTTCCCTCCCTTTCCCGGAGAATCTCAAAATTTCTCCGTTGGCTATAGCATGTCCCGAAAAACAGAAAAACTCGTTGCTAAATCCTGCATTTTCCGCTATAATTTAATATTAGAGTATTATACTCTGACAGCCGCTCCGCCGGAGGCGGGCGGAGGAGAAACCGGCGCGCGCCGGCGCCCCGGAAATAACTGCGGAGGAAACTATGCGACTTTTGATCAAAAACGGCCGGGTGGTCCACCCGGTTACGGGCAACATCCAGCTACAGGATATGCTGCTGGAGCACGGCCGGGTCGGGCTGCTGGAGCACGGGCTGACCTGCGAGGCGGACCGAACCATCGACGCCTCCGGGCTGATGGTGGCCCCCGGTCTGGTGGATATGCACGTCCACCTGCGGGACCCCGGGCTCACTTATAAGGAGGATATCCTCACCGGCTGCGCCGCCGCCGCCCGGGGAGGGGTCACCTCGGTGGCCTGCATGGCCAATACCAGCCCGGCGGTGGACTGTCCGGAGCAGGTAAAATATGTGCTGGACCGGGCGAAGACGGCAAACGGCGTGGGGGTGTACCCGATAGCCGCCCTGTCTCTGGGCCTGCGGGGGGAGGAGCCCACCGACGCCGAGGCCCTGAAGGCGGCGGGGGCGGTGGCCCTGTCCGATGACGGCAGCAATGTGGACAACGCCAACCTGATGCGGGACGTGCTCATCCGGGCCCGGCAGCTGGAGCTTCCGGTGCTGTGCCACTGTGAGGACACCTCCATGGTGGCCGGCCGTGCGGTGAACGAGGGCAGCGTATCCCGCCAGCTTTGGCTGGAGGGCAGGCCCGCCATTGCCGAGGAGATTATGGTCATGCGGGACGCCATGCTGGCCGAGGAGACCGGAGCCAGAGTACATATCTGCCACGTCTCCACCGCCCGGAGCGTGGATATCATCCGGAAGATGAAAAAGAAGGGGGTCCCCATCACCTGCGAGACCTGCCCCCAGTACTTCACCCTTACCGAGGACGAGGTGCTCACCCAGGGGGCCATAGCACGGGTCAACCCGCCCCTGCGCACCAAGGCGGACGTCCACGGGATCATCGCCGGGCTGAAGGACGGCACCATCGACGTGATCGCCACCGACCACGCCCCCCACTCCGCCGAGGAGAAGGCCCGGCCCCTCAGCCGGGCCCCCAGCGGCATGATCGGCCTGGAGACCAGCCTGGCCCTCACCCTCACACGGCTGTACCACACCAAAAAGCTGGACCTGCCCGACGTGATCCGCCGTATGTCCACCAACCCCGCCGACATCCTTCACCTGGCCCGGGGCCACATGTCCATCGGGGCCGTTGCCGACCTGGTCATCTTCGACCCGGACGAGGAGTGGACCATCGACCCGGAGCAGTTCGCCTCCAAGGCCCGCAACACCCCCTTCGCCGGCCGGAAGGTGAAGGGAAAGGTAAAATACACCATCGCCAGGGGCGAGGTCATCTATCAGGACAGCTGAAAAGCCTCCCTTGAAAGGGAGGGGGACCGCCGCCGAAGGCGGTGGTGGAGGGTTTTCGTAGAGAAACCCTCAGTCACGGCTTCGCCGTGCCAGCCCCCTTTGCGAAGGGGGCCTTGGGAAAAAGGAAGGAGTTATACCATGTCATTCGACGTTTTACAGGATAAGATCCGGGCCATGAAGAACCCCACGGTGGCTGGGCTGGACGCCCGCATTGAGTACGTCCCCGAGCACATTCGCCAGGCCGCCTTTGAGGAGCACGGGGTCGGCCTGAGGGGGGCGGCGGAGGCCATCTGGCAGTTCAACGCGGGCCTCATCGACGCCCTGTGCGACATTGTCCCCGCCGTCAAGCCCCAGGCGGCTTATTACGAGAACCTGGGCTGGCAGGGGATGGAGGTGCTGGAGCGCACCATAAAATACGCCAGAGAGAAGGGCCTCTTTGTCATCGCCGACATCAAGCGGGGGGACATCGGCTCCACCGCCGCCGCCTACGCGGAAGGGTGGCTGTCCGGAGCCAAGATCGAGGGGGAGGTCTTTAAGTCCTTCGACGCCGACTGCGTCACCCTCAACGGCTACATGGGTTCCGACTCCATCAGGCCCTTCCTGGAGGCCGCCAAATCTGAGGACAAGTGCGTCTTTGTGCTGGTGAAGACCTCCAACCCCGGCTCCGGGGAATTGCAGGACATCGTGGCCGGGGACCGGCTGGTCTACCAGGTGATGGGCGACCTGAACGAGAGGATCGCCGCCGGGACGGAGGGCAAGTACGGCTATACCATGGCCGGGGCGGTCACCGGGGCTACATATCCCTCCGACATTCGCGCCCTGCGGAAGCGGCTGGAAAAGACCTTCTTCCTGGTGCCCGGCTACGGGGCCCAGGGGGGGACGGCGGACGACGTGCGGTACGCCTTCGACAAGTACGGCCACGGGGCTATTGTAAATTCCTCCCGGGGCATTATGTGCGCCTGGCAGAAGACGGGCGGGGACGGGCACGACTTCGCCGCCGCCGCCCGGAACGCCGCCCTCAAGATGCGGGACGATATCAGGCAGTTTGTGACTATTGTGTAGGGGCCGCCGCCCTCGGCGGCCCACAAGAGGGGGACAAAACATGGAAGAAGAGAAAAAAGTCCTCTGCCCCGCCTGCGGAGCGGAGATGGAGCTGAAGCTGGAAAATTTCTCTATCGGCGCGGACGGTGGGGGCGGGCTGCTGACCCTGCTGGCCGACACCTATGAGGTGGATCTGTACACCTGCCCCAAATGCGGCAAGGTGGAGCTGTACACCGCCGATTTCGACCCGGAGGACCCGGATGGTGAAGAGGAAGACGACGACGAGGACCCGGAGGACGAGGAGCAAACCGAACCCACGGGCGGCGGTTTCCTGGGCTTCGGCAGGCGGAAGGACAAGCGCCCGCCCTGGGAGAAATAGAAAAAGCAGTGAAACGATGAGAGCAGAGTGAAAGAGAAAGGAGCTAAAATGGCGGAGTTTTGCGCGTTTTGCGGGAAAAAGCTGGGGCTTTTTAACGACAGCCTTGTGTGCGGCAACATCAGCCAACCGGTGTGCCCGGACTGCCGGAAGCGGTATCAGGACGTACCCCAGGTGGTGCGATGCCGGGACCTGTTGGAAAAGGGCAGCCCCATCGAGCCAGAGCTCCTTCGGGCCTTTCTGGAGCGGGAACGGAAGGAGCTGGACGAGATAAACGCCGAGCAGGAGCGCCTGGGCAAGCTGATGCGCTGCTGTGGCCAGCCCATGACGCCGGTGTGCGCGTCCGAGTTCCAGCTGGGCCGTCAGGGTTTCTTTACGGGCGATTGGCCCAACATCATTGCCGGGGCCATGGAGCTGGCGGTGTTCCAGTGTGAGCAGTGTGGACAGGTGAAATTTATGAACCCCAAGTTTATTGACCCCAGGGCCATCAAACAAAACTTACGGGGAGCGTGAGCCTTTATGAAAGTAGAGCGCAAGTGCAGAATTGTGGAAATGGACCGGCTGGACGCCAACACCTTCTGGATGGTGCTGGAGGTGGGCAAAATGGTGGAGCGGGACGGCCTGCGGGGCGGACAGTTCCTGCACGTCAAATGCGGCGACGGCCAGCTGCTCCGCCGGCCCATCTCGGTAGCCTGGGCAGGGTGGGACGAGCCGGAGGACCTGGCCACCCTGATTTTTGAGGCCCGAGGGGAGGGCACGAAGTGGCTGTCTCAACGGAAGGCGGGCGACGAGCTGGATGTGATCGGACCCCTGGGCAACGGCTTTGATGTGTCCCGGCCGGGACGCTATCTGCTGGTGGGGGGCGGGATCGGCGTCCCGCCGCTGATGCAGTACGGGGAATGTCTGGAATGGCCCCGGACGGCAGTGCTGGGTTTCCGCACCAGGGACAAGGCTTTCCCTGCCATCACCAGCCGCTTTCAGGATCACTGCGAGCGGACTTACATCTGTACCGACGACGGGACGCTGGGCCGCCACGGCTTTGTGGACGGTCAGGTCCGGGAGCTGTTGGAAAAGGACGGCGGCTACACTGCCGTTCTGGCCTGCGGGCCCAAGCCCATGCTGAAAAGCGTCGCTAAAGTCGCGGCGGAGTTCGGCGTACCCTGCCAGGTCTCCATGGAGGAGCGGATGGGCTGCGGCGTGGGGGCGTGTCTCGTGTGCGCCACGCCTATGAAGGACGGCACCGTCAGGCACGTGTGCAAGGACGGTCCGGTGTTCAACGCGGAGGAGGTGGACTGGGATGCTTAACATGTCCGTCGACCTGGCCGGCGTCACCCTGAAAAACCCGGTTGTCGTGGCTTCCGGCACCTTCGGCTTCGGCCGGGAGTACAGCCAATTCTACGACCTGTCCGAGCTGGGGGGCATCTGCGCCAAGGGGCTCACCCTCCACCCCCGCAACGGCAACCCCGCCCCCCGCATCGCCGAGACCCCCATGGGTATTTTAAACTCTGTGGGCCTGGAAAACCCCGGCGTGGACGCCTTTATCACAGAGGAGCTGCCCTTCCTGCGGCAGTTTGATACCAAAATCATCGCCAACATCTCGGGGAACACCCCGGAGGAGTACGGCATTATGTGCGAAAAGCTCTCCGCCGCCGGGGTGGACATGATCGAGGTGAACATCTCCTGTCCCAACGTGAAGGCGGGGGGGCTGGCCTACGGCACCCGGCC
>CANSSJ010000055.1 GCA_947649625.1 uncultured Bacillota bacterium | reverse complement strand
TGCTGGCCGACTCCATTTTGCAGACCGACGAGATGGACCCGGCCATGGTGCGGGACTTCGTGGGGGACATCGGCTCTGAGGCCGAGCGGCTCACCCGCATCACCGAGCATCTGCTGGCCCTCACAAGGCTGGACAGCCTGCCCGCCGGACAGCAGTTCCCGGTGGACGTCTCCCAGGTGACGGAGCGCGCCGTCGTCCTGCTCCAGCCGGTGGCCGACGCCGCCGGGGTGACAGTGGAGAAGAATCTCAAGCCCGACTGCCTCATCCTGTGTACCGAGGACGATCTGTCCCAAATCTGCTTCAATCTGGTGGAAAACGCCATCAAATACAACTACGACGGCGGCAGGGTGTTCGTCTCGGTGTACCGGGACGGGGACCAGGTGCTGCTGGAGGTGGGAGATACCGGCGTGGGCATCCCCGAGGAGGACCTGCCCAAGGTGTTCAACCGCTTCTACCGGGTGGACAAGGCCCGGTCCCGGGCCGCCGGCGGCACCGGACTGGGGCTGTCCATCGTCCGGGACACGGTGCGCCGCCACGGCGGCTGGGTCACCGCCCGGCCCCGCAGCCCGGAGGGCAGTCTGTTCACCGCCGGCTTCCCCAGATATGTACCCAGACAGTCAGAGAGGGGGCGGCCCGGTGCGTAACATAAGATGGCTCTCCGTTCTGTTGGCGGCGGCCCTCCTGCTGTCCGCCTGCGGCGGAAAGGAGGCGGAGCTGTCCGACGGCCCCGTCCTCTGGTTCTGCTCCGCCGGAGAGGAGGGCCACGGTTCGGCCTTGGTCCCCCAGCCCTACGAGGGGGAACTGTCCCCCGAGGCCCTGCTGGCCGCTCTGCTGGCCGGGCCCACCCAGGAGGGCCTGAACTCCCCCTTCCCCAGAGGGGTAGCCCTGCGCCAGTGTGTCCGGGACGAGGAACAGCCCGGCGTGCTGGTGGTGGACCTGTCCGAGCAGTACGGCGGCCTCACCGACATCTCCCTCACCCTGGCAGACTATTCCATCGTCCTCACCCTGTCCCAGGCGGAAGGGGTGGAGGAGGTGAGGATCACCGCCGGGGGGAGAAATGTCAGCTACCGCAGCCACCAGCTCCTGTCAGCCCAGGAGGCGGTACTGTGGGAAGAGCTGGCGGGGGAGGGAGTTTTCTAAATTCTCTTGACAATTTCCAAATTTCCCGCTACTCTTAACAGTGATTTCAACGAAAGAAGGCGTTCTTTATGAGCGATTACAAAATTAACACCAAATGCGTCCAGGGCGGCTACACCCCCGGCAACGGCGAGCCCCGGCAGATTCCCATCGTCCAGTCCACCACCTTCAAGTACGCCACCAGCGAGGACATGGGCAAGCTCTTCGACCTGGAGGCCAGCGGCTACTTCTACACCCGCCTCCAGAACCCCACCAACGACATGGTGGCCGCCAAGATCTGCGACATGGAGGGCGGAACCGCCGCCATGCTCACCTCCTCCGGCCAGGCGGCCAACTTCTACGCCATCTTCAACATCGCCAACTGCGGCGACCATGTGGTGGCCTCCTCCACCATCTACGGCGGCACCTACAACCTCTTCCACGTCACCATGCGGAAGATGGGAATTGATTTCACCTTCGTCTCCCCCGACTGCACCGAGGAGGAGCTAAACGCCGCCTTCAAGCCCAACACCAAGGCCGTGTTCGGCGAGACCATCGCCAATCCCGCCCTCACCGTGCTGGACATTGAGAAGTTCGCCAGGGCGGCCCACGCCCACGGCGTGCCCCTGATCATCGACAACACCTTCGCCACCCCCGTCAACTGCCGGCCCTTCGAGTGGGGCTGTGATATCGTCACCCACTCCACCACCAAGTATATGGACGGCCACGGGGCCGGCGTGGGCGGGGCCATCGTGGACAGCGGCAAGTTTGACTGGCTGGCCCACGCGGACAAATTCCCCGGCCTGTGCACCCCCGATGACAGCTACCACGGCATCACCTACGCCGAGAAGTTCGGCCAGGGCGGGGCCTTCATTACCAAGTGCACCGCCCAGCTCATGCGGGACTTCGGCTCCATCCAGTCCCCCCAAAACGCCTTTCTGCTCAACCTGGGCCTGGAGAGCCTCCACGTCCGGATGCCCCGCCACTGTGAGAACGCCCTGGCGGTGGCCAAGTATCTGAAATCCCATCCCAAGATCAGCTTTGTCACCTACCCCGGCCTGGAGGGGGACAAGTACTATGAGCTGGCCCAGAAGTATATGCCCAACGGGACCTGCGGCGTGGTATCCTTCGGCTTCAAGGGGGGCCGGGTCGCCGCCGAGACCTTTATGAAGCATTTGAAGCTGGCCGCCATCGAGACCCACGTGGCCGATGCCCGCACCTGCACCCTCCACCCCGCCTCCGCCACCCACCGGCAGATGAACGACCAGGAGCTGGCAGCCGCCGGCATCACCCCCGACCTGGTCCGCTTCTCCTGCGGCATCGAGGATGCCGCCGACCTGATCGCCGACATCGAACAGGCCCTGGCCCATGTGTGAGGTGCGGATGATGAAAAATGCCGGAACCGTCCTGATGTATAACTGCTCCGGAGAGCAGTTCTCCAAGCTGAAGCAGATCTTCGCCATGCTCCGCCTGCGCATGAGGCCGGTGGAGCCCGACCGCTACCATGTCTCCCTGGACGACCTGTCCTACGGCAAGGGGGACCCCGCTGAGCCGGCCTCTCCCCTGCCCGAGTCCATGCTGGTATTCTGCGACATGGGCCAGGCTTTGCTCAACCAGGTGCTGGAGATCATCCGGGTGTCCAAGCTCCCCCCCATTCCGCTTAAAGCCGTCCTTACCGAGACAAACCGCTCCTGGACCACCATGCAGCTCTATGAGGAGCTGCTGAAGGAGCGGGAGACCATCTCCACTCAACAGACCGAGACCACATGACACACCGCCCGGGGCTGCCGAATCTGCCCGGCAGCCCCGAGGGGCGAAAAAAAATGAAAAAACCGGAAAATTCCTCTTGCATTTCAAATACTCCTGTGCTATAATAATGGAGCTGTCAAGGAGAAAACCTCTTTGCGGTATGCGGCTGTAGCTCAGTTGGATAGAGTGACTGGCTACGAACCAGTAGGTCGGGGGTTCGAATCCCTTCAGCCGTACCACGTCGGAGCAAAGTCCGCTTTGCTCCGGCGATTTTTTATAAAAATCGCCATCCGCTCCGCTTCCTTGCTCCTCCTTTCCAAATCGAACCCGCTGCGCTGGGCTTCGATTTGGCTTTGGCCCATACCTGAAAGAAAATCGGTTTTAACCGCTTATTGCACAGCGGAGCAAGCGATTAGCGCTTGCTCCGGCTTTTTTTAAGTCACAGCGCGGACATGTTTGGAAAAACCGCATCGGAGCAGACATAACACTGTCTGCTCCGATGCTCTTTTTCAGCTGTGGTGTCTGTCGCTGTGGTGGCCATACTCCTGATGGTGGTCCCACTCGTGCTCCAGAACAGCACAGGAGTGGCCGTCGATGGTGTATTCATACTCGGTGTTCCCGCACCAGAATTCGATCTCGTATTCCAGCCGGCCGTCATCCCAGTCCCGCTCGATGTCCCAGCCGGTGACCTGATCCGCAGTCAGGCCCGCATGGGTCAGCGCGGCCTGTTTCGCGGCCTCCTGGCCCACGTCCGCAGAGGACGCGGTACTGCCGCTTCCATGGTGGTCTATCTCACTCTTCAACACGGCCCCGGTGTGGCCGTCCACCGTACACTCATACTCCGAGGTCCCGCACCAGAATTCGATCTCGTACTCCAGCCGGCCGTCGTCCCAGTCCAGCTCGATCTTCCAGTCGGTAACATCGCTCTTGGACAGTCCGGCGTTGTTCAGCGCGGCTTTTTTGGCTTCGTCCTCTCCAATCAGCGTACCGCTGACAACATTTGAATTTCCGGGGTCCTGCCCGACATTTTGCTCAGTCGCCGGAGGGGTGTCAGGAGCCGCAGGGGTATCGGGGTACACCGGCAAATCCTGTCTGGCTGCTATATAATCCAGCAGATCCTTCTGCCCGCTGAGGACCTTCCCGGTAAATGCGTCCACGATGTAGTCGAAGTCTCCGAAAGCGGTGTGCAGCTCCACCTCATAGACGCCCTCCTCCAGCTCCGGGTCCACGTCGGTGGTGGGAGAGCTGAGGGCCGTGGTTCCGGCATACTCGTCCACCGCCAGAGCGGCGGCGCTCTTGCCGATGGGGATGCGCTTCTCCCCCGTCTCCAGCAGGTCGTTCAGCTCCTCCACCGACAGGGCGGCCAGCTTGTCAAGGGCGGTGGTACTGTTGGTGGCGATGGTGCCGTTCATCTCCATCACCTTACGCACCAGCGCGGCCTTTCCGGCAGACAGGCCGCTGTCATAGGGGGTGTAATCCAGTGCGGGGGCGTCCTGCGCGTCCAGCACCTGGCTCAAAACGGTCGTGCCCGGGGCCTGGGTCTTGAGAACACCGTCCACCGAGGCCACCAGCTCCGCCTGGAGCCGCTGGGCCCGGGCCTGGTCGTTGTCCTCCACCGAGATAAGGATGGCGGAGGAGATGCTGTCCAGATAGCCCTCCCGCACCAGGGCGCCCACGATGGCGTTCACCGCCACGTCCAGCTTGGTGCCTTTGAGGTCGGCCCCGCCGCCCATGTCGAAGAGGACGGCGGCGGCCTCCTCGTTGAGGGCGGTGCAGGAGATGACCCGCTCGTTCCGGTTGACCTTCAGTTCAATGCTGGGGTTGACATCCAGAGACACCACCGAGGCCACGGCGTAGCTCTGGTGATACATCAGCCCGCCGCCCCCGGCACCCAACAGCACCAGCGCCGCGCAGGCGGCGGCCAGCCAGGGCCGGAGCTTCCTTTTCGGCTTTACCTCGGTGACTTCCACATCAATGATGTCCTGATTGGATCTCAGCTCTTTCAATTCCATCACGCTCCCGTTTTGCGCACCGCAGCGGGAGAGGATCGCTTCCAAGTCGTCGGGGGCGGCGCGTGTAATTGCCTGCGCCAGCTTCTGTTCCAGTTCCCGGTCGGTCATCGGTCGCTCTCTCCTTTCATCAGGGCCTTTAATTTTTTCAGCCCGCGGTGGTATTTGGACAGGACGGTGGACAGCGGCAGCCCCAGCAGCTGGGCGATCTCCCGGTGCTTCAGGCCGGTGACGGCGTGGAGGAGGACGACCTTCCGCTCCTCCGCCCCCAGCCGGAACAGCGCCTCCTGGAGGACCGCCCGGTCCTCCGGGGCAACGGCCGGGGCGTCGGCGGGGATGGCGTTCCATTCCTCCTCGTCCAGCTCCGCCTGCCGGCTGCTCCGGCGCAGACGGGACCGGGCCAGATTCCGGGCCACGGTGAGCAGCCAGGCCATGGGCGAGCCCTCTGACCGGTAGGAGGGGGCGCTCTCCCACACCTTGACAAAGGTGTCCTGGGCCACGTCCTGGGCCTCGTGGCTGTCCCCGAGCAGGGACAGCGCCAGGGCGTACACCGCCCCCCGGGTCAGGCTGTAAAGCCGGGCGAAGGCCTCCCGGTCCCCCCGCCCCACCCGGAGCAGGAGCCCGTCCAGCTCCCGCCGGCGGCGCTCGTTCTCCTCTTCTGTTGTCTGGACGCTTAATGCAGCCAGCATAGTCCATTTCTCCTGTCATATCAGAAACGCGCGAAAGGATCGTTTTATTGCGCAGACAAAAAATTTTTTCATCTCTATTATATTGCCCGTTCCTCTGGAAAGCAAGAAAAAATCCCGCCGTCCCAGAATATATCTGAGACAGCGGAATGAGAGGGAACACGTCAGTCCTCCGGGTGGATATTGGCTTTCATCAGCCGGTCCCGCAAAACGGGGCCCAGCGCGGTAGCTACGGCCATTTTCCCCAGATCGAAGGGAATGAAGGGGATGACACAGACCCAGAGGGCCTTATCTACCGTGGCGCCGGTCTGGAAACAGAACAGAGCGGTTCCGAATGTATAAAGGACCGCAGTGGCCAGAATCATACCGCCCAGCTGAATCGCCCGATTTTTCGGAAATGCCTTGACCGCCAGTCCGGCCAGAATCACCATGGGAATATAGCCCAGGATGTAGCCGCCCGTAGGACCGGCCAGCACGCTCAGCCCCGCCTTGAAGCCGCTGAACACCGGCATACCCACCATCCCCACCAGGATATAAACCAGAGTGGCCGTTGCCGCCCCCTTCCAGCCCAGGATATAGGGCGCCAGATAGAGTACGAAGGTGCAAAGGGTAAAGGATATCTCCCCCGCCGGAATCGAGAAGGGAGCCACCGCCGCGATAACCGCCGCCATCACAGCGGTCATCGCCAGGGCATAAATTCTGCTTTTTTTCTTTGTTTCCATTGTTTCATCCGCTCCTTTTTAATTGTAAGCCGTTTTCTAGGCTAGTATACAATTCATTTCCTTATTTGTCAACCATAAATTTTATTGGTTTACTATTTTATTTTCAATTTCAGAAAATCTTAATCTTTCCTTCAGGTCATTTTAGAATTCTCATGTTAGCATTGATCCAACAGCAGAGGCAAACTCAAGTCAAAGGGAGGCGTATTCCATGTCGGAGCGCACGATCTACATACTGCTCACCCGGTCGGGGACCTGGTTTTCCCGTCTGATCCACTTTGCCACCCGGGACAGCTATACCCATGCCTCCATCGGCCTGGACGGCCCGGACGGCCCCTTTTACAGCTTCGCCCGAAAGTACCGCTACCTGGCCTTGCCCGCTGGTCTGGTGGAGGAACAGGTCACGGTCCATCGCCGGGCGGTCCCCTGCTGCCTGTACGAGCTGGAGGTGAGCGAAGAGACCTATTTCCGCCTGCGGCGGAAGCTGCGCTCTATGTACGCCCAACGGGAGGAGTACCACTATAACGTCCTGGGAGTGTTCGCCTGCTACTTCAATCTGTCCCTCCAGCGCAGGCACCATTATTTTTGTTCCCAGTTTGTGGCCGGCCTGCTGGAGAACTGCGGCGCCGCGGAGCTGCCCAAGCCCCCGGCCCTGGTGCGGCCGGCCGACCTGTGCGGGCTGAAGGAGCTGCGCCCTGTTCATCAGGGGGTTCTGGAGGGTATCCTGTCCCAACCCGCCGCCTGAAAAATTTTCCTGATTTTAAATTTTGGGGGTTGACTTTTCTTCCGGGTGCCGCTATAATAGCCACTGTTGCGAGTGTAGCTCATCTGGTAGAGCGCCACCTTGCCAAGGTGGAGGTAGCGAGTTCGAGCCTCGTCACTCGCTCCACGTCGGGGCAAAGTCCGCTTTGCTCCGGCGATTTTTTATAAAAATCGCTATCCGCTCCGCTTCCTTGCTCCTCTTTCCAAATCGAACCCGCTGCGCTGGGCTTCGATTTGGTTTTGGCCCATACCTGAAAGAAAATCGGTTTCAACCGCTTATTCCAAGAAAAAAGGCACGACACAGTCGTGTCTTTTTTCTTGGCCTTTTCCCTGTCAGGTTCACATTGACTTTTCCCTTGGCCTTCTGGTAATATATAGATTGATATATTGGGTTTATGTACCCCTGAGAAAATGAGGTATCACCATGGCACAGAAGAAAAGCTACGGCAACGACTCCATCTCCGCCCTGAAGGGGGCCGACCGGGTGCGCAAGCGCCCGGGGGTGATTTTCGGCTCCGACGGGCTGGAGGGCTGCGAGCACGCCGTCTTTGAGATCATGTCCAACGCCATCGACGAGGCCCGGGAGGGCCACGGCTCTCTCATCACCGTCACCCGCTTTGAGGACGGCTCCATCCAGGTGGAGGACCAGGGCCGGGGCTGCCCGGTGGACTGGAACGAGAAGGAGCAGAAATTCAACTGGGAGCTGGTCTTCTGCGAGCTGTACGCCGGCGGCAAGTACGACAACGGGGGCGGGGACAACTACGAGTACTCCCTGGGCCTCAACGGCCTGGGCTCCTGCGCCACCCAGTACGCCAGCGAGTTTATGGACGTCACCGTGTGGCGGGAGGGGAAGAAGTACACCCTCCGCTTTGAGAAGGGGGAGAACGTCGGCGGCCTGAAATCCGAGCCCACCGACCGGGGCAAAAAAACCGGCACCACCATCCGCTGGAAGCCCGACCTGGAGGTGTTCACCGATATCGCCATCCCGGTGGACTACTATCTGGACGTGATGAAGCGTCAGGCGGTGGTCAACGCCGGGGTGACCTTCCGGTTCAAAAACCAGGTGGGCGGGAAGTTCGAGACCACCGACTTCAACTATGAAAACGGCATTGTGGACTACGTGGCCGAGCTGGCCGGGGAGGACGCCCTCACCGCCCCGGTGTTCTGGCAGACCGAGCGGAAGGGAAGGGACCGGGCGGACAAGCCGGAGTATAAGGTGAAGCTGTCGGTGTCCCTCTGTTTTTCCAACAAGGTGCAGATTGTAGAGCACTACCACAACTCCTCCTGGCTGGAGCACGGCGGTTCCCCGGAGAAGGCCATGCGCTCCGCCTTCGTCTCCGCCATCGACGGCTGGCTCAAGGGACAGAACAAGTACACCAAAGGGGAGAGCAAAATCACCTTCCCCGACATCCAGGACGCCCTGGTGCTGGTGAGCAACAACTTCTCCACCCAGACCTCCTATGAGAACCAGACCAAAAAGGCTATCAACAACAAATTTGTCCAGGAGGCCATGACGGAATTTCTCCGTTCTCAGATGGAGGTCTACTTCATTGAAAATCCCCAGGACGCTCAGAAGATTGCCGAGCAGGTGCTCATCAACAAGCGGGCCCGGGAGAACGCGGAGAAGACCCGGCTGAATATCAAGAAGAAGCTCACCGGCTCCATGGATATCTCCAACCGGGTACAGAAGTTCGTCCCCTGCCGCACCCGGGACGTGAACCGCAGCGAGCTGTATATCGTGGAGGGCGACTCGGCGCTGGGCAGCGTGAAGCAGGCCCGGGACGGGGAGTTCCAGGCCATCATGCCCATCCGGGGCAAGATCCTCAACTGCCTCAAGGCCGACTACGGCAAGATCTTCAAGAGCGAGATCATCACCGACCTGTTAAAGGTGCTGGGCTGCGGGGTGGAGGTCCACGACAAGCGGGCCAAGGATATGGCCGCCTTCGACCTGTCCGCCCTGCGGTGGAACAAAATTGTCATCTGCACCGACGCCGACGTGGACGGCTTCCAGATCAGAACCCTGGTGCTCACCATGCTCTACCGCCTCACCCCCACCCTCATCCAGGAGGGGTATGTCTACATCGCCGAGTCCCCCCTGTTTGAGATCACCTGCAAGGAAAAGACATGGTTCGCCTACTCCAACAAGGAGAAGGACGATATTGTGGCCACCCTCCAGGGGAAGAAATACGACGTTCAGCGCTCAAAGGGCCTGGGCGAGAACGAGCCGGAGATGATGTGGCTGACCACCATGTCCCCCGACACCCGGCGGCTCATCCGGGTCGTCCCCGAAGACGTGGAACAGACCGCCCGGATGTTCGACCTCCTCCTGGGGGACGACCTCACCGGCCGAAAGAACCACATCGCCGACCACGGCCACGAGTTTTTGGAGCTGGCGGATATTTCGTAGGAGGCTGCAATGAAGAAAAAAGCGTTTCCCCTTCTCTGCGTTCTGCTCTTGGTCTCCACCGTCGTCTTTGCCGCTCTCTGGCGGCAGGAGGCGGCCCGGAACGAGGACACTATGCGGCGGATGTGGCTTTCCGCGGCATCGTCGGGAGAAAACATCGTAACAGAGTACCGGCAGGCCGGCTTGGAGATTCCATACTGTCAGGTTATCTCTGAGCTGCTGGTGATGGAGCGTGCCCTCATATTGGCAGAGGGTACGGGGCCGGACTACACCGATTTAAATGCGGTTTACGGAATCTTGTCCCTGTACCCGGAGCGGTGCCCCGATGTGACAGAGGAGCTGCTCCTGGTCTTTCAGACCGCCTCTCAAGAGGGGCTGGACGGCTCAAATTGGCCTCTGCGGGTGAACGAACTGCGGAATTTGCTGGAACATAACTGTGAATAAAGAACTGTGTGGAGCTCGCCCACCTAATATGTGGGGCCCGACCACCTGGGCGGGCCATCTCTCAGCTTAGGTGATAGTTTTATGCTTGATGAAACAAAAAAGCATCATAAACCTCAACGTTTAAAAGGATACAACTACTCCTCTCCAGGGTATTATTTTGTCACCTTTAACACAAAGGTAAGACATGAAGATATTTTATGTTCCATACAGACCCCCACGGAAACCACCTATCTGTATGTGGGGCCCGACCACCTGGGCGGGCCATCCCCCAATTTACAACCCATCATCTGCCTTACCCCCGCGGGGGATACACTTCGCACTTTAATTGAAAGTGTACATCAAATTTACTGTAATGCCTATATTGATTGCTATGTCATCATGCCGGACCATGTTCACCTGTTAGTTTATTTGGAGCCTGTAAAGAGTGACCCGCCCAGGTGGTCGGGTCCCACAGGCAAAACCGCAAGCCTTCCGCAAATTATCAACGCTTTAAAGTCGATGACCTCCAAACGTATTGGCTACTCCCCCTGGCAGGAGGATTATTACGATCACATTATCCGCAACGACACTGATTTGCAAGCCACCCGTGAATACATTCAAAACAACCCTTTAAAATGGATATTAGATAGGACTGAACCAAATGGCCAAGAAGAAAACGCCAAATGAGAATAAAGCCCGGAAGATGGACCCTAACGTGATGGGTCTGCGGGCGGAGGTGCTGGAGCAGCCCATCACCCAGACCCTGGAGATCAACTACATGCCCTACGCCATGTCGGTCATCATCTCCCGGGCCATCCCGGAGATCGACGGCTTCAAGCCCTCCCACCGCAAGCTGCTGTACACCATGTACCAGATGAAGCTGCTGGGGGGCGGGCGGACCAAGTCGGCCAACATCGTAGGCCAGACCATGAAGCTCAACCCCCACGGAGACGCCGCCATCTACGACACCCTGGTCCGTCTCAGCCGGGGCTACGGGGCCCTGCTCCATCCCCTGGTGGACTCCAAGGGCAACTTCGGCAAGGTCTACTCCCGTGACATGGCCTACGCCGCCAGCCGGTACACCGAGGCCCGTTTGGACCCCATCTGCGCCGAGCTCTTCCGGGACATCGACCAGGACACCGTGGACTTTGTGGACAACTACGACGGCAAGATGAAGGAGCCCACCCTGCTCCCCACCACCTTCCCCAACGTGCTTGTCAGCGCCAACAAGGGCATCGCCGTAGGCATGGCCAGCGACCTGTGCGGCTTCAACCTGGGGGAGGTGTGCGACACCACCATCGCCTTCCTGAAAAACCCCGACCACGACATCATGGCCACCCTCAAGGCCCCCGACCTGCCCACCGGCGGCGAGCTGCTCTACGACGGGGCCGCCCTGGCGGACATCTACCGCACCGGCCGGGGCTCCTTCAAGGTCCGGGCCCGGTGGCGCTATGTGAAGGAAGAGAACCTCATCGAGGTCTATGAGATCCCCTACTCCACCACCTCCGAGGCCATTCTGGACAAGGTGACCGAGCTGATCAAGCTGGGCAAGGTGAAGGAGATCGCCGACATGCGGGACGAGACCGACCTGTCCGGCCTGAAGCTGACCATCGACTTAAAGCGGGGCACCGACCCGGAGAAGCTGATGGCCAAGCTCTTTAAAATGACCCCCCTGATGGACAGCCAGTCCTGCAACTTCAACATCCTCATCGCCGGCTTCCCCAAGGTGCTGGGGGTGCGGGAAATTCTGGAGGAGTGGACCGCCTGGCGGATGGAGTCGGTGCGCCGGCGGGTGTACTACTCCATGAGCAAGAAGAAAGAGAAGCTGCACCTGTTGAAGGGCCTGCGGCGGATTCTGCTGGACATCGACCGGGCCATCAAGATCATCCGGGACACCGAGGAGGACGCCGAGGTCATCCCAAACCTGATGATCGGCTTCGGCATCGACCAGGTCCAGGCGGAATACGTGGCCGACATCCGCCTGCGGAACATCAACAAGGAGTATATTCTCAAGCGCACCCAGGAGGTGGACGCCCTCGCCGATGAGATCGCCGACCTGGAGGATATTGTCAACTCCCCCAAGCGCATCCGGAAGATCATCGTGGACGAGCTGACAGAGGTCAAAAAGAAGTACAACCTCCCCCGACGGACGGAAATCGTATACGACCACATGGACGAGCCGGTGATGACGGTGGAGGAGGAGGTCCCCGACTACCCGGTTCACCTGTTCTTCTCCCGGGAGGGCTATCTGAAAAAGATCACCCCCCAGTCCCTGCGGATGGCCAGCGACCAGAAGTACAAGGAGGGAGACGGCCCCTGTCTCCAGTGGGAGGCCAGTAACCGGGACGAGCTGCTGGTGTTCA
>CANSSJ010000054.1 GCA_947649625.1 uncultured Bacillota bacterium | reverse complement strand
TCCATGCTGCGCAGCTCGTCCACCAGCTCCCAGCCGCCCTCGCCCTCGGTGGTGATCTTGGACAGGTTCATCACCTGGGTGCCGGCGCGGTTGCCGTTGGTGTAGTCGATGAGACCGCCGAAGGGGTTCTGGATGGGGGCCTGTTCCAGGGCCTTCATATAGTTCTCCCAGGTGATGTCCTGGCCCTCGATGCGGCGCAGGCCCTCGCAGAAGAAGTGGGCGGCGATCCAGCCGGTCTGGGCGTAGGCGTTCATGCCGTAGGCGGGGTCGATCTTGCCCACCCACTCGGTGTAGAGGGCCAGGTTCTCCTCGTCATAGTAGTCCACCCAGCCGTTGCCGTACACGTCGAACTTGCCCTTGATATCGGCGGCCACCAGGGGCGGGATGGCGTCGGACACGTTCACGTAGGTGGTGATCACCGGGGCGGTGTTGCCCTGGGCGGCCAGCTCCTTGACGATGGTGGGCATGGTGGCCTGGATGGAGGCGCACACGATGAAGTCCGCGCCGCTGTTCTTGATGGCGGTGACGGCGGCGGACACGTCGGAGGACCCGGCGGTGACCTGCTCGGCCTGGTACTCAATGCCCAGCTCCTTGCACTTGGCCTCGGCCCCGGTGAGCATATCCTTGCCCGCGTCATCGTTGGTGTAGATGATGCCGATCTTGGTGGCCTTGAAGGTGCCCACACCCCGGGCCACCATGATCTGGCCCTCGGTGGTGTAGATGGGCTGCACGGGGAAGATGTTATAGCCGTCGGCGTTGGTCTTGGCTCCCTCGGCGTACAGCTGGCCGATGCCGGTGGCGAAGTAGACGGCGGGGATGCCGTAGTCCTTCAGATCCTCAATGGTCGCGCCCACCACGGGGGTGCCGAAGTGGCCCACAATGGCGAAGACCTTCTCGTCCTCCACAAAGTTCTGGAGGGCGGCCTTGCCCTTGACGGGGTCGAACTCGTCATCGGTGTGCAGGAAGGTGATCTTCCGGCCGTCAATGCCGCCGGCCTCGTTCACCATGTTCAGGTAGGCCTGGATGCCGGCGTTGAAGGGCACGCCCACGGGGGCGTACGCGCCGGAGGTGGCGGCGGAGTTGGCAATCTTGATCTCGGTGTCGGTCACGCCCTGGGAATACTGCTTCTCGCCGCCGGGTTCCTTGGTTTCGGTGCCGCCGTTGGTCTGCTGGCTGGGGGGATTGGTGTTTTCCGCGTTGGGCTTGTCGCCGCAGGCAGCCAGGGAGAACAGCATCATGGCGGCCAGCAGCAGAGCAGTCAGTTTTTTCATTTCTTTTCCTCCTAATGTTTGTTATGCCTCAGTGGAATCCTCCACGTAAGACAACTTGGGGTGGCGGTCTTAGAACCTGTATTCTCAGCCGCCCAGGTACGCCTCCACCAGCTTGGGGTCCCGTATGAGCACATTGGCCTCGCCGGACATACTCAGCTCGCCAACCTCCAGCACGTAGCCGTAGTCCGCGATTTTTAGGGTCTGCAAGGCGTTCTGCTCCACGATCACCACCGTGGTGCCCTCCTCCTTGATCTCCTTGATGATCTCGAAGATGTCCCGGACCACCAGGGGGGCCAGGCCCAGGGAGGGCTCGTCCAGCAGCAGGATCTTGGGGTCGGACATCAGTGCCCGGGCGATGGCCAGCATTTGCAGCTCGCCGCCGGACAGGGTGTAGGCCATCTGCTTCTTCCGCTCCTGGAGGCGGGGGAAATAGTGGTAGCACCGCTCGTAGTTCTTCTGGATCACCTTCCTGTCCTTCACCGTGAACGCGCCCACCTTGAGGTTCTCCTCCACGGTCAGATCGCCGAAGATCTGCCGCCCCTCGGGGGACTGGGCGATGCCCAGCCGGGCGATCTTCTCGGTGTCCATGTTGGTGATGTCTTTTCCGTAGAACTCGATCTTCCCCCCGGCCGCCGGGGTCAGGCCGGAAATGGTGCGCAGGGTGGAGGTCTTTCCGGCTCCGTTGGCCCCCAGCAGGGCCACCACCGAGCCCTCGTGCACCTCGATGTCGATTCCCTTGACGGCCTCAATGGCCCCGTAGCGCACCTTCAGGCCCTGGATGGAAAGGGCTGGCTGCTTCATTCCGGCTCCTCCTCTCCCAGATAGGCTTCCTGGACCAGCTTATTGCCCTGGATCTCCCCGGGGGTGCCGCAGGCCAGGAACTGGCCGAAGGAGATGGCGCAGATCCGGTCGCAGATGTTCATCACCAGGCGCATATCGTGCTCCACCAGCAGGATGGTGCAGCGGTACTCGTCCCGCATCCGGCGGATGGTCTCCGCCAGCTCCGCCGTCTCGGAGTCGTTCAATCCGGCGGCCGGCTCGTCCAGGATGATGAGCTTGGGCTGAGCCATGAGGGTGCGGGCCATCTCCACCTTTTTCAGCACGCCATAGGGCTGGCCTCCGGCGGGGGCGTCCTTCAGGTGGGCGATGCCCATGAACTCCAGCGCGCGCACGGCTTTGGCCCGCATCTCCCGCTCCTCCCGCCGGGCCCGGGGCAGGCGCAGGGCCTGCTCGAGGATGGTGGCCTTG
The DNA here is from genome assembly GCA_947649625.1 of uncultured Bacillota bacterium. Lineage (GTDB taxonomy): Bacteria > Bacillota > Clostridia > Oscillospirales > Oscillospiraceae > Lawsonibacter. The sequence continues at coordinate 9,718 of CANSSJ010000054.1, read as the reverse complement.
AAATCGGTGTGGGCACCGATGAGCACATTGTCGATCAGGGTCAGCTCCTTGATGACCTCCACGTTCTGGAAGGTGCGCACCAGGCCCAGGCGGATGATATCGTGAACCGGCAGGCCCACCAGATCCAGCACCCGTCCGTCCCGGGCGCGGAACACCACCTGGCCCCGGTCGGGGTGGTAGAACTGGGTGATGCAGTTGAAGGCGGTGGTCTTGCCCGCGCCGTTGGGTCCGATGAGGCCGAAGATCTCCTGTTCCTTCACGTGGAAGGAGAGGGCCTCCACCGCCTTCAGACCGCCGAACTGGATGGACAGGTCGTGTATGTCCAGCACCAGGCCGTCCGCCAGTGCCGCGCCGCTGTGGGTGGCCTTAGCCATTTCCGGCCCCTCCCTTCCTCCCGCGGCTGATCAGCCGCTTGATGTCGTGGCCAATGCCCACCACGCCGCTGGGGTAGAACATCACCACCAGGATGATGAGCACCCCTGTAAAGATGTAGGCGATGCCGTCGATGCCGCCGATGACCGGGATCCGCTTGAGCAGCAGATCCGGCACGGCGAACACGATGAGCGCGCCGATAACGGTGCCGTAGATGGAACGCAGGCCGCCGATCACCACCACCGCCAGAATGTTCAGCGACAGGGTGAGAATCCACACGGCGGGGTAGGAGAACTTGATGAAGTGCATATACAGCGCGCCGCCCAACGCCGCGTAAGCGGAGGCGATGGCGAACACGATGAGGCGGTACTTCAGCAGGTAAACGCCCATGGCCTGGGCGGCCACCTCGCTGCCGCGCATGGCGTGCAGGGCGCGGCCCATCTGCCCGTTGACCAGATTGTGCGTCAGCATCATCACCAGCACCAACGCCGCCGTCAGCAGCACAAAGGTGGCCTCCCGGCTCAGCTTGAAGCCGAACAAAGTGGGATAGCCCGCCGTCAGGCCGGAGAAGCCGCCGGTGAACTGGTCCAGCTCCTCAAAGGTTTTCCGCAGAATCTCGGAGACGCACAGCGTGGCGATGGCCAGATAGATGCCCGCCACCCGCAGGGAGACGAAGCCCACCAGCACGCCGATAACCGCCGCCGCCGCGATGGCGATCAGCACCGTCAGCAGGAAGGGCAGGCCCACCGTGCCGCTGAGGTAGCCGGAGATGTAGGCCCCCAGGCCCATAAAGCCCGCCGTGCCCAGGGAGATCAGCCCCGAGTAGCCCAGCAGCAGGTTCAAGCCCAGGGCCACGATGGAGTAGATCAGCACGCCGCCCAGGTTCACCAGGAAGGAGCTGGGCATGACGCCGCTCTTGGCCAGCAGGGGGAGCAGGGCGATGACCACGCCAAACAGGATGTACCGGATGTAGGGATTGCGGAATGCCCTGGCCGCCGGATTGCTGTTGGAGGGCGGTGTCTGGCCCTGTACGGTTATCTTGTCCATTGCATTCCCCTCCTCACACCTTCTTGATAAATTTCTTGCCCACCAGTCCCTGGGGGCGGAACACGATAAACACCAGCACCAGCAGGTACATGAGCTGCCCGCCCCAGGTGGAGTCCACATAGAAGGACAGCAGGTTGGTGCCCACCGCGATGATGTACGCGCCCAGCACCGGGCCGTAGAAGGTCTGGAAGCCGCCCAGCACACAGGCGATCAGGGCGTTGACCTGAACGGGATCCATCACGTTGGGCGTCACCGAGGTGGTGGGCGCGATCATGACGCCGGACAGGCACCCCAGGCACGCCGCCAGGGCCCAGGCAAACAGAGTTACGTTCCGGGTGGGCACACCCATCAGCCGGGCCACCGGCTCGTTGGAGGCGGTGGTGCGGATGGCGATGCCCATCTTGGTCTTTTGCAGCACGTAAAACAGGATCAGCATCAACGCCACGCCCAGCACCATATTGAACAGGCCGTTATAGGTGAGGTGCGCGCCGAAGATGTCCAGATCGCCCGACTCAATAAACCGGGGCAGCTTCAGCGGGTCCACGCCGAAGATCATGGGCGCGAGGCCCACGAATACCATGATCAGGCCCAGGGTGATGATCTGCTTCGCCACCGGGGACACCTTCTTGGCCCGCCGGATAATCACGAAATCCACCAGACAGCCCAGAACGATGGCGGTGCACAGGCCGCAGAGGGTGGCCAGCCACAGCGGCAGCTTGGCGTTGGCCACCAGGGTAGCCACCACGAAGGTGTTGAACATCCCCATGGAGCCCTGGGCAAAGTGCGTGATGTTACTGGTCCGGAAAATAATGATGATACCCAGAGCGGCCAGGGCGTAGACTCCGCCGGTTTCCAAACTGCGGAGAAATACCTGGAGGAAGGTACTCATCGAATCCTCACCCCCAACGAATCACGTTCGCGGCCCAGGTGTACCCGATTCCGGCGGCAATCATGGAAACCACCGTCCCGTCCGTCACCTTCCCCGCGTCCAGAGCCAGCTTCAGCTCCAGAATCTGGTCGATCTGGCCCACGTGGCCGTAGTTCTCCAGATAGATGCTCTGATCCTCGCTCATGCCCAGCTCGGCCAGCAGGCCCTTGTGTCCGGAACGCTTCATGTGCAGCACGTCCAGGAAGCCGATGTCGGCCCGGGTCAAGCCGGACTTGCGCAGGGCCTCGTCGATGCAGTGCAGCCAGTTGGGCATGGACACGGTGTTCAGCAGGCCCTTCATCTTCACGGAATCCATCAGGCGCAGGCGGTTCAGCTCGCCCACGGTTTCCGGGGTGACGGGGTTGCGGATGCCGCCGATCTCCCCGCCGCAGGTGTGGACCACCGAGCCGTCGCTCATCAGGTGGGTGCCCAGCAGCAGGTTTTTGCCGTAGCCCTTCTTCAGCAGAATGGCCCCGCCGCCGCAGGCCAGATCATACATGAAGGACAGGTCCTTATCGGTGTAGTCGATGAGGTCGCAGTTGCGGTAGCCGCCGCACACCAGCACCATGCTGATCTCATCGTCGGCCAGCAGCATATCCTTGGCCAGCTTCATGGCGGACACGCAGGTGCAGCAGCGGTTCTGCACGTCAACGCCCCAGGCGTTTTTCGCGCCGATGCGGTCCTGCACATAGCAGGCGGAGGTGGTCAGGGGGTACTCCTTCCACTCCTCGGTGATACACAGGATGGCGTCGATCTCCAGGGGGTCCACCCCGGTGTTCTTCAGGCAGTCCAGCGCGGCCAGCGCGCCCATCTCCTGGGTGCCGTCGCAGGGCTCCCCGGAGGGGACGAACTTCTCCACAATGCCCAGCTTGTTGATCACGGCGTCCTCACTCCACACGCCCTGGGTGGCCTCGGAGATCTCCTTCGCCGTCATTTTTGTTTTGGGCAGGTACACGCCCAGCCCGACAATGCCCACATTTTGCTCCATTTTTCAGACTTCCTCCTTGAGCCGCCCCTTGCCCGCCTATCGGGGCGCAGGGCTGTTCCTATGGCCAATTTTATGAATGACGGTTCATTACTCAACGCCAATATAACGCATTGACAATCTTTTGTCAAGTCTATTTTAGCGTTTATGTCAGGAAGTTTAAAAAATTTTCAGGGATTTTAGTTGACAATTCGAATTTCGCCGAGTATGATAAATATGAATAACGGTTCATTCTGCGCTTTTTAAACACTTGTTAAATAAGGAAAGGGGATCCCCACATGAAAACCATCGACACCATCCAGATCGGCGACAGCGCGTCCTTCACCAAGACCATCACCGAGGCGGACATCACCCTCTTTGCCGGCTACAGCGGCGACTTCAACCCCGCTCACATCAACGCCGTCGAAGCCGACCAGGGGATGTTCCACGGCCGCATCGCCCACGGTATGCTCTCCGCCGGCTTTATCTCCGCCGTGCTGGGGATGCAGCTGCCCGGCCCCGGCACCATCTACATGGGCCAGGAGCTGCGCTTCGTCAAGCCCGTCTACATCGGGGACACCGTCACCGCCACCGCCACCGTGGTGGAGCGCGTCCCGGAGAAGAACCGCCTGAAGCTGGAGACCATCGTCACCAACCAGAAGGGCGATCCCGTCATCACCGGCATGGCCACCGTCATGCCCCCCAAGGCATAATCGCGGCAGAGGAGGAAAACAAGCATGGATTTCAAACTGTCGAAAGAGCAGCAGATGCTCCAGAAGCTGTTCCGGGAGTTCGCGGAGAACGAGGTGAAGCCCATCGCGGCGGACGTGGACGAGGAGGAGCGGTTCCCGGAGGAGACGGTCAAGAAGATGGCCAAGCTGGGAATGATGGGCATCTACCTGCCCAAGCAGTACGGCGGGGCCGGGGCGGACTACCTGAGCTACGTGATGGCGGTGGAGGAGCTGGCCAAGGTGTGCGGCACCACGTCCGTCATCCTGTCCGCCCACACCAGCCTGTGCTGCAACCCCATCTTTGAGTACGGCACCGAGGAGCAGAAGCAGAAGTACCTGCCCAAGCTGTGCTCGGGCGAGTGGATCGGGGCCTTCGGCCTCACCGAGCCGGGGGCGGGCACCGATGCTCAGGGCCAGCAGACCACCGCCGTGAAGAATGAGAACGGGGACTGGGTGCTCAACGGCTCCAAGATCTTCATCACCAACGCGGGCTACGCCAACGTGTTCATCGTCATCGCCATCACCGGCATCATCGAGAAGCGGGGCCGCAAGACCAAGGAGCTGTCCGCCTTCATCGTGGAGCGCACCGACAAGGGCTTCTCCGTGGGCAAGCACGAGAAGAAGATGGGCATCCGCGGCTCCTCCACCTGCGAGCTGATCTTTGAGGACTGCGTGATCCCCGGCGACCGGATGCTGGGCAGGCAGGGCAAGGGCTTCAACGAGGCCATGGCCACCCTGGACGGCGGGCGGATCGGCATCGCGGCCCAGGCCCTGGGCCTGGCGGAGGGTGCCATCGATGAGACCATCGCCTACACCAAGGAGCGGGTGCAGTTCGGCCGTCCCATCGCCAAGCAGCAGAACACCCAGTTCGAGCTGGCGGATATGCACGCCCGGACCACCGCCGCCAAGTACCTGGTGTACGCCGCCGCCATGAAGAAGCAGAACCACGAGGCCTTCGGCGTGGACGCGGCCATGGCCAAGCTGGTGGCGGCGGAGACCGCCTCCGACGTAACCCGCCGCTGTGTGCAGCTGTTCGGCGGCTACGGCTACACCCGGGACTACCCGGTGGAGCGGATGATGCGGGACGCCAAGATCACCGAGATCTACGAGGGCACCTCTGAGGTGCAGCGCATGGTCATTTCCGGCGCGATCATGAAATAAGGAGGTAGAAACACCATGAAAATCATTGTCTGTGTCAAGCAGGTGCCGGACACCTCCGGCGTGGTGGCGGTCAAGGCGGACGGCACCATGGACCGCGCGGCCATGGCCACCATCTCCAACCCCGACGATATGAACGCCCTGGAGGCGGCCCTCCAGATCAAGGAGACCCAGGAGAACGTGAAGGTGTGCGTGGTGTCCATGGGCCCGCCCCCCACCGAGTCCATGCTCCGGGAGTGCCTGGCCATGGGCGCGGACGAGGCGTACCTGGTGTCCGCCCGTGAGTTCGGCGGGGCCGACACCTGGGCCACCTCCAACACCCTGGCCGCCGCCATCGAGAAGATCGGCGTGGAGCAGGGGGACATCGTGATGTGCGGCCGTCAGGCCATCGACGGCGACACCGCCCAGGTGGGCCCCCAGATCGCCGAGAAGCTGAACCTGCCCCAGGTGACCTACGTCACCGCCATCGACTTCCAGGACGGCGTGCTCACCGTGCGGCGGGAGCTGGAGGACGGGTACATGACCATCAAGGTGCAGACCCCCTGCGTGCTCACCTGCATCAAGGAGCTGAACACCCCCCGGTACATGAGCGTGCCCGGGGTGATGGAGTGCTATTCCAAGCCCTACGCCGTGTGGGACTACGAGGCGTTGAAGGAGAGCAAGTGGGTCGGCCCCGTGGAGAACGTGGGCCTGAAGGGCTCCCCCACCCAGGTATACAAGTCCTTCTCCCCCCCGGTGAAGGGCAAGGGCACCATGATCGAGGGGGCGGACAAGGCCGCCTGCGAGCAGCTGGTGTCCATGCTCGGGGACAAACACATTATTTAAGGAGAGGGGAGCTTGAACATGGCCTATAATAGTAAAGACACCGCCGCCTTCAAGGGCGTGTGGGTATTTTGTGAGCAGCGGGACGGCGTGATTCTGGGCACCGGGTACCAGCTGCTGAGCGAGGGCCGGAAGCTGGCCGACGACCTGGGCGTGGAGCTGTGCGGCGTGCTGCTGGGCAGCGGCGTGAACGAGCAGTACGCCAAGGCCCTGGGCGGCTACGGCGCGGACAAGGTGTACATCTGCGACCACGAGCTGCTCAAGGACTACACCACCGACGCGTACACCAAGGTGCTGTGCGACCTGGTGGAGGACAAGAAGCCGGAGGTGTTCCTCATCGGGGCCACCAACATCGGCCGGGATCTGGGCCCCCGTGTGGCGGCGCGGCTGCACACCGGCCTGACGGCGGACTGCACCCACCTGGACGTGGATGTGGAGAAGTACAAGGCGTTCCTCAAGACCACCTCCACCATCGACGTGGACAACACCCCCTTTGAGGACACCAAGAACCTGAAGATGACCCGTCCGGCCTTCGGCGGGCACCTGATGGCCACCATCGTGTGCCCGGACTACCGTCCCCAGATGTCCACGGTGCGCCCCGGCGTGATGCAGACCCAGGCCTTCGACGAGGCCAAGAGCCAGCAGACCGTGCTCGAGCACATCGACGTGCAGCTGAGCAGGGACGACATCCACGTGGACCTCATCGAGATCAAGAAGTCCGCCAAGAAGCTGGTGGACCTCATCGGCGCGGACGTGGTGGTAGCCGTGGGCCGCGGCATCAGCTCCAACCCCACCCGGGGCATTGAGATCGCCGAGGAGCTGGCCAACGTGCTGGGCGGCGTGGTTGGCGCGTCCCGCGCGGTGGTGGACGCGGGCTGGATTGGCGTGGATCATCAGGTGGGGCAGACGGGCAAGACCGTGCACCCGAAGATCTATGTGGCTCTGGGCATTTCCGGCGCGATTCAGCATCTGGCGGGGATGCAGGACTCTGAGTGCATCATCTCCGTGAATAAGAACGGCAGCGCGCCGATTTTTGACGCGTCTACTTATGGGATTACGGGGGATCTGTTTAAGGTCGGGCCCATGCTGGCGGAGGCCATTAAGGGATTTAAGGCCGCTAAGGGCTGAGAAAACCCAGAAATTTACAGTTCGTAAAGTCCAGGGGAGACAAAGTGTCTTCCCTGGACTTTTTGTGCATTTTTACATAATTTTTACATGGAAATATGTACCGCAACCAGAATTGGTGTTGAAAACTCCCCGTATACTTCCATATCTTGTATCCGTGTCGAATTTTGTCGAATTATGCGGTTTCTTTCCCTTGCGAAATGGAAAAATCTTGGTGATAATGGGGATAACCCAACGAAAGAGAGGTGAACTCAATCATGCGTGAGCTGTTCCTGAAAACCCTGGATCTTGCGGATGAGACCGGCGCGATCCGCGTATATGATTACTCGATCCTCATTGACGAGATGGATGTCGGTCCGTATTCCTGCGAGAGCTATGGGATACAGGTGGCTGAGCGGGGCGGAGCCAGGGCGTCCGTGCCCCATGTGACGTGCAGTGCCGCCCGCATTGATGAGCTCAGCGGCCTTGTGGTGCGCAACGGCGTGACGCCTACCACCCTGAACGATGTTTTGTCCGATTGGCTGTAACTGTCCCATGGGTTGTAACTGCTCTGCGGTCCCAAAGGCTGTACACTGTCCGACGGTTGTAAAAATACGCGGGACGCTATCCGGCGATAGCGTCCCGCAGTTTTTTAGATCCGGTCCAAGGAGAGGATTTCGTCCGCCAGCCGGTCGGCGGTGTCCATCACGGCGTCGAAGTCCACAAAGGGGTTATAGAGCCGCTCCAGCCTGTCGTGGGCGGCCTTGGCCTGGGCCAGCCCCGCCACCGCCTCCTCCGTCAGGGCGGCGGCCACCCGGCGGGTGAAGCGCAGCCGGGGCTTGGCGGCCCGGCAGGCGTCGGCGTCCACCATGGCGTCCAGCCGCAGGCGTCGGTAGGCCCGGTGGGGCCAGGGCTGCTCCGGGCTGGAGGAGACGAAGGCCAGGGCCAGATCGGGGAACAGGACGTGGGCCAGACGGTCGGGGGCCATGGGGTCGGGGCAGGCCACCGCCCGGTGCCCCGCCGCCAGCCCCGCGGTGAGGATGGGGTTGAGCAGATGGTGGGCCAGGCCGGAGCTGTCCGCCAGCTCGTACACGCGGCCTGCCTGGGCCTCCACGGTGCCCCAGAGGGTGAGGGGGCCCTTATGGGTGACGGCGGACAGGAACCGCTGATCCGCGCGGCCGTCGCCGCCGGCGGGCTTTTTCAGCTCCCGGCTGATGATCCCGGCGGCCCGCTTGGCCAGCTTTTGCTGCACCGCCGGGGCGGTCAGCAGCTCGCTCATGTCCCGGCGCAGCTCCCCCGCCGCGCCCAGGCAGCGGTAGACCCGCTTGTAGTGGCTCTGGTATTCGGAGAAGGCGGTTTGAAGCTGCTCCTTCAGGGGCTGGAGGCCGGGGCGGTCGTAGAAGCCGCTCAGGTCTATGTAACGGTCCACCGCGCCGGGGCAGTGGGGTTCGACTACGTGGGGGGTGGTTCCATTAGTACACTTTGGGCTATGTGGGTGGTACCACGCCCTGGTCGTGGTGCCCTAATTTTAGAACTTCCAACTTATTTTGACCTCTTGCTGACCGGTATTCGGGTTTCGTTCGCCGATTTCGATGCAGTCAATCAGGCCAATCACCAGCTCCCGGGGAACGGCTTCCAACCTCAAGAGCTTGCGGGCTTTCTCCATTAAATCTGCCTGCTGTTGGGGCTGTTCCCGGTTTTCAAGCTCCTCGTTAATTCTTCCCAGCCGCTGTTCCAAGCGGCTTTTTTCGTCCAAGAAGGATTGATTCAGCTCCACAAACTGGCCTTCGCCGATAATCCCGGCCACCTTGTCTAAGTACAGCGTTTTGAGGGCCTGACTGCGCTTTTCCAGTTGAGCGACAATGTATTTTCTCTCCTGCTCCAACGCCTCCCGGCGGGTATCCTTCTGAGGCTGAATGTCCGCGGCATCCAGTTCATAGTAAGTCTGGACGTAGTAGCGGATGCGGTCGGACACCAAGTCGATGAGCTGATCCAGCCGGACAGAGTGCCGGGTGCACAGCTTTTGCTTTCCACTGTCAGCGTACAGCTTGCAACGGAGGTAGGCCCGCTTGCCGTTGGAGCACTTACTCATGGTGGAGCCGCAGTCGGCGCACTTCACCAGCCCGGACAGCAGGTGGGCCTCCCCGGAGCCGTCCGTCTTGGTGCGCAGCTTTAAACCCCGCTGTACGGCGTCGAAGGTGGCCCGGTCGATGATGGCCTCGTGGGTGCCCTCCACCCGGTACCACTGATCCTCCGGCGTGTCGATGATGACCTTGGATTTATAGCTTACCTTTCTTCTCCGCCCCTGAATCATCACCCCGGTGTACATCTCATTGGTGAGGATACGGCCCACCGTCACCTTGTTCCACAGGCCGAAGTCGTTTTTTATCGGGTGGTTGCAGGTCCAGCCTCGTTCGGCCTTGTAGCGGGTGGGGTTGGGGATGCCCTGCTGGTTGAGCAGATAGGCGATGTTTTGGCGGCCGTGTCCTTCCATCGACCATCGGTAAATCTGCCGTACCACCTCGGCGGCCTCGGGATCGGGGATGATGTGGTTTTTGTCCGCCGGGTCCTTCCGGTAGCCGTAGATGGGGA
>CANSSJ010000053.1 GCA_947649625.1 uncultured Bacillota bacterium | reverse complement strand
TGACCTCCAGCTCCACAAAGTTGGGGGGCTCCACGCCGAAGACGCTGCCCTTGTAAGACATCACCTTGCAGGTCATGTTCTCCTTGACGAACTTGAAGCTGTCGCCCAGCAGGTCCTTGCCGATGGGGATCATGTCGAAGGTCTCGGGGTCCATAAAGTAGTACAGGTCGCCGTCGCTGTAGCTGTAGTCCATGTCCTTGCGCTCCACGAAGGCCTGCTCGAACTTGGCGGTGGGGTTGAAGGAGGTCTCGGTCACGCCGCCGGTGATGACGTTCTTCATCTTGGTGCGGACAAAGGCCGCGCCCTTGCCGGGCTTGACGTGCTGGAACTCGACCACCTGCATGACCTTGCCGTCCATCTCGAAGGTCACGCCGTTACGGAAATCGCTGGCAGAAATCATTGGCATAGGAATCATCCTCCATTATTAAAAACTGGTTAGTATTTTCAACTGACTTATTTTACCCTATTTTTTCTTCCTTGGCAAGGGGTTTTCTGGAATTGAGGGGATTTTATCTGGATCTGTCCCTTTTTTCCGGTCCGGGGCTGTTTTCATCCTTGTTTTTTTGAACGGAGTGACTTATAATACTAGACAGCATAGCCAGCCAATATTTTTGACATAAAGGAGAGCATATATGACAGCCAGTGAGAAAAAGCAGCTGATGGCCACAGCCTGCAAGGTGCGCATGGGCGTCATCGAGGGCACCCACGGGGCCAAGGCGGGCCATCCCGGCGGAAGCCTGTCCGCCGCCGACATCTTTACCTACCTCTATTTTAAAGAGATGAACGTTGACCCCAGTAACCCCAAGTGGGAGGACCGGGACCGTTTCGTCCTGTCCAAGGGACACACCGCCCCCGGGCTGTACGCCGCCCTGGCGGAGCGGGGCTTCTTCCCCGTGGCCGACCTGCCCACCCTGCGGCACATCGACAGTTACCTCCAGGGCCACCCCAACATGAACACCGTCCCCGGGGTGGATATGTCCACCGGCTCCCTGGGCCAGGGCATCTCCTGCGCCGCCGGCATGGCCCTGGCCGCCAGGCACCAGGGCAAGAGCTGCCGGGTGTACGCCCTGCTGGGGGACGGCGAGATCCAGGAGGGCCAGGTGTGGGAGGCCTTCATGCTGGCTCACCACTACAAGCTGGACAACCTGTGCGCCGTCATCGACAACAACGGCCTCCAGATCGACGGCCCTGTGGACAAGGTGATGAGCCCCTACCCCATCCCCGACAAGCTGCGGGCCTTCGGCTGGAACGTGGTGGAGATCGACGGCCACGACTTCGACCAGATCGAAGCGGCCTTCGCCCAGGCCCGGGAGACCAGGGGCGTGCCCACCGCCATCGTGATGAAGACCACCAAGGGCAGGGGGGTCAGCTACATGGAGGGCCAGGCCGGCTGGCACGGCAAGGCCCCCAACGACGAGGAGTACGAGATTGCCATGGCTGAGCTGAAGGCTCAGCTGGCGGAAGTGGAGGCGATGTAAGATGGCGGATGTGAAAAAGATCGCGACCCGGGACAGCTACGGCGCGGCGCTGGCCGAACTGGGCAAGGAGCATGACGACCTGATCGTCTTTGACGCCGACCTGGCCGGGGCCACCAAGACGGGCACCTTCAAGAAGGCCTTCCCGGAGCGCCACTACAACTGCGGCATTGCCGAGGGCAATATGATCGCCGTGGCCGCCGGAGCCTCCACCATGGGGCTGGTGCCCTTCGCCTCCAGCTTCGCCATGTTCGCCGCCGGGCGGGCCTTTGAGCAGGTACGCAACTCCATCGGCTACCCTCATCTCAACGTGAAGATCGGGGCCACCCACGGCGGTATCTCGGTGGGCGAGGACGGGGCCTCCCACCAGTGCTGTGAGGACTTCGCCCTCATGCGCTCCATCCCCGGCATGGTGGTCATGTCCCCCGCCGACGACGTGGAGGCCCGGGCCGCCGTCAAGGCCGCCTATGAGTATGTGGGCCCTGTCTACCTGCGCTTCGGCCGGCTGGCTGTGCCCGTGTTCCACGACGAGGCCACCTTCAAGTTTGAGATCGGCAGGGGCGAGGTCCTCCAGGATGGGAACGACGTGGCCATTATCGCCAACGGCCTGCTGGTCAACGAGGCAATCACTGCGGGCAAGGCGCTGAAAGAGGCCGGTATCTCCGCCCGGGTCATCAACCTGTGCACCATCAAGCCCCTGGACGAGGAACTGGTCCTGAAAGCCGCCCGGGAGTGCGGCAAAGTGATTACCTGCGAGGAGCACTCCGTCATCGGCGGCCTGGGCGAGGCGGTGTGCGCCCTGCTCAGCGAGAAGTGCCCCACCCCCGTGCGCCGGATCGGCGTCAACGACGAGTTCGGCCACTCCGGCCCCGCCGCCGCCCTGCTCAAGCAGTTCGGCCTGTCGGCGGAGCATATCGTGGAGGTCGCAAAGGATTTCTGCGGGAAGTGATTTCATTAGGCACGGCCATAGGCCGTGCCTTTTTATATTTTGCTGTTGCATTTGGAGGAAGAATATACTATAATAAATTTATAAAGGCGCCTTTATAACCTTTTGCAATGCAAAAGGTTATAAAGGCGCCTTTATAACCTTTTGCAATGCAAAAGGTTAAGGCGTTTCAAAAGAAAGAGAGGTACAAACCATGAGAAAACTGAAAAAAGCGGTTTCCCTGACCTTGGCGTTGGTACTTTCCCTGGCTTTAGTTGTTCCCGCGTTCGCAGTGGAAAAGAAACTAAAAGTAAACATTACCTTTGACGGCTATCTGCGCACCGAATATGTGAAAGGAGATAGTGAAAATGAGTTCATGGCGGTCCAGGTAGTGAAGGACGGCTCCAACGTGAAGCTGGAGTGTCCGGGTGCTGAACGGCTTGTGGTCGAGGATGAGTATGAACGCAGCCTTGAGGTGGAGAGCCTCCAATACACCAAAGGAGCGGGTTGGGTGCCTGGCCCAGCGGAACCTTATTTGGACGGTCTGAATCAGGACTTTGGCGGTGTGTTCATTGATGCGTCTACAAAGACTTTTGCAGCCACCTCGACGGACGCTGGCAGTTTCATTTTTGTGGTTGGCATCCCCCCTCTTAGCACTTTTGGCGACGACGGGTACTTTGATGTGAAAGAAACCTACTGGATGAGCGAGAGCGGTTACGCGCAGCTTGCGCCGGAGTTTAAAGGAACTCCTGGGCCAGGTAGCGAAATCATAGGAACTGCGGGGCCTGCCGCGGGGGGCCAGCCCACCACGCCTCCCCAGCCTGAGCAGCCCGCCGGGGTCAAGACCGCCAATCCTACCAACGATAAACTGACGGTAAACGGCGTGCTGGCCGATCCCACGGTGTACAAGATCGGCGGGAGCAACTATTTCAAGATCCGGGACGTGGCCGCCGTGCTCAACGGCACCGGGAAGCAGTTCGCCGTGGGTTACGCCGGCGGCAAGGTGACGGTCACCTCCGGTCAGCCCTACGAGGCCACCGGCAAGGAGCTGGCGGGCGCGCCCTCCGACAGCAAGACCGCCTCCCCCTCCAACGATACCATTATGATTGACGGAACAGAGGCCAGCCTGACCGTCTACAAGATCGGCGGCGCGAACTACTTCAAGCTCCGGGACCTGGGCAAAGCCCTGAATTTCTATGTGGGCTGGGAGGCCGGAAAAGGCGTGTATATCGAGACCGATAAGCCCTACAGCGAGTAAAAATAAGAGCGGCTCCCGATTGGGAGCCGCATTTTCATGCCCGCAGCAGAATCGGCTGGAGCTGTCTGCCCTCCAGGGCGGCGGAGGCGGCGTCGGCCACCTGGGAGAAGTCGGCCACCAGGGAGGTGGGCTTTTTCTCAAAGTCGTCCTGCCCGAAGGGGACGAAGTAGATGTATTTCCGGGGGAGGAGCGCGCCGATGCTGGCGGCGGAGGCGGCCAGCCCGTCGTTGGTGGATGGGGCGATGAGCACCGGGCGCTCGTTGCGCAGGTGGGCCTTGGCGGCCATGGTGACGCTGGAGTCGGTGACCCCGGCGGCCAGCTTGCCCAGGGTGTTCCCCGTGCAGGGGCAGATGATGAGCAGATCCAGCAGCTTCTGGGGCCCGATGGGCTCCGCCCCTTTCACGCTGTCGATGACCCGGCAGTCGCAGATACGCTCCATCTCCCGCATCAGGTCGTGGGCCTTGCCGAAGCGGGTGTCGGTAGCCGCTGTTACCTCAGAGACGATGGGGATCACCCGGGCGAACCGGGCCTTCACCTGTTCCAGCGCCTCCATGGCCTTTGCGTGTGTACAGAAGGACCCGCACACCGCGAATCCAACAGTTTTGTCTTCCAAAGAAATCTTCCTTTCTATCGGGAACAGGGTAGGGGCGCACATTGTGCGCCCTTACAGAGAGAATCAGAATCCAATCTCCCGCAGCATGTTATAGATGGTGTCTCGAATGGCCGCGCCGGCGGTGACCGGAGCCACCTTGCCGGGGAGGGAGAGGGCCCAGATGACCGTCAGGCCCAGTTCACCGGCAGCTCCCAGGTCCACGCCCCCCGGTTTGGAGGCCAGATCCAGAATGAGGCAGTCGGGCTTGACGTCCTCCAGTTCCTCCCGGTCCAGCACCCGGACGGGAACGGTGTTGACGATCAGATCATAGCCGCACAGCCAGCCCTTTAAATTGGACAGATGCTCTCCGCCCAGACCCATAGCCTGGGCCCAGGCCAGCTGCTCGTATTTTCGGGCGGCCACGCTCACCCTGGCCCCCAGGGCCTGGAAGCGCTGGGCGGTGAGTTTCCCCACCCGGCCGAAGCCGATGACCAACACCCTGGCGCCGTGGACGGTGATGGGCAGGTGTTCCATGGCCAGCTGGACGGCCCCCTCCGCGGTGGGGACGGCGTTGGCCACCGCCAGCTCCTCCCGGGCGAAGTAGTCGTGAATGGTGAGGCCTCGCTCCCGGGCCAGCTCCTCGGTCTCCTGATCCACCCGGCCGCCGCAGAGGAACTGCCGGGGGGAGAACTGGTCTAAAATAGGGGCCAGGGGGTGTTCCGACGGAGACAGCGGGGCGTTGAGCAGCCCGCCTCCCGTTGAGATCGTGAGAGGGAGGACCACGCAGTCCGCTTTGTCCGCGTGACGCAGCGAAGCCGCCGCAGTGAGACCGGAGATCTGCTCCTGGGGCTGGCCCAGGGCGTAGGTATGGACAGTGTGGCCGTCCTCGGCCAGAAGCTGGGCCAGCCTGGCCTGCCGCAGGTCGCCGCCCACCACCCAGATGTTCAGTTCGTGTTTCATAAAATACCTCCAGGACCGCCGGTCACAGGGCGGCGGGTTTCTAATCCATTGTATGGGAGAAAGGAAGAAGAGGTGAAAATAGAAAAGAGCCAGTCCCAAACGGGACTGGCTCTTTTGAGCTGTGAGGGGAAAACCCTTACTTCGCAGCCTTGGCGGCCTTGATGGCCTCGATGAGCAGCGGGGTGACCTTGAACAGGTCGCCGCAGATGCCGTAGTCGGCGATCTCGAAGATGGGGGCGGTGTCGTTCTTGTTGACGGCGATGATGCACTCGGAGTCCTGCATACCGGCCTTGTGCTGGATGGCGCCGGAGATGCCCAGAGCGACGTAGATCTTGGGGTGGACGGTCTTGCCGGTCTGGCCCACCTGATGGTCGGCGGACAGCCAGCCGGAGTCGATGGTGGCACGGGAGCCGCCCACGACGCCGCCGAGGACCTCAGCCAGCTCCTCGGCCAGCTTGATGCCGCCCTCCACGTCCTTGGAGATGCCGCGGCCCACGGAGACGACCACGTCGGCGCCGATCAGGTCCACCAGCTTCTTGGCGGCCTTGACGACCTCGACAACCTCGGTCTGCATGTCGGCCTCGGTCAGCTCGAAGTTGGGCTTGATGATCTCGCAGGCGTCGGCCTTGGCCTGATCGAAGGCGGCCTTCTTCATGACGCCGGGACGGACAGTAGCCATGGCGGGACGGAACCGGGGGCAGATGATGGAGGCCATCAGGTGGCCGCCGAAAGCGGGACGGGTCATCTTCAGGTCGCGGGACACGTCGTGCTTCTCGCCCAGAACCATAGCATGGCTGGTGGCCTCGATGCGCTCGGGGGCCAGGGTGGAGTTCTCTTTCAGGAAGTCCTTGTAGATGCTCATCTCCACGTCCAGGTGGGTGCAGTCGGCGCACAGGCCGGTGTGCAGACGGGCGGCGCAGCGGGGGCCCAGATCGCGGCCGATGTTGGTGGCGCCGATGAGCATGATCTCGGGCTTGTACTCCGCGATCACGTCGCAGATGACCTTGGTGTAGCCGTCGGTGGTGTAGTTCTTCAGCAGGGGGTGGTCGCAGACGTAGACGCCGTCAGCGCCGTAGCCGCCCAGCTCCTTGGCGATGCCCTCGATGCCGTCGCCCAGCAGGATGCCGTACAGCTTGGTGTCCAGCTCGTCGGCCAGCTTGCGGCCCTCGGAGATCAGCTCGAAGGAGGTGGGCATCATGGTGCCCTGGCGCTGCTCACAGAATACCCAGACTCCGCCCTTGAAGGCGGCGACGTCGGAACTATTAAAAGTAGACATATTCTTCTATCTCCCTTCTTAGATCATGTGCTTCTTGGCCAGAATTCCGGCCAGCTGCTCGCAGGTAGCCTTGTCAGCGCCCTCCAGCATCATGCCGGCGCCCTTCTGGGGAGGCGTAAAGGAGGTCAGGATGTTGGTGGGGGAGCCGCTCAGGCCGATGGTGTCCTTGTCGATGAAGGGATGATCCTTCAGGGTGTTGTAGTCGAAGATCTCATAGGGCTTGGAGTAGCACTCGTAGATGCCGCCCACGCTCATGTAGCGGGGGGTGTTCAGCTCCTTGATGCAGGTGATGAGGCAGGGGGTCTTGACCTTGATGGTCATGTAGCCGTCCTCCAGCATCCGCTTGACGGTGATGGTGTCGCCCTCCTTGGTGATCTCGGCGGCGTAGGACACCTGGGGCAGGCCCAGCTTCTCGGCGATCTGGGGGCCCACCTGGGCGGTGTCGCCGTCGATGGCCTGACGGCCGCACATCACGATGTCGTCCTTCTCCACGCCGATCTTGTCAATGGCGGCGGCCAGGATCTGGGAGGTGGCGTAAGTATCGGAGCCGCCGAACTCACGGGCGGACACCAGGATGGCGCGGTCCACGCCCCGGGCCATGACCTCACGGAGCATACCCTCGGCGGGCGGGGGCCCCATGGAAACGACAATCAGCTCAGCGCCGGTCTGCTCCTTCAGCACCAGAGCGGCCTCGACGGCGTTCAGGTCGTCGGGGTTGGTGATGGCGGCCATGGAGGCGCGGTTCAGGGTGCCGTCGGGGTTGACGGCCACCTTACCGGAGGTATCGGGGACCTGCTTGACACAAACAATGATTTTCATTTCAATCTGCCTCCTATCTTATTTCACGCCCATGTACTTGGCAATGACCATCCGCTGGACCTCGGAAGTGCCCTCGTAGATCTCGGTGATCTTGGCGTCGCGCATCATGCGCTCCACGGGGTACTCACGGGTGTAGCCGTAGCCGCCGAACAGCTGGACGGCGCGGCGGGTCACGTCGGAGGCGGACTCGGCGGCGAAGAGCTTGGCCATGGCGGCGTCCATGGAGTAGGACTCGTGATTCTGCTTCTTCATGGCGGCGGCGTATACCAGATACTGGGCGGCCTGCATCCGGGTGTGCATGTCGGCCAGCTGGAACTGGGTGTTCTGGAACTGGCTCAGGCGCTTCTTGAACTGGACGCGCTCCTGGGTGTACTTGACAGCCTCGTTGATGGCGCCCTCGCCCAGGCCCAGGGCCTGCGCGGCGATGCCGATACGGCCGCCGTCCAGGGTCATCATGGCGATCTTGAAGCCCTTGCCCTCCTGGCCCAGCAGGTTCTCCTTGGGGACGATGCAGTCCTCAAAGATCAGGTCGCAGGTGGAGGAGCCGCGGATACCCATCTTCTTCTCGTGCTTGCCGGTGGAGAAGCCGGGGAAGCTCTTCTCCACGATGAAGGCGGAGATGCCGTGGTTGCCCAGCTTCTTGTCGGTCATGGCGAAGACCACGAAGGTCTCGGCCACGGTGCCGTTGGTGATGAAGCACTTGGAGCCGTTGAGCACCCAGTCGCCGTTCTCGTTCTTCACGGCGGTGGTCTGCTGGCCGGAGGCGTCGGTGCCGGCGTTGGGCTCGGTCAGGCCGAAGGCGCCGATCTTCTTGCCGCTCAGCAGGTCGGGCAGGTACTTCTTCTTCTGCTCCTCGGTGCCGTGCTCAAAGATGGGGGCGCAGCACAGGGAGGTGTGGGCGGAGACGATGACGGCGGTGGTGCCGCACACCTTGGCCAGCTCCTCCACGCACATGGCATAGGAGAGGACGTCGCCGCCGGCGCCGCCGTACTCCTTGGGGAAGTAGATGCCCATCATGCCCAGCTTGGCCATCTTCTCCACGGTCTCCATGGGGAAGCGCTCCTCCTCGTCGATCTCCTCGGCCAAAGGCTTGACCTCAGTCTCGGCGAACTCGCGGTACATTTTGCGGACCATCTCTTGCTCTTTAGACAGGTGAAAATCCATTTTGCAGTCCTCCTAGTTTTAATTCTTGACACTATCGTGAGCGCCCTCTCCGTTCTCCTCAGCCTTCCAGATCGGGGGGGGACGGGAGAGCTGAACGATACATAAGGCGCGCCAAACCTGTCCGCCAACCTTTGTTAGATTTTTAACAAAGAAAAGGCGAAAAAAAGCAACACGGGCCGGTCCCGACGTTGCGCTGATGATCAGGTCTGGCATTATGCAGTGTCTAACCATTGAAATTATATCGGGTTTTCGAGCGTAAAGCAAGTGGGACAGCCCTGTCAATTTGTACAGTTTTTTCTCGAAAAAATTGTATGAAAAGTAAAAGGCCGCAAATATCGGCCCAAACCATTGGGGAACCTGCATAGATTTGCCAGGCATAAGGGGGGGAAGGGGGTAGACAGGGAAAAATGGCTTCCGTCATTTTTCCGGCGGGGTATTGACTGTAAAGGACCTTGATAGTGTATACTCGCCTTAAATCCAAGAGAAAGAGGGGCCGATTATGACCATCAAAGAGGCAGAGGCGCGCACCGGGCTGACCCGGGCCAACATCCGCTACTACGAAGGAGAGGGCTTTTTCACCGCCGCCCGGGGGGAGAACGGCTACCGGGATTACTCGGGGGAAAACGTCGATATTTTATTAAAGGTAAAACTGTTCCGCCAGCTGGGCTTTTCCTTGGAGGACATCCGGGACCTCCAGCGGGGGGACCAGCGGCTGGAGACAGCGCTGGCCCGCCGGGAAGAAGGGCTGGAGCGGGAACAGGGAGAGCTGGACCGGGCGGCCCGGCTGTGCCGGGAGCTGCGGGAGGAGGGGGCGGACTTCGCCACCCTGGACCCCCGGCGCTATCTGGACCGGCTGGAGCAGGGGGAGAGGCCGCCGGTCCTGAAGGAGGACCGGCTTCCCCGGAAACCCTTTGCCCTGCGGCGGTACTGCGCCCGGGAGCTGGACTGGCTGATCTGGCTCACCCTGGTCAGGCTGGGATGGGCGGTTGGAGCGCGCCTGGGCCTCCCCCTCCCGGAGGACGCCTATCTCACCGCCGCCTGCATATCCTTTGGGCTGATGTTTGTGTCCGAGACGCTGCTGCTTCACTTCACCGGGGCCACCCTGGGGAAAAACCTGCTGGGCATGAAGGTCCTGCGGGAGGACGGCAGCTTCCTCAGCCTGGGGGAGGCGGCCTACCGCACCTTCTGGGTGACGGCTGTGTTCACGTTTTATACCCTGGCCGGTGTACACGGGATGATTGGCTACACGGTGAAGGGATATATCCGTGCCACAGCCATGATCGTTTTAGTATCCTGGCAGTTCGGGGGTGAGGCCAGCGCCCAGATCGAAAAATATTTCTTTTTCTGGCAGAAGGACAACGAGCTCTATCTGGACGGCAGTACCCGGGACAGGACCTTCTGGGAGCGGGAGGAGGCAAAGCCCAAGGTGGTGGCCGCCGGGCTGCTGGCCGCGTTCTGCTTCTGGTTTTCCTACGCCCTGCCCTGCGGGCTGTAAATTCACGAAAGGAGGAAATACGGTATGACGATCAAGGACGTGGAGGAACGCACCGGGCTGGCCCGGGCCAACATCCGCTACTACGAGGACCAGGGCTTTTTTGCCGCCGCCCGGGGGGAGAACGGATATCGGAACTACTCTGAGGAGGACGTGGACACTCTATTAAAAATAAAGCTGCTCCGCCAGCTGGGCTTTTCGCTGGAGGAGATTCACGCGCTCCAGAACGGGGAGCGGTCCCTGGAG
The DNA here is from genome assembly GCA_947649625.1 of uncultured Bacillota bacterium. Lineage (GTDB taxonomy): Bacteria > Bacillota > Clostridia > Oscillospirales > Oscillospiraceae > Lawsonibacter. The sequence continues at coordinate 2,214 of CANSSJ010000053.1, read as the reverse complement.
CCCGCCCTGGAGCGGCGGGAAGCCGACCTGGAGCGGGAACAGCGGGAGCTGGACCAGGCGGCCCGGCTGTGCCGGGACATGCGCTCAGATGGGGTGAGCTTCTACACCCTGGACGCCCGGCGCTATCTGGACCGGCTGGCCCGGGAGGAGGCGGTGCTGGAGGCCGACCGGGACCCGGTGCGCATCTTCCCCTGGCGGCGCCTCTTCGCCCGGGAGCTGGACCTGAGCATTTACGCCGCCCTGGTGACTGTGATTCTCCAGCTTACCACCCGTATGAATTTTGTCCGCACCGGCACCCTCCTGCCAACAATTATAGGGCTGCTTCTGATGACGGGGGCGGAGATATTGATGCTTCACCTCTGGGGCACCACCCCCGGCAAGGGCCTGTTCGGTCTGAAAATCCTCCGGGAGGACGGCAGCCGCCTGAGCTGGGGAGATGCCGCCCAGCGCACCATGCTGGTGATGGTGTTTTTCGGCGGCGGCCTGCTGCTGGGACAGATTCCCGTCCCGCTGTTCGCCTTCATCTATCTGGGGATGCTCTTCTGGGCCTGCCTGCGGGTCTACCATGAAAAACCTCTGTTTTGGGAGGGGGACGGCGAACTCTATTTAGACGGCAGCACCCGGGAGCGGGCCTTCTGGGACAACAGCTGGAACTGGCTGCGGGTGGTGGGCGGCTGGCTGGCCGTCTCCGCCGCCTGCGTGGGTGTGATGGTGGGGGGCCACCTGCTGGTCTCCATGCCGCCCCACCGGGGGCCGGACATCACGGCGGAGCAGTTTGTGGACAACTACAACCGGTATATGGAGTTCACCTATGGGAAGGCGAATCTGTCCCGTCGGCTGACCAGCGGCGGGACCTTTGAGGAGGTCGAACGGGGAGATAATGTATTCGTCATTTATGCCTTCGGGGAGTCCCCGGTGCCCCAGGCGTCTTTCCGGTTTACCGAGGAGGGGGGCGTCCTCACCCAGGTGACCCTGACGCGGTCCTACGACAGCGGCGGGCCCATCACCGGGGAACAGACCTACCGCGTGGGCGTCCCCTATGAGGAGATGGCCGTGGCCGCCCGGTCATTTCTGTGGAAGCCGCTGGGCCAGGACGGCACGGCGGAGCTGTACCAGGAGCTGATGGAACAGGAGGGAAACCTCCGCTGGGAGCGGGACGGCTTCACCATCGACAGCCAGGCCCGGTTCTCGGGCTATGAGGGGTCCAGCAGAGGCGCCCTGTTCGCCCGGGAGGGACAGAGCCAGTCCTACCTTGTGGAGTGTACCATGAAGCGGACCGGGCCTCCACACCGCCCTTGATTTTTCCCTCCAGGTGGGGTATGATAGAGAAAAACAGCGGGAGTGACCGCCATGCGCCTGTTCGATACCCACGCCCATTACGACTCCGGGGCCTTCAACGCCGACCGGCTGGAGGTACTTGCCTCCATGCCAGAGAAGGGAATTGAGTTGATTCTCAACCCCGGCTGCGACCTGGGCAGCTCCCAAACGGCGGTGGAGCTGGCGGAGCGGTTCCCCTTTGTTTACGCCGCCGTTGGGGTTCACCCCTCCGACTGCGGCCCCTGGGAGGAGGACTGGCCGGAGCGGCTGCGGGCCCTGGCCGCTCATCCGAAGGTGAGGGCCATCGGAGAGATTGGCTTGGACTACTACTGGAAGGACAACCCGCCACACGAGTTTCAGCAGAAGATCTTCCACGCCCAGCTGGAGCTGGCGGAGGAGCTGGGCCTGCCCGTCATCGTCCACGACCGGGAGGCCCACCGGGACTGCCTGGAGACAGTAAAGGCTCACCCCAATGTCACCGGGGTGTACCACTGCTACTCGGGCAGCCTGGAGGACGCCAGGACCCTGGTGAAGCTGGGGTGGATGCTGTCCTTTACCGGGGTGGTCACCTATAAGAACGCCCGGAAGTCCCTGGAGGTCATCCACTGGCTGCCCATGGACAGGATCATGGTGGAGACCGACTCCCCCTATCTCACTCCGGAGCCCTTCCGGGGCCAGCGGAACGACTCGGGCAAGGTGTACCGGGTGGTCGAGACTATCGCCCAGGTGAAGGGGCTGGAGATAGAGGAGGTCGCTCGAATTACCCTGGAGAACGGGAAGCGGTTTTTTGGAATTGAGGAGGAGGAAGTGCTATGACCATCACCTACGAATACGAGGGAGCCCTGTACGTCAACCTGACCAACAAGTGCAACTGCGCCTGTGAGTTCTGCCTGCGCC
>CANSSJ010000052.1 GCA_947649625.1 uncultured Bacillota bacterium | reverse complement strand
CAGAGGAAAAACTGACCCCCGACTTGCCCCCAGGGGGTAAAAAATGACCCCCGCACTGACTCCCGTGAAATTCCGGAAAACCACCTGTGACAGCCACCTTGTGAAAAGGCGGAACATGGCGGTTTTCTCTCTGGATTTGCTGATACTGACCACCTGCCACAGCAAAAAGTTGAAATTCCGACCACCTATGGAAAATCCCCGACCCGCTCTGCGGGGCGGTGTGGCTGGCAGGGGGGCGCGTAAGCGACCCCCTGCCTTTATCCTGCACTTTTTTCGACCCCCCGGTTCACCTGTCACTTTCGGTTGTGCTGAATTCACTGGATGGCGCACACAGGCCACACGCTTTGGACACGGCTGCGTCTGCGGTGAGCGGTGGCTTGTTACCTTCCGGATAGCAGAGGGGGCACACAGCGGCGCACAGGCTGTCACGCTGAGTGCGCGCTATCGCTGTGGAGTGCGAGTGACTTTGCGACTCGCTGACGCTCAGCCGTCGTATCCATCCGCGCCAGTTGTTGTTCGTAGAACTGGTCGAGCGCCAGTTGGATCAGACGGATGGTGTAGAGCAGGTTGCCGTTGCGCTTCAGACCATCTCGGGCGGTGACGGTCATGCTCTCTGTACTGATGAGCTGCTGTTCCTCCAACTCGCACACATACTTGCGGACGGTGTTGGCGCTTATCCGCACTGCTTTGCCGATTGTCTTGTAACTGGGCCAGCACTGATAGGTACTCCTGTTTTCACAGCAGAGCAGGTATGAGTAGACTGTCAGTGCGCCAGGTGACAGGCCCAGCAGGAATATCTCGTTGGGCAGCTGGAAGTAGTTCTTGACTGAATCACGTTTGGGCCACGGTGTGTATTTCACTCCGCACCTCCCTGAGTGTGCTGCAACACCCACTCCACGAATTTCTCTTTGGGCACCACGAGCCTGTTGCTGTTTAGTACAGGAAAAAACAAATGTGCAGTGTTTGCGTGGGGAGAGGAGGAGCGACGAAATGAGCGGGGCCTGCCACTTTCGACCTTGCTGTTTTGGTATACTCTGTGTCTCTTTAATTTACGGAAGCAACTTCATTGTGTGTTGATATTTTTCTGCTATATATACTTACCCCCTGATGTAGTCTGTTTTCATACATCAGGGGGCTTTTTCCTATTGTCCGTTTTTACTGGGTAAATTCACAATTTGGCAGAGGCTCCTCGTTGCTTTTACAGGCTATTCAAGAAGCGGAGGAAGGCCGCTTTGCCCTCCGGGGTGCGCTTATACACCCCGGCGTGCTCCAGCACCTGGGCGAAGACCAGGCCGGTCTCCTTCTGGACAATATCCAGGGCGTTGTCCTTGGTGATGGTGTAGCTCTTGGCGAAGGACTCCGCCCAGTCGGCGTGCTTCTCGGTCAGCTCGCTGGCCCGCAGGTCGCTTCCGCTGGCCAGGCAGTCGGCCACCGCGGCCAACTCCTCCTTCAGCCGGGCGGGCAGAACCGCCAGGCCCATCACCTCGATCAGGCCGATGTTCTCCTTCTTGATGTGGTGGAGCTCCGCGTGGGGGTGGTACAGGCCCAGGGGGTGCTCCTGGGTGGTCAGGTTGTTCCGCAGCACCAGGTCCAGCTCGTATTTCTCCCCCCGGCGGCGGGCGATGGGGGTGATGGTGTTGTGGGGCTCGCCGTCCGTCTCGGCGAAGATGACGGCCTCCTCGTCGGTATACCCCCGCCAGACCAGCAGAATCTTGTCCGCCAGGTCGATGAGCCTCTCCGGGTCGGCGGAGGCGATCCGCACCACCGACATGGGCCACTTCACGATACCCGCCTCCACGTCCTCGTAGCCGGGGAAGGTGAAGGGTGTCTCAACCGGGGCCTTCTCCATAGCGAAGGTGTAGCGGCCTCCTTGGAAGTGGTCGTGGGCCAGGATGGAGCCGCCCACGATGGGCAGGTCGGCGTTGGAGCCCACAAAGTAGTGGGGGAACTGCCGGACGAAATCGAGGAGCTTGGCAAAGCAGGCCCGGTCGATCTTCATGGGCACATGCTCGCTGTTCAGGCAGATGCAGTGCTCGTTGTAATAGACATAGGGGGAGTACTGCAAAAACCAGGGGGAGCCGTTGATGGTGATGGGGACAATGCGGTGGTTCTGCCGGGCGGGGTGGTTCACCCGGCCGGCGTAGCCCTCGTTCTCGGCGCACAGCTGGCACCGGGGGTAGGCGGAGGCGGGCAGGTTTTTGGCCGCCGCGATGGCCTTGGGGTCCTTCTCCGGCTTGGACAGGTTGATGGTGATGTCCAGGTCGCCGTACTCGGTGGGGGCCTTCCACTGCATGTCCTTGGCGATGCGATCCCGACGGATGTAGTTGGTGTCCTGGCTGAATTTATAGTACCAGTCGGTGGCTTTCCGGGGGTCCTCCCGGTACAGGACTTGGAATTTCTCGATCACCTGGGCGGGCCGGGGAGTGAGTCGGCCCATGAGCTCGGTGTCGAACAGGTCTCGATAGACTACAGAGTTCTCGGTGAGGACGTCCCGGGTGTGGGCGTCATTGAGGAGTTCCTCCAGGATGGGGACCAGTTCCAGCTCCTCCCACTCCTGGCTGGAATCGGTGTAGCTGTCCAGCTTCAAAGTGTCCAGGATGGTGTTGATGGCCCAGATGTACTCGCTCTCCTGGATCAAGCCGGTCTGGAGGGCATAGGCGGCCAGTTTGGAGACGGCTTGGTCGATCATAGCTCAGCCCTCCTCATAGCCGTGGGGGTGGCTCCTGTGCCAATTCCAGGCGGAAGCCACAATTACTTCCAGGTCAGCATACTGAGGGTTCCAGCCCAGGACGGTCTTGGCCTTCTCGGAGGAGGCCACAAGCTGGGCAGGGTCGCCGGCGCGGCGGGGGGCGATCTCGGCGGGGATGGGGTGGCCGGTGACCTTCCGGGCCACATCCACCACCTCCTTGTTGGTAAAGCCTACTCCGTTGCCCAGGTTGAACACGTTGTTCTCCCCGCCCTTGAGCAGATAGTCCAGGGCCAGGATGTGGGCCTGGGCCAGGTCGGTGACGTGGATATAGTCCCGGACACAGGTACCGTCCTTGGTGGGGTAGTCCCCGCCGAAGATGGACAACTTTTCCCGCTGGCCGTTGGGCACCTGGAGGATCACGGGGATCAGGTGGGTCTCAGGGTTGTGCGCCTCGCCGATCTTGCCAGAGGGGTGGGCGCCGCAGGCGTTGAAGTACCGCAGGGCCACATACCGCAAGCCGTGAGCCCTGGATACCCAGGACATCATCAGCTCCATGGACAGCTTGGTCTGGCCGTAACAGTTGGTGGGAACGGTTTTGTCTGTCTCCAGGATGGGCACCTGCTCCGGCTCGCCGTAGGTGGCGGCGGTGGAGGAGAAAACGATCTTGTCCACCCCGTGGGCCACCATGGCCTGGAGGAGCACCATAGTACCGTGGAGGTTGTTGTCGTAGTACTTCAGGGGGTCAACCATAGACTCGCCCACCTGGGAGGAGGCGGCGAAGTGGATCACCCCATCGATCTTCTCCGCCTGGAACAGCACGTCCAGGGCGGCCCGATTCCGGATGTCCAGCTGATAGAACCGGGCCTTGGGGTGGACGGCGGCCCGGAAGCCGGTCTGTAGGTTGTCCGCCACCACCACGTCCCGGCCGGCCTCGATGAGCTCATACACGGTGTGGGAGCCGATATATCCGGCCCCGCCCAAAACTAAAATCGCCATAATGTTTTCTTCCTTTCCAATTATTCCACTACCACGCAGCCGCCTTGGGGACGGATGTGGAGAATGTGACACTTGCCCTGTCCCAGCAAAGCCTCCATACCAAACTTAAAGGTATCCAGTTTTTCATTGGGTACAAAGGCCTGGATCGTCCCAGCAAAGCCGCCGCCATGGACACGGATGGCTCCCGCTCCATCCAACAGCTTTCGTCCCAGTGCCAGCGTCAGGGGAATCGCCTGCTGATTGGGGGTGGAAACTGACCATGTATTTTTTAGATGGAGGGAGGAAGATAGGCCGGAGGCGTTGACCAAGGCCAGAAATTTGGAAAAGTCCCCCGCTTGCAGGGCCTGAAATTCCTCCACCGCCCGGCGGTCATCCTCGAAAAAGTGCATAGCCCGCAACACGGCCCGATCTCCGCACCGCACTCGCAGAGAGGAAAGCTCGTTCCAGAAATCCGTTTCTGAAACATCCCGTAAAAATTGCTTTCCCCAATGGCCCGCAATGCTCCCCATATCCCGGGTGATTTCAGCGTAGTCGTCGGTGAGATCACCGTGGCTGGAGCAGGTATCCACAATGCAGAGCGTATGGTTTGACCGGGTGAAATCGTAATCAACCATATTCACCACTGGGTCAGCAGGGTTGGCAAAGTCGATAGCTACTGCTCCGCCTACGGAGGACCCCATCTGATCCATCAGGCCGCAGGGCTTGCCGAAGTAGATGTTTTCAGCGTATTGACCAATCTTTGCAATGGTGACGGCATCCAGGGCATTGCCGCAGCAGAAGCGGTTAAGAATGTTTCCAATCAGGGTCTCATAGGCAGCGGAGGAGGACAACCCGGAGCCGGACAGGACATTGGAGGTTACATAAGCGTCAAAGCCAGAAAGTTGATAGCCAAACTCCTGTGTTTTTGCCGCCATGCCCCGTATCAAAGCCGTTGTGGTGTTTCTTTCTTCCTCTCTGGGCAGCAGGCTGTCCAGGCTGACTTCCAGAAGAGGGTAACCCTCGGACTGCACTCGAATGGTGTTTAGTCCATTGGGAGCGGCGCAAGCCAACATATCCAAGTCCACACTGGCGCACAGCACATGGCCATGCTGATGGTCGGTGTGGTTGCCGCCAATCTCGGTGCGGCCGGGGCCGCTGAACAGAGCGCAGTCCGCGGAGGGGGCAAACTGGCTGGAAAACTCCTCCGTTACCCGGACAGCGCGTTTCCTGGCCCGCTTCAAGCTGGCCTGTGTTCCGTCCAGGGCGTACAGATGGGAGAGAGTGTTGTCATATGTTCCGCTTTGCAGTGCGTTGATAAGAGATTTTGCGGAAATCAATTAGATTCCCCCTATCTTTTTTCGCAATTACAGTGTATAATACCATAAATCGTTATTTTTTCTGTCCGGTCACCTTTGCCAGCAGGGGGTCGCTCCAGTGGACACGGAAGAACTGGATCAGCGGCCCGGTGCAGAAGGTCAGGAGAATGGTTCCGATGCCGATAATCTTCCACTGGATGCCTGTCTGCATACCGGTCATGAAGGCAATACTCACACAAATGGCGTCCAGAATGATTCTGGCAATGCGGAACTGTATCTTTTCTTTTGTGAGTGCCTGGACCACATACCCGGCAGCGTCGTAGGGGGCCATCCCCATATCGGCGGAGATGTACAGGGCATCGCCCACGCAGATCAGCAGGGCGGCCACAGCCAGCACAGCGATTCGGATCGGAATCGTAGCGAAGGTGATACCCAGCCTGGCTACCAGCCACATGACAAAGTCCGCCGTGTAGCCCACAAAGACCATGTTGAAGATGGTTCCAAAGCCGATAAACTGCCGCTTGAACAGGAAGATCAGCACCAGAATTCCCGCATTGACAAAGAGCTGGAGGGTACCGAACTGCATATTCAGCACCGAACTGATGCCGGTGTTCATGGCGGTAAAGGGGTCCGCGCCCATTTCCGCCAGCTTGAACAGCCCCACGGCGATACCCACCATGAAGATGCCCACCACTACCGCCAACCCACGGATCAGGTAATGTTTTGAGTGTTCCATCAAGAATCGTCCCTTCTGTGAGGTAGTTATGGAAAATGCGATTTTTATTGAATTTCCAGAGGCCGGGAAAGAGGAACTGCATATCAATAATTTTGGCCGCTCTGTCACCAGGCCCGGGCACCGGTACGGCCCAGCCGTCCGCAGCTTTTACCTCATCCACTACATTGTGGATGGAGAGGGAGAGTTTTCTGTCAACGGAGCCACCTACCGTTTGAAGCCGGGACAAGGCTTTCTCATTGAACCCGACTACCTGACCACCTACACGGCAGACCGGGAACACCCCTGGACTTATGTATGGCTGGGGTTCTCCGGACAGAAAGCCAAGAGCATCTTAAACGCCATTGGCCTGAGCCAGGACTCCCCCATCTTTACCTGTGGCCCGGAGCAGCATCTGGAGCAGTATGTTATGGACATGCTAGAGCACAACTACGCCACCACCAGCGATATCTACCGCCGGGAGGCCATGCTGTTGCTGTTCTTCTCCGCCCTGGCCCAGAGCAAGCGGGATGTGGTAGCTGATCGGTCGGAGAACGCCTACGTGGCCCAGGCCATCCGATATATCCAGGACTGCTACCACGAACCTCTGCTGGTGGAGGACATAGCCCGGTATGTGGGACTGAATCGCAGCTACCTCAGCACCCTGTTCAAAAAATACACCGGGCTGTCCCCCATCAAATATTTGCAGACCTTCCGCATGACCCGGGCGGCCCATCTGCTCTCCCTGACCCAGTTGCCCATCAGCGCCGTCGCTTATTCCTGCGGATATCAGGAGACGGAATCCTTCCACAAAATTTTCAAACAGCACACGGGGTTATCGCCTAAGCGATACCGGGCACAGGAGCAGGCCAAAACCAAAACCAACCGGGAAACTCTGTCTGTTTAGCGGTTCCCGCCCCAAAAGGGGCGGGAATTTTTTATGTTACAGGCCCACAACCTCGTAGACCAGGGAGCGGAAGTCCTCACAGCTACCGCTGCCGCCGCTCCCCTCAATAATCTGCCCGGAGGCCTGGTCCTCCAGCATGAGGCCGAACTGCATCAGCTCATCACCGTAGGCCTCGTAGGAGAGGAACTTGCTGTGAATGTGATACTTCCGATCCGGGTCCAGTCCCAGCAGGGGCAGTCGGCGATAGGGGCCGTTGATCTCGCTGAGGATGCGGGTCACCGTTACCAGGGCCCGGCTGCCGTCATGCTCCGCCACCTCCCAGGCGGCGAAGTTGCCCTCGAAGGGGCTGAGCAGCCGGTAGAAGGCCCCCTGGACCAGCAGCTTCCGGTTCTGCTTGTAGAACACCACCTGCTGCTTGACGGCTTTCAGCTCCTCCTCGCTGAGCTTATTCAGGTCCAGCTCATAGCCGAAGGCCCCTGTCATGGCCACGTTGCCCCGGGTCTCAATGGGGGTGTTCCGGCCCACCTGGCTGTTGGGGCAGGCGGAGACATGGGCCCCCATGGAGCTGATGGGGTAGACCAGGCTGGTACCGTATTGTATTTTCAGCCGCTCGATGGCGTCGGAGTCGTCGGAGGTCCAGCCCTGGGGGGCGTAGTAGAGCATTCCTGCGTCAAACCGGCCGCCGCCGCTGGAGCAGGACTCGATGAGCAGCTCCGGGAAAGCCCGGATCAGCCGCTCGTGGAGGTCGTATACCCCCAGGATGTACCGGTGGAACACCTCCCCCTGCCGGTCAGCGGGCAGGGAGGCGGAGTAGCACTCGCTGATGGAGCGGTTCATGTCCCACTTGATGTAGTTAATCTTGGCGTCGCTGAGGAGGGCGTACATCTGATTGTAAATTTCGTCCACTACTTCGGACCGGGAGAAGTCCAGCACGAACTGGTTGCGGCCGTGGGAGGGGGTACGGCCCGGAGTCTGGATGATGTAATCCGGGTGGGCCCGAAACAGGTCGCTGTCCCGGTTGACCATCTCCGGCTCAAACCACAGACCGAACTTCATCCCCAGCCCCTCAATCCGCTCCGCCAGGCCCTTGATGCCGTTGGGGAGCTTGGCGGGGTTGGGCTTCCAGTCCCCCAGTCCGGCCCGGTCGTTGTTTCGGGCCCCGAACCAGCCGTCGTCCAGGACGAACAGTTCAATGCCGCACTCCTGGGCTTTTTTCGCAAAGCGGACCAGGTCGTCCTCCACATAGTCAAACATGGTGGCCTCCCAGTTGTTGATGAGCACCGGGCGCTCCTTGTCCCGCCAATAGCCTCGGGCCAGCCGGTTTTTGTAGAGCGTATGGAACTGCCAGCTCATACCGTTCAGCCCTTTGTCGGACCAGACTGCCACCGCCTCTGGGGTGGTGAAGGTATCGCCGGGGGCCAGCTTCCACCGGAAACCGAAGGGGTTGATGCCCAGCATGACCCGCAGGACGTTGTAGTTGTCCACCTCCGCCTGAGCCAGGAAGTTGCCGCTGTACACCAGACTGAAGCCGCAGGCCTCGCCGGTGTGTTCCGTGGTGTGCTTCCGTTTCAGGGCCAGGAAGGGGTTGTGCTGGTGGGAGGAATTACCCCGCATACTGGACACAGCGGTGACACCGGGCTGGAGGGGCCGGGTAATGATAGAACGCTCTCTGGCCCAGGAACCGGACAGCTGGACGCTCTCCCAGTCCGCATCAGGGAAGTCCATGCTCAGGCTCATGGCCCGATCCAGGAACAGGGGGTCCTCCCCCCGGTTAGCAAAGCGGACACTGCGGGCAATGGCGTCGCAGTCCCGGAAAATGGTGTAGAGCAGCTCCACCTCCAGGCCCCGCCACTGATCCACCATCCGGATTTTCAGCGTCTCCGCCTCGCCGTCCTCCTCCGCGTAGGTGGCAGGCAGGCCCTCCAGCGCGGGCTTGCCGGGAATGATCTCGTAGCCCTGGTACTCCAGCTTGGACAGGGTGCTGCCGTCCGTCCCCTGGACCTCCAGGGCGGGGTAGCGGTAGTCGGAGGTGCCGTAGGCGGGGTACTCCTGGCGCAGATGCTCATAGGAGGTGTACAGATCCCCCTCGGTGATGTAGGTGGTCATGGGCCGGTGGGCCTTCTCTACCATGTGGAGGTAGCTGCCGTCGGCGCGCAGCTCCCTGCCGAAGTACAGGTGGCCCAGCTGGCCGCTGTCCATCACATAGAACAGGTAGCTCATGCGCCCGTTGTGGAGATGGAAGACATGTTCTTTTTCGTTGACTGTGATCATGGTACGTTCCTCCTTGTGAAATGGATTGCCAGGGGCGGCGCGGCGCTGTCTCCCCGCCGCCCCCGGGAAAATCAGTTTGCGTGAAGCTGGTTGATCTCACGGGTCAGCTGCTCCAGCCGCTGGCCCTTCAGCTTGTAGACGAACTTGAAGATCAGGAAGCTAACCACGGCCAGGATGATGGGCAGGACAAACATCAGCACCCGGATCCCCAGGATGGTGCCCGCCGCCTGGTGGCCGGCCAGCTCGGGCTCATAGCCCACGATGTCCAGGCCTACGCCGGTGAACAGAGCGGCCAGAGCAGTGGCCATCTTCATCAGGAAGGTCTGAGCGGAGCAGGTGACCGACTCGTTGCGCTTGCCGAACTTCACCTCGCCGTAGTCGATGACGTCGGCGATACAGCAGGTGGTGGTGCCCAGGGAGAGGCCGGAGCCAAAGAACAGCAGGCAGCAGGAGACGATGACGCCGGCGGCGCTGGTGGGAGCGATGTAGCCCAGAGCCAGCAGCAGGACCAGTCCAGCGATGGGCAGGCCGCAGGCCAGAGCGTAGACCTTCTCCCGGCTGATCTTTTTGGCGATGGTGGGGAACAGGAACAGGCCGGCCATCTCCGCCAGAATGGTGAAGCCGAAGACCGAGTACAGCATAGCACTTCCGCAGACCTCTTTGAAGTAGTAGACCGCAAAAGATTTCAAAACCTGGGTGCTGAGGTTGAAGGTGAGCAGCAGGCCGATGAAGGCCACCAGCTGGTCGTTGTGGATGATGATGCCGAAGGCCTCCCGGAGGTTGGTTTTCTGGGTCTTGGCGCCGATGGTGGGCTCCTCTTTCACGTTGAACACGGTGATAGCAATGCAGAGAATGAACAGGATCGCAATGCCGACAGCCACCCAGGTAAAGCCGGTTTCGCTGATGTTCAGAATAGTGCCGTTTTCCTGCTCTTGAAGGACGCTGTTATCCCCGGCCAGCTTGTTGCAGAAGTCGATCATGTACAGGCCGAAGGTGCAGATAATGAAGCCGCCCAGGCTGGCAAAGATGCGGGGGATGACGGAGATTTTTTCTCGCTCCTGGGGGTCGCTGGACAGGTTGGGCAGCCAGGACCAGTAGGGTACGTCCATGATGGTGTAGGTCATGCCGTAGAGGATGTACATGACGGCCACATAGGCGCACTTGGCGGTCATGCTCTCAATGCCCAGGGTGGTAAACAGCAGGACGAAGACCACCGCGTTGAGCAGGGTACCTACCACCAGCCAGATGCGGAATTTTCCGTATTTGGTCCGGGTGTTGTCTACGATCATACCCATCACCGGGTCGTTGATCGCGTCCCACATCCGGGCCACAAAGAACAGCACGCCTACAAAGGAGGAGGCAATGCCCAGGGTATCCGTGAAGTACAGCATCAGGAACGCGCCGACCAAGTTGACGATGGCGTCCTTGCCGATGGCGCCGATGCCGAAGCACCATTTTTCTTTTGGGGCTCTTCTTAGTTCATTCATGATTATTTCCTCCTGTTGTTTGATTTGATGGTTTCCCACGTTTGGCCATAACGAGAGAAAATCATGTTTTCATCGAAGAACCGGTTCCTTTGATGATATTACTATAACATATTGAAACAATCACAGTCGTGTTCGGTTCTTATATAAAACTGTCCATTTGTTTGTTCTTACAAATATCACTTCTTTCGGGCCCGGGAAATTGTATAAAATTTGACCATGCTTTTTGGGTAATATGTCAAATTGTAGTTTTTGGTGTTACAAAAACCTGGATCAAAAATTTCTCTCCAGGCTTTTAGCTTCCTTTTAGGGCCGTATTTACGAGAGGCATAGGTTTTAACATTTTATTTTGATATTCCCCTTGCTCTGGATAAAAAATAACTATCACCATATAACTGGTAAGGAAAACATTGAAAAATTCGTCCTTATTCTATATTAGCCTACCCCAAAGAACAAAGAGGGCCAGCATAACTGGATACAGCGCATAAAAGGCATATTTGCTTCTCCTACAATAAAGATAACGGTAAAAGGTACGGCAGCCGGCCGTGTCTTTTGTCGTCTCAAAGCTGAAGCTGTAGAATGGGAGAGTAAATGGCCTGACAGTTTGCACTCTTCTACATAAGACTTTTATTCCTTGTTTACTGGTACTCAATATCTGAGCAGTAAATCTGCTCTCCAGTGTTGTATTTTCATACTCTGTGCCGCCACGAGGAAGGGCCATCCAGCTTCCTGGACGGCCCTCTTTGAGTACTATTCGCTTATGCATAGAAGTTGACGCTGTTGGGTATTCCGACGAACATGTAGCAGTAGGTGATGCCGTCGTGCTGGGTTACGCCCACGCCGATGCAGTCACATCTGGGATCGATCATGGTCTCGAAGTGGCCCGGCGAGTTGATCCAGTTGTTGACGGCGCGTTGGGCGGCGTCGGCTGTGCCGGTGAATACTGTGAGGTTGGACCCGAAGCCGTAAGGGTAGTCGGTGTCAACAGCGGCCTGACTCTCCTCCAGGGCGTGATGCCAGGTGTATCGCCGGTTGGAGCAGGATTGGGCGGCGTTCATCAGAGCCTCGTTGACCGGCAGCTCCGGTACCCCGTTGTCCTTTCGGGTTTGGTTGATGAGCCGGATCATCTCCTGCCGTATCTCCAGGTTGTCCATCAGGCCAGTGTTGTCCCCGCTGGCAGGTGCTTCTGGCGCAGCGGGGGCTGCAGAGCCAACCGTCAGTATTACGGTCCCACGTTCTCCGGCGCTGTTGGATACAATGATCTCTGCGGTCCCCTCCGCCTTGGCGACGGCTACCCAGAAGGTCAGCACCTGTTCCACCGCTACCGTGTCTGGATTGCTGGAAATCACAGTGTAGTTTGCACCGCTGGGGCCGATGATGAGGCCGCTGCGCTCTCCCACCTTCAGAGTACTGCCCTTGTAGTTGCTCACCCGGACGGATTTGTCGGGCGTTTCCGTTGCCATGGCGGGGACAGTGAGGACAGTTGTGAGGATGGCTACTGTCAGTGTGGCGGCAATGCGCTTTTTCATGTTGGTCATACATTTTCCTCCTAATTTTCAGTGTTTTGTGGGGCTTTTGCAAGCAACACAATACCGAAATAGGAGGCGAAAGTCGATAGAAAATTGCAATCTAAAACGGAGAAATACAGAGGTAAAAATCGAGCGGATTACACAGCGTTTCGTTGTGTTTGTAGGGTGCCTCTTCCGGAGCGTCGATCCTCCTGACCACATAAACAGCCACAGACAGATGTGGAACACGTGGAAACACTGTTTTCAAAGAGTGCCGGAGAGTAAATGAAAAGGAGTAGAAACGGCTATAAACTATCAGAATTTGTCTAAAAAATCTTCGCAGACCTCTTTGTATACGCTGGTGCAGTTCATAGACTGATTATCTCGTCGCTGACTGTGGCCCACAGAGCCCCAACACGGCGTTTGTCGTGCTGGAGCGGGGCAGGACTGCCTCTCCAACAAAACCGAACACAGCGGCTTACAGGCCGATGCATAGGAGACTTAGTGGCCTTCCCTTTTTCTGTATTGATTTTGCCCTTTCAATTCTCATAAAAACCGAAAATTTCTCGTTGAGCCACTCTTGACCCCGCCGAATTTGTTGATGCTGTAAGCACCACTGGTATTCAGACGTCAAAGCAGGAGCCAGCCTCTATATATTGACGTCACTGACGAACTGAACAAAATTTCTGAAAACGTAGGAATTTTGTCCTAAAACTCCCGCTTTTTGTTTCTCCAGCCCGCACTGCGGGACGGTGTGAACCTGCGGGGCGGCGCAAGATGCCACGCCTTTATCCTGCTTCCTTTTCGTCTCCTCGGCTCATCTCGTCTTTCGGCATATTGTC
>CANSSJ010000051.1 GCA_947649625.1 uncultured Bacillota bacterium | reverse complement strand
GATGTCTTCAGGGCGGGGTGAAATTCCCCACTGGCGGTAAAGTCCGCGACCGGACGTGTTTTATATTGCGATATAAAGGCGTCCGCTGACCCGGTGCAACTCCGGGACCAACGGTTACAGTCCGGATGGAAGAAGATGTGTGTTGAACAACACGCGCCTTTTTGGCGCGCCAAAGCGCACCTCCTTGTTTGTTTTGACACCTGGAAGACATGGTCTTTCAGCGGTCAAATACAAAAAAGGAGTGTTTTTTATGTCCGCACCCACTGTATCCGCCACCCCCACCCGCTCCAAAATGGACACCAAGACCATCACCAGCATCGCCATGCTCACCGGCGTCTCGGTGATCATCGCCTGGATGTCCAAGCTGATGCCTCCCGTCATGTTCCTGGACTTCGACTTCAAGCACGTGGTTGTCTGCGTCGGCGGCTTTACTTTCGGCCCTATGGCCGCCGCTATTATCGGCATCCTGGCCAGCTTCATCGAGTTTATCACCTTCAGCGGAACCGGTCCGTTTGGCTTTTTGATGAACGCCCTGGGCACCTGCTCCTTCTGCTGCACCGCCTCCTGGGTCTACAAGCGGAACCACACCAAAAAGGGCGCTGTTCTTGGCCTGAGCGCCGGCTTGGTTGTTATGGTAATCGTGATGCTGCTGTGGAACTATCTCATCACTCCAATTTACATGACCGTTAACGGGGAATTGGTCACCCGCGCCCAGGTGGCCGCTATGCTGCCCACCCTGTTCCTCCCCTTCAACCTGGCCAAGGGCGGTATGAACATGGCCGCCACCCTGCTGCTGTACAAGCCGGTGGTCACCGCTCTGCGGGCCTCCGGGCTGGTGCCCCCCTCCCAGAGTACCGAGGGCAAGAAGTTCAATCTGGGCTTCCTGCTGTTCTCTCTGGCTCTGCTGGCCACCTTCGTCACCTTCGCCCTGGTACTGGCCGGGGTGATCTGAGGGAGAATTGCAGTCCTCCCTATACCAAAGCGGGACAGGTTTTCACCTGCCCCGCTTTTTTTCGCGCTTTTTCTGTTGGCACAGAAGGTACTTCCGCTCCGCCTCCTCCTGCCGCCTCTGGCGGCTTTTGGTTTGACGGACTACCCCCTCCTGCTCCCGCTGGCGGCTGAGGGCCTCCTGGGCCCGGGTGCTGGCCCCCCGCTGCCGGGTGGCCTCCCTGGCCTCCCGCTGGGCCCGTTTGGGGTTTTTCCGCTCGGTGACCGGACGCTCCCCCTCCGCCGACGGACTGAACCGCAGCCTGTGCCACTCCCCCAGGAGCCACTCATAGAGCTGAGGCTCGGTGGGCTCGGCGCCAAAGACCACTCTGGCCGCCGAATATCCTACGTCCTCCCACCGCTCCGCGATCCCCACCCAGAAGGGCGGCTGGAACAGCACGGTAAAGCTGCTTACATTCCGGTCCATATTCAATTTCCTCCCTGATTTTTGCGTCAGAGAATGGACGACCCGGGAGGGAGGGCTACTGGCGGGAGCGCGGCCCGCGGGCGGACTACCGACCGCCCTGTGTTTTTATCTCTGCGGGACGATTATATCAGACTTCATCACAAAACGCAACCAACGCCTTCCCCGAAAGGGGAAAGCAGCATTGCGAAGCAAATGTCGGATGTGGCCTTACGCCTCCACCACGTTCTCCACGCCCTCGATCCCGGCCAGCTCCCGGAGGATATCCTCCTTCCCCGCCCCCTGGCGGGAGAGGAGGGCCAGCAGGGCACAGGAGCGGCCGCTTTCGTCGTCCTTTTTTGTGATCTCCACATCCACGATCTTGACGCCCAGGGTGTGACATCGGGCAATGATGTCCTCCAGGCAGGAGGATCTTGCATACTCCGTATAGACCGCGACTTCCTTGGTCTCCCGGAGCAGGCGGTACTCCAGCTTGGAGAAAAAGACCTCGGCCACCAGCACCAGGACGGTGGCGTAGACCGCCCCCTCGTAAAAGGCTGTGCCGCAGCACAGGCCTACGATGGCTACCACCCACAGCCCGGCGGCGGTGGTCAGCCCCCGCACCCGGCGCCACTTGGTCATCATAATGGCTCCCGCGCCGATGAAGCTGACCCCGGCGATGACCTGGGCGCCCACACGGCTGACGCTGATGGGGTAGTGCATCACGATGTACAGATATTGACTGGTGGCGGTGGTCATGGCCGCCCCCAGACAGATCAGAATATGGGTGCGGAAGCCGGCCGGCCGCCGCTTTTCTGTCCTCTCCCACCCGATGGCCCCGCCGCACACCAATGCCAGCAGCACCCGCACCGTCATGCCCAGCAGGTCAGGCTGCCGTAAATAGTCCAAAGAACTGAACACCCTCTCCACCCCCTATATCTCATCAATGGTGCGCACATCCGGGCTGTAGGACAGGTCCGTCAGCAGCCGGGTGTGGGACTGGTACTTGGGCAGGTGGAGGTAAAATAACACGCTGGGGCCGCCCTGATCCCGGGCGTTCCCCCGGCGGTCGATCTCCACATCGTAGATCTGGATGCCCCGGTCCCGCATAAGCTGAATGAAGTCCTTCATCCGCTCCAGTGCCGTCAGTTCCACATAGAGGTTCATATTCCGGGAGCGGGCCATCAGGAAGCCCTCCACATAGGGCAGCACCTTGATACTGAGAAAAATGGCCAGGAAACCCAGCAGCATCCCCTCGTAGAAGCCGGCTCCGATGGCCAGCCCCATGCAGGCCGAGGCCCACAGCCCCGCCGCGGTGGTGAGGCCCTTGACCTCCCGCTGCTCGGTAATCAGAATGGTGCCTGTGCCCAGAAAACCGATGCCATTGATGACCTGGGCCCCGAACCGGGTCACATCGGTGGTCATGCCCACCTGGAGCTGGGCGCTCTTCCACATGGTATCGAACATCCGGTACTGGTACTGGCCCAGAACCATGGTCAGCGCCGCCCCCAGACACACCATCATATAGGTACGGAAGCCCGCCGGCCGCCGCTTATGCTCCCGATTGACGCCGATCAGCCCGCCGCACAGCACCGCCAGCGTCAGCCGCAGGAACACGGACAGAATATTAAATTCCCGCAGATAGTCCAGCAGTTCCATCATTTTACCACCACATTTTCCTCCCCCAGCCGCTCGGTGAGGTCCTTCACCAGGGCGGGGTGTATCTCACAGCGGGAGCCCACCCGCTTTTTGCAGTCCTCGAAGTAGAGCACCACCTGCTGGTTTCCGGGGAAAAAGGACAGGGCCAGTCTGACCTTCCGCAGGCGGGCATCCTCCCGGCTGGGCAGGCGGAGATACAGGGTCTCCCCGCTGCCGGCGGAGGCCTCCAGGTCGCTGAGGGGCCGGATGGAGTCCACCATGAGCTGGGGCTCCTTCTCGTCTCGGACAGATATCTTTCCCGTAGCCAGAATGGCGCCGTTCTCCCGGATGAAGCTCCCGCTCTCGTTCAGCGTCCGGGAGAAGCACAGCAGCTCCATGGAGGCGGTGTCGTCCTCCAGCATCACGTAGGCCATCAGGGTGTTGTTCCGGGTGGTGCGGGTGCGGTAGGTGGCAATCACCCCGGCGATGGATACCCGCTGGTCGTCCCGGTACTCCCGGGGCCCGTCCTCCCGCTGAAAGTCGCTTAAAATGGAGCCGATGGACACCGCGCCAAACTGCTTTGCCAGCTCCCGGTACTGGTCCATGGGGTGACCGGACAGATAGAGGCCGGTGGTCTCCTTCTCCATGGACATCAGCTCCTGGGGGGTGTACTCGGGCAGGTCGGGCAGCACCAGAGCGGGCAGGGGGGCGCTGTCCTCCTCTCCCCCGCCGAAACCGAACAGGTCCAGCTGGCCCTCCAGGTTCCGCTTCCGGGCGGCGGCGATACCGTCCAGCACCTGGCCGTAGACCTGCATCAGCTGGGAGCGGCGGGCGCCCATGGCGTCGAAGGCGCCGCTCTTGATCAGGCTCTCCATCATGCGCCGGTTCATGTCCTGGTCATACAGCCGGTCGCAGAAGTCCATAAAATCGGCAAAGGGGCCGTTCTTCTCCCGCTCGGCCAGCAGATTGGCGATGAAATTCCGCCCTACCCCCTTCAGGGCCACCAGGCCGAAGCGGATGCCCTCCTCCACCACGGTGAAGTCGGCCCCGGACTGGTTCACGTCGGGGGGCAGCAGCTGGATGCCCATGTCCCGGCACTCGGCGATGTACTCGGCCACCTTCTCGGTGGAGTCCAGCACCGAGGTGAGCAGGGCGGCCATATACTCCTTGGGGTGGTGGCACTTGAACCAGGCAGTCTGGTAGCACACGATGGCGTACACCAGGGAGTGGGACTTGTTGAAGGCGTACTCGGCAAAGTCATACATCTCGTCGTAGATGGCCTGGGCCGCCCCCTCGGGCACGCCGTTGGCCACGCAGCCGGGGATGTTCCGCTTGGGGTCGCCGTGGAGGAAGGCCTCCCGCTCCTTCTCAATCTCCTTGACCTTCTTCTTGCTCATGGCCCGACGCACCATGTCCGCCTGGCCCAGAGAGTAGCCCGCCAGGTCCTGGAAAATGCGGATGACCTGCTCCTGGTAGACGATGCAGCCGTAGGTCCCGGACAGGATGGGCACCAGGGAGGGATCCTTGTAGGTCACTTTGGCCGGGTCCTGGGCACAGGCCAGGAATTTGGGGATGGAGTCCATGGGCCCGGGGCGGTACAGGGCGATCACCGCGCAGATGTCCTCAATAGTCTTGGGCTTGAGGCCTACACACACCCCGGTCATACCGGCGGATTCCAGCTGAAACACGCCGGAGGTTTTGCCCTCGGACAACATGGCCATGGTGGCCGGGTCGTTCTCCGGGATGGCGTCGATGGTAAAGCCGGGTTCCTTCTTTTGGACCATCTTGGCCGCGTCGTCCAGGACGGTGAGGTTGCGCAGGCCCAGAAAGTCCATTTTCAGCAGCCCCAGCTCCTCCAGGGTGGTCATGACATACTGGGTGACGGGCTGGCCGTCGTTGGCGGCCAGGGGGACGTAGTCCACCACCGGCCGGCGGGTGATGACCACCCCGGCGGCGTGGGTGGAGGTGTTCCGGGGCATTCCTTCGATGGCCATGGCGGTGTCGATGAGCTTTTTGGTGGCGGGGTTCTCGTCGTAGGCGTCCTTCAGCTGCTTGGACAGCCGCAGGGCGTCCTCCAGGGTGATGTGCAGCGCCCCCGGGCCGCTGGGGATCAGCTTGGCCAGGGCGTCCACCTCGCCGTAGGGCACCCCCAGCACCCGGCCCACGTCCCGGACGGAGCCCCGGGCGGCCATGGTGCCGAAGGTGACGATCTGGGCCACGTGGTCCTCGCCATATTTCCGCTTGACGTAGTCGATGACCTCCTGCCGCCGGCGGGGGCAGAAGTCGATGTCGATATCGGGCATGGACACCCGCTCCGGGTTGAGGAAGCGCTCGAAGTACAGGCCGTACTCCATGGGGTCCACGTTGGTGATGTTCAGGCAGTAGGCCACCATGGACCCCGCCGCCGAGCCCCGGCCCGGGCCCACCGGGATGCCGTTCCCCTTGGCGTAGCCGATGAAGTCGGAGACAATGAGGAAGTAGTCCACAAAGCCCATCTTGCGGATCATGTCCATCTCATATTCCAGCTGCTTCAAATACTCCGGGGGCTGAGCCGGATAGCGCCGGGCAAAGCCGTCCATACACAGCTTGCGGAAGTAGGCCTCTCCGTCGTCCCAGCCCTCGGGGAGCTGGAACAGAGGCAGGTGATACTTGCCGAACTCGAAGTCCACATTGCACAATTCGGCGATTTTGGCCGTGTTCTCAATGGCCTCCGGGTGGTCGGGGAAGAGGGCGGCCATCTCCGCCTCCGACTTGACATAGAACTCCCTGGTCTCAAAGCGCATCCGCCCCGGGTCGTCCAGGGTCTTGCCCGTCTGGATGCACATGAGGATGTCCTGGGTCTCCGCGTCCTCCCGGCGGAGATAGTGGGCGTCGTTGGTGGCGATGAGGGGGATGCCCGTCTCCTCGCTGAGGCGAATGATCTGGGCGTTGACCTGCTTCTGGGCGGCGATGCCATGGTCCTGGAGCTCCAGATAGTAGCCGTCCTCTCCGAACAGCTCCCGCATCTCCAGGGCCGCCTCCCTGGCCTTGTCGTACTCCCCCGCCAGCAGCAGCCGGGAGACCTCCCCGGACATACAGGCGGAACAGGCGATGAGCCCCGCGGTGTGCTCCCGGAGCAGATCCAGGTCAATTCTGGGCTTGATGTAGAAGCCCTCCAGATAGCCCTTGGACACCATGTAGGACAGATTGCGGTAGCCCTCCTCGTTCCGGCACAGGAGGACCAGGTGGTTGTAGTGGGCATCGAACTCGTGGACCTTCTGGAACCGGGTCCGGCCCCGGGGGGCCACGTAGACCTCGCAGCCGATAACGGGCTTCACTCCCGCCACCTTGCAGGCCCGGTAGAAGTCGATCACCCCGTACATGCAGCCGTGGTCGGTGATGGCCACCGCTTCCTGGCCCATCTCCTTTACCCGCTCCACCAGCTTCTTGATGCGGCAGGCGCCGTCCAGCAGGGAAAATTCTGTGTGTAGGTGTAAGTGGACAAAGGACATAGGTCTGACCCTCTCTTTCTATAGCTCCAACAGGTTTTCTTGTATATAGTTCAATACCGGCTCAGAGGTAATCCGGCCGACCAGCCAACACACAGCGGACAGAAAAAATGCGGAGAGCAAATTCATAATCATGCTGAGTACAACAGACCCCGTCATCAGCATAGCCATGCCAGCCGGAACTCCCCAGAAAATCAGGAAGGTACGCAGGTTATTTCCCCACATAGCAAATCCGCCTCGAATCACACTCCCCTCCTCCGCCGGTTCTACCGTCCCGACGAAGGGAAACGCCACAAAGACCTCTCTGGCATTGGACATATAGAGCGAGAAACCATTTTCTTTTTTCCTTCTGTATTCCATCCACTGAACATATCGCCACCGCTCCCAATCCCATACTTTTCCGGTCCGCTTCACATTTCTCTGATGCACTTCCATACGGGCGAAAACCTGCGCTGGGGACAGCTTGCTGTGATATTCATAGCGTTTGAACATGGTATCCCTCCCTCGTCCCCCGCGGGGGTAAGCCTCCCTTCGCAAAGGGAGGGGGACCGCCGCCAAAGGCGGTGGTGGAGGGTTTTCCCCACAAAGAAAACCCCCAGTCACGGCTTCGCCGCGCCAGCCCCCTTTAACAAGGGGGCCTTTTTGCGCTCTATTCCGGCTTTGCCGCCTCCTCCAGGGTCTCCCCGGTCAGGCGGTATACCGTCCACTCGTCCATGGGGACGGCGTGCATCTTCTTAGTGTAGAAGTCGATGGAGGGCTGGTTCCAGTCCAGACAGGCCCACTCCAGCCGCCCGCAGCCCCGCTCCACGGTAATACGGGCCAGCTCCTTGAACAGGGCCTTGCCATAGCCCTTTCCCCGCTCCTGGGGGAGGACGAACAGGTCCTCCAGATAGACCCCCGCCCGGCCCAGGAAGGTAGAGAAGTTGTGGAAAAACAGGGCGTAGCCCACCGCTTTTCCCTCTGTCTCGGCAAAAATGACCTCCGCCGTTTTCTTCTCAAAGAGCCACTCCCGCAGAATTTCCGGGGTGGCAATCACCTGGTCGGACATGTGCTCGTAGTCCGCCAGGGCGCGGATGAACTTCAGGATCAATTCCTCGTCGCCGGGGACGGCGGGGCGGAAGGTGCAGTTCGACATATTTTTCTCTCCTTAACATCATTTTAAAGATACCGTCTGGGGATGGGCAGCCCTTCCACCCACTCCACTGCCTGCCGGAAGGCCTCATTATCCATCCCCCAGGAGACAGGAATCCTGACCAGCATCCGGTTTCCGTTCCGTAGGGCCAGGGCAGTCCCGGCCAGCCCGGAACTCCGTCCGCGCCACCCTATCACAGAGGAACGGCGGATCAGGACGTTCATTCCCTCATAGGGGTAACTGCGTTGGAAGAAGGCGGTCCGGACGGTGACCCGGTCCCGTTCAAATACGATCTGCTCTCTCTGCCCCAGACAGAACCTTGACACGCTCACCCCCACCAAAACGGCCGCTGCGCCGCAGAAAAGCCATGCCCCCATCACAAGCCCCAGCAGACACGCAACTATGCCAAAGAAACTCCCAAACATCAATTCCAAAACCAGACCGTCGGAAGAGGGTTTCACAATAACAGGCGGCATTTTGACTCACTCCTCAAGCCATCGCGGCGGGGCGGAAGGTGCAGTTTGACATGATTTTCTCCTTGTATGTATTTTGCAGGGGCGGCTTGTGGCCGCCCGGTCTGGCGTTACCCCTTCGGCATGTAGTACATTTGCAGCTCCCAGCCGTCGCCCATATCCAGGCAGCGGGAGTATTTCTCACTTCTGGAAAAAAAGTATTCTCCGCCCGGATAGCAAAGCAGCGAGGGCCCGAGACTTCCATCGCTCACTGATACCGCAATCCGTCCCGTGCCCAGGTAAAGGTATTCTTCGCATTCTGGAAATTTCTGTTCCATCTCCCGCAAGGCATCCGCTAGGTCTTGGGGCATTCTATCCAGTTCTTCTTCATAGCTTTTCACGATATTCATTGTATGACCCGGCACAGCCTGAGAATCATCTCCATAATCAGCAATCAAATTTTTAATATTCAGACGATAACCATAGGTTTCGTTTGCAGGAACATCTGATGTGGCCGCAGCGACAGCTTTCAGTTCTTCGGAGTAGTTGTCTATGATCTCTTGGGCTGCTTTTGAATTACTGCGCTCCATACGCGGAAGAACCACTTCAGACCCTGGAGGGTGTAAATATGACATGACAGCGTATAAAACAAATAAAACGAACAGGAGCAGTAAAAGCAGGAAGAAGTATATGATTGCCCGTCCTAAACTAATTTTCTTCATCGCTCTCCACCTATTCCTCCCTCCCCAGTTCCACCAGCTTGCGCAACGGCACACTACCCTCCTGGCGCATAGTACATTTGCAGCTCCCAGCCGTCGCCCATATCCAGACATCGGGTCCCCCGCTCATCTTCGATTACAGAGTGGCTGATCAGCTCACCGCCCGGGTAGCAAAGGAGTGAAAATCCATATATTCCAACGTTCAGATGGACACCGACCTGTCCTCTGCGAAGCTCAAGGGATTCCTTGCTCTCTGGAAATTCTTCTTCCATTGCCCGCAGAGCGTCCAGCAGCTCCTGCGGCATCTTGCTCAGTTCATTTTCATACCAGTCAGCGCTGGCGGAATCGGCAATATAATTCAATTTATAGAAACACCGCTCGCCGTCCTCTATGCCTTCTGCCGCCGCCGCAATGGCTTTCAAATCCTCGGAATAACGATCCATCATCTCCTGCGCGACTTCAGGCGCACGGCGTTCCATATTGGACAGGACCCAGCCGGGATTCGGATTTCTCCATCCGCTAAACAAACTCATAACGACTACAAACGACAAAAACAGACATAGGCATAACAGAGCAATTGACAGTTTTCCAGCAATCCTCTTTTTTGCAGACATTATCAATCCCTCCCCAGCTCCACCAGCTTGCGCAGCCGGTGGTTGAGGGCCGACTTGGTGATGGGCGGGTCGCACCGCTCGGCCAGCTGGGCCAGGGTGTCCTCGGGGTGGGCCAGGCGCAGGGCGGCGGCCTCCCGGAGCTTGTCCGGCAGGGTGATGAGGGTCCCCGCCCCCTCCAGCTGACGGATGGCCTCCACCTGGGACATAGCGGCCTCCACCGCCTTGTCCAGGTTGGCGGCGTCGCAGTTCACCCGGCGGTTCACCTTGCCCCGCAGGTCCCGCTCCAGCTTGGCGTTCATCACCTCCATGGCGGCAATGGGCGCGCCGATACAGGTGAGGAAGTCCTCAATTTTCTCGCTCTGCTTAAAGTAGATCACCGTGTTTCCCTTGCGCTGGGCGGACTTGGGCTCCTGGTCCAGCTCCCGCATGAGGGCCAGCACCTCCCGGCTCACGCTGTGGTGGGAGGTGGCCAGCTCCAGGTGGTAGCCCTTCCTGGGATCGGTGACCGACCCTCCGGCCAAAAAGGCCCCCCGGAGAAAGGCCGCCCGGCAGCAGGGCTCCTCCAACATGGCGAAATTGACATGGAGGGCCAGGGCTCCTGGGTCCGAGCCGAAGGCCTGATGGATGGCCGCCAGCTTAACCGGGTCGTCCAGGGCAAAAACCTGCTTTCCGCCCCCCTGGGGCAAGCGGTCAAAGGTGACTTTAAAGGCCTTTTTGAACAGAGCGGGCAGCCGCTGGACAAAGGCCTCGTTCTCGGTGACAATACGGGCCTCGCCGGCAGTAAAGGTATTGCAGTAGAGCAGTACGCCGTAGGCCTCCGCCTGGGCGCAGCATCTGCGGCTCAGAGGGGCGCGGCACAGCTCTGTTTTCACATCTCCCGCAAAGGACATTGTCATTCCTCCAAAATGTACCGCCGTTCGCCCCGGAAGATACGCACCGCCCGGCTTCGGTAGATCTCCAGCACCGCCTGGGCCAGCAGGTCCGGGTCGTGACGGGCGTAACTGCCCCGCTCGGACGCCACTGGCCGCTCCACCAGCTCCAGCCCCAGCCGGGCGATCCGTTCCCGGTCCACCACCAGGGGGACGGCGTCCTCCTCCCGGTACTTCTCCAGCAGGCCCGGATGTACTGGGGCGGTGTTGGCCAGGCACAGATCCAGCAGCCCGGGCGCGCCGTGGACCAGCAAAGCCTCCAGGTGATCGGCAGCGGTGTACCCCTCGGTCTCGCCGTCCTGGGTCATGATGTTGCATACGTAAATCTTCGGGGCATCCGTCTGAGCCACCGCCTGGGCCACTCCCTCCACCAGCAGGTTGGGGATGACGCTGGTGTACAGGCTCCCCGGCCCCAGCAGGATCAGGTCGGCCTCCCCGATGGCTTCAATCGCCGCCGGGGTGGCTTTGGGGTGATCCGGGATCAGGGCCACGTGGTGGATGCGGCAGTCCTGCTCCTTCTTGAAGGCTGCGATCTGGGACTCTCCCACCACCCTTGCCCCGTTCTCAAAGACGGCCTCCAACTGGACGTCGGCACTGGTCACCGGGATCACCCGGCCGGTGATGGCCAGGACATGGCTCATCTCGGCAACCGCCTCCTCAAAGGAGCCGGTCACCCCGTTCAGGGCGGCCAGAATCAGGTTGCCGAAGGACTGCCCGGCGAGGCTCCCCTCGGTAAAGCGGTAGGTCAGCAGCTTCTCCATCACGGGCTCGGTGTTGGCCAGGGCCTCCATGCAGTGGCGGATGTCCCCCGGAGGGGGCATCCCCAGGTCCTGGCGCAGCATTCCCGAGCCGCCCCCGTCGTCGGCCACCGTGACAATGGCGGTGAGGTTCCGGGTGTATCTTTTCAGCCCCCGCAGCATGGTGGACAGCCCCGTTCCGCCGCCAATGGCGACGATCTTGGGGCCCCGCTCCCACTGCTGGAGGGTGGGATATGATTCAGACATCTGCGTCCCTCCTAATTCCGGCCCAGGTCCCGGTGACTCTCGGCCACGGGCCAGCCCTGAACCCGGATCTTGTCCGCCAGGGCATGGGCGATGGCCACAGAGCGGTGGTGCCCGCCAGTGCAACCCACGGCGATGACCAGCGAGGTCTTGCCCTCCTCCTCATACCGGGGGAGGAGCCAGCCAACCAGTTCCCACAGACGCCCGAGGAACTCCTCCGCCTGGCCGTTTTGGAAGACGTAGTCCCGCACGCCCCTGTCCAGTCCGGTGAGGGAGCGCAGCTCGGTCACATAATAGGGGTTGGGCAGAAAGCGGGCGTCGAAGATCAGGTCGGCCTCCATGGGCACCCCGTGCTTGAAGCCAAAGGAGGTCACCCGCACCTCCATCCGCCCCTCAGAGGTCCCTTCCCGGCCGAACATCTGCCGTAAAACCCCTTTCAGCTTGGCGGTGGACAGGTTGGTGGTGTCCACGATTTTATCCGCCCGCTCCCGCAGGGGGGCCAGCATACGCCGCTCCAGCACGATGGCCCCCTCCAGGCTGTCGGCATCCTCCGCCAGGGGATGGGCCCGGCGGGTCTCCTTGTACCGCTTGATGATGGTCTCGTCGGCGGCATCCATAAACAGGATGCGGTAGGAACACTGCATCCGCTCCAGATCGTCCAGGGCCTGGAACAGCCCGTCGAAATTGGTGCCCGTCCGGACGTCGGTGACCAGGGCCACCCGGTCGTACTCCCCGGCCCCCGCCATGCCCAGCTCGGCAAACTTGGGGATCAGGGGCGCGGGGAGATTGTCCACACAGAAGTAGTCCATGTCCTCCATGAAGGAGGCCGCCCTGCTCTTTCCCGCCCCGGACAGGCCGGAAATGATCACAAATTCCATGATATCACTCTCTCTAGTTCAAAACTTTTACTTCCATCTCCAGCTCCACGCCGGTCTGCCGGAGCACCCGCTCCTTCACCTGGCGCACCAGCTCCAGCACGTCGGCGCAGGTGGCCCCCCCCCGGTTGACCACGAAGCCCGCGTGCTTCTCCGACACCTGGGCCCCGCCCACTGTGAGGCCCTTCAGGCCACACTGGTCGATGAGGGCGGCGGCAAAGTGTCCCGGGGGCCGCTTGAACATGGACCCGGCGCTGGGGTACTCCAGAGGCTGCTTCTCCCTCCGCTTGGCGGCCAGCTCGTCCATGCGGGCCTTGATGGCCGCCGGGTCTCCCGGCTCCAGCTGAAAACGGGCCTCTAAAATCAGGCATTTACGATTGGAGAAGATACTGTGCCGGTAGCCAAAATCGCACTCCGAGGCGGGCAAGGTGCATATCTCTCCCTCCTCGTCCAGGAAGGTGGCCGATTCCAGCACCTGCCCCAGTTCTCCGCCGTAGGCCCCGGCGTTCATGGTGACCGCCCCGCCTACGCTGCCCGGGATGCCGCTGGCAAACTCCAGACCGGCGAGGCCCCGGCCTGCAAGGGTGTTGGACAGCCGGGACAGGAGGACCGCGCTCCCCGCCTCCAGTCCCCGGTTGACCTCCCTGATCTCGTCAAAATCCCCGGTCAGCTTGACCACAAAGCCGGGATAACCCCCGTCGGCTACCAGCAGATTGGAGCCGTTGCCCAGGAAAAAGGGCTCAATCCCCATCTCCCGGGCGGTCTTTACCGCCGTCTTCGCTTCCTCCACGGTTTTAGGCAGGGCCATCAGTGCTGCCGGCCCGCCGATGCGGAAGGTAGTGTACCTGGACATGGGTTCGTTCACCCGCAGTTCCATCTCGGGGCAGCGCTCCCGCAGCAGTTTTTCCAGTTGTTCCATATGCCCTCCATCTCAGAGAATTGGTTATCGTTTGATTATAGCAGATTTTCGGAAAAATTAGAATAGAATTTGAAAAAATTAAGGCCCGGGCTCTGCCCGGGCCTTAATTCATTGATTACACCAGATTGCACAGCAGGGCCGCACCCACCACACCGGCGTCGTTGCCCAGGGAAGCCTTCTCAATGCGGACCCGGTTCTCCTTGTCGAAACACCCCCGCCAGACCAGTTCCCGCAGGGGGTCCAGCAGCAGGTCGTCCTCGGCGTTGCTCACGCCGCCGCCCAGACAGATAATCTCAGGCTGGAGAATATTCACCAGGTTGATCATTCCGATCGACAGCCCCTGGAGGTAGTTGCGCAGTACCCGCTTGGCCGCCGGGTCGCCCATCCGCGCGGCCTGGAAGGTGGTGCGGCCGCTGACCTTGTGGCTGTCTCCGTCCGCGATCACCCACATCTCGCTGGTCCGGTCCCGCTCCATCTCCAGCTGGGCCAGCTGGATCAGCGCGGTGGCCGAGCCGTACCGCTCCCAGCAGCCCCGGCTGCCGCAGCCGCACAGGGCGCCGTTGGGCTTGATGATCATGTGGCCGATCTCCATGCCGGAGTTGGCAAAGCCGGTGAACAGCTTACCGTCCAGGATCATGCCGCCGCCAATGCCGGTGCCCAGGGTGACCATCACCGCCGGGTCACAGCCCTTGGCCGCCCCCGCCCAGTACTCGCCCACGGCGGCGCAGTTGGCGTCGTTGCCCAGGTAGACGG
>CANSSJ010000050.1 GCA_947649625.1 uncultured Bacillota bacterium | reverse complement strand
TTGGTGGCTCCCTTGGCCTGGGCCCGCTCCACCGAGTCGGCCAGCTGACCCATCAGGGTATCGTCCACCTGGATGCCCCGTTCCGCCGCGCGGCTCTGGGCGTGCTTGGAGAAGGATATCGCGGGCTCCGCGACCCTGATCTCCTGCTGGAGCAGAGCGCCGAACTGTCCGTTCGCCGCCCGGCCAACCGGGCTGACCTGTTGGACGCGCTCCACCGGGGACACGCCCTGGATGGAATTGATGCGTTCTGCCATGGTGTTTCCTCAACTTTCTCCGCGGACCTCATGTCCGCATACTGCCGGCTTCCCTTCCGGCCGCCGGACTCAGTCCTTTTCCTCTTCCTTGTCGTCCACGCCGGGGGTATTCTCGCCTTCCCCGCCCTCGCCGGGCTCTTCGGGCTTCTCCTCCAGCTCGGGCAGCTTGCCCACGCCCATAATGCTGCTGAGCAGATAACTCTTGCCCCGCACGAACACCACCTGCTGGCCGTTGTACATGCCGGTGCCCTCCACCTTGTCGTAGATCTCGGTGAGATTGCCCTCGTCGTCGTACACGCCGATGGTGACGTATTTGTCTACCAGGGAAGCGGAGTAGCTCATCACGTTGGCCAGGGTGAGCTCCTTCATCTGGGTGGACATCTCGGTCATGGCCTGCATGGAGCTCATCTGTACCAGCTGGTTCATCATGTCGGTGGTGCTGGCCTGATTGTCCATGGTCTGGTTCTGGAACTGGGCCACCATCAGGCTGAGCATGTCGGTAAAGGATAAGGTGCCCTTGTCCTTATAGAGCGCGTCTTCCTTTTCCTTTTCCTCCCAGCGGTTTATGGTGGGGTCGAAGTCCTCCAGGCCGCCGTTTCCATACCCGTAGCGGGAGAGGATATCCATTCCGCTCTGAATCATAGGATCTGCCATCTTGATTTCACCTCCGTTAAGTGTTTACATGTCCTCAAACAGTCCCAGCCGGAGCTTCTGGAGAAAATCGCCGCTGTGGCTCTCCTCCTGCCGCTGCTGCTGCCGCTGGTTCTGCTGGTTGTGGCCGTTGGGGTCAGTCTGCTGCTGTTGCTGCTGCTGGGCCTGCTGGCTGTCCTCATTGCGCTGGACCTCCACCCGCACCTCGCTGTTCTGACCGTAGCCCTGAAGGGCCGCGTTCAGTCCGTCCGTGTGCTGGCTGAGCAGGTTTGCCGCCTTCGCGGTGCCGGCCCGCAGGACCACCTGCAAGGTTCCGTCGGCGCTCTGGGTCAGCTTGATGGTCAGGCTTCCCAGGTTCTCTGGGCTGAGCTTGATCTCGATCTGCCGCAGTCCCTGCTGTGCCGCGTAGCGGATGGTCTCGGCCAGGTTGACGTCCATGTCGGGCTGCTCCGTGTCCAGCTGGAAGTTGTCGCC
Organism: uncultured Bacillota bacterium; assembly: GCA_947649625.1. Classification (GTDB taxonomy): domain Bacteria; phylum Bacillota; class Clostridia; order Oscillospirales; family Oscillospiraceae; genus Lawsonibacter. The sequence goes on along the minus strand of CANSSJ010000050.1, from coordinate 12,702 downwards.
CACCTTCACAGGGGCCGCCTTCACGTCCTTGAACAGGGGCTGCTCCGCTGTGGCGATCTCGCCGTCAAAGCCGGTCATGTCCTCGTCGTCGGCCTGCTCGGTCTCGGGCGTGGTGACCACGATCTCGATCTTGGGCTGCGTGTTCTGGAGCTTTTCCTCCAATCCGCTGAGGATGCTCTCCGCGGAGCGGGGATCACCGGCCTTCTGAAGCAGCTGCTCCAAAGCGGCGGTCAACTCCTCAGAGGGCTCCACCACCCACTCGTCGTCTGCAAAGATCGCCGAAAAGTCCCGGTTGGCGAAGATGCGCTCCTCGCCCAACAGGATCCGGTCCACCAGGGGGTTGCTCTGGACGCTGCCTTCTCCCACTGCTATCGCCAGCCATACGGTCCCGTCCTCCCTCACCGGGGAGAGCGCGGCGTAGCCCGCGGCCACCATTGCCGCCTCCTGAGCGGTCAGGTTCACCTTCTTTGTGGTGGTGCCGTCCGGATTTTTGGTCTCCGTGACCTTCTTGGGCTGCTCCGCCTTCTGGGCGGGCTCGGCCTTCTCCGGCTTCTTAGGCGCGTCGGTCTTTTTAGGGGCCTCCACCTTCTGGTCCTTGGCCTTATCCATCATGTCCTTGAAGCTCTCGCCCTTCCCGGTCTCGGGGGTATCGGTGTTCTGTCCCGCCTGGGGCAGAGACGCGGCCATGTTGGCGGCCATCTGCTGCATTTTTTCCAGCATCCATTGATCGTTCACATTCATGTCTCGTTACACCTCCTTTCTAATGATGTCTGGGTCGCTGGTCTCGCTGGGGTCGCGCGCTTCTGTGACTTCCAACCGTTCCTTTTCTTCGGCCAGCTCCTTCTGCTCCTTCTGTTCCTCCTGGATGTCGTCCACCTGCTTAAAGCTGGACGCGTCGCCCAGGGTGGCCATCAGGGCCCTGATCTCCGGCATTACAGTAACGTCGATCTCACCTTTGAACTGCACCCGGAGCTTATTGAACTTCTCGGACTCGAGAAGCGCCGGGCCGGCCTTCATCAGGGCCTGGACCGCGGTTTTGTCCTGATCCGTCTGCCGGTCCTCCTTCGGGGCGTTCATGGCGTCGATCATAGCCATCAGGGCGTCCTCGCTGGCGTGAGCTTCGTCCTCCTCACGCTGCGCCCGGACCTTGTTCAGGTAGTCGGAGAAAAGCTGGTTGAAATTCCAGCCGGTCTGCTCCTCGATGGTCTTCTGAGGAGCGGGCATCTGCCCATACCGTGCGCTGATGTCACAGAACGAAAGCGGCGTGCTCATTGCGTTCACCTCCTTCCTGTGACCCATTATATAGAGAAACACGTATTACCGTGCCGCTCCCTTTTTAAGTGCCCATCGCCGCCATGGCGCGGGCGGTGGAGACAAACTCCTCGATGCGCTGTTCCTCGGCCTTCTGCTCCGCCTTGCGGTAGCTGTCCAGCTTGTGTTCCCTCAGCTTCTCGATGGTGGCCGTCTCCTTCCGGGCCTCCACCACCTGGGCCCGCTTCTGGTCCTCCATGCGCCGGAGCCGCTCCAGCTTCTGATACTCCTCCCGGAGCTTCTGCTCCAGGGAGCGCAGGTACTGCTCGTAGCTCATGGCGTCCACGATGTTGATCCCCTCCAGCTTGCGCTGGGTGAACTCCTCATCCGCCTGCCGGTGCTCCTCCTCCAGGCCCTCAATCACTTCCTCCTGAGCCCTCACCCGGGCCAGGATGGCCGCGTGCTCCGCCCGAAGGGAGTCCAGCGCCTGCTGCTTATAGTCCAAAACCGTCTCCAGTGAGAAGCGGAATCTTTTCATATGTGGCGTCCACTCCTTAACATGGTCTATCTCAGGATACGTTCCATCTCCGCCAGGCTCTCCTCATAGGAGAAGGCCTCGTCCACGCCCTGCATCAGAAACTGGTTGATCGCGTCCATCTTGGTCAGGGCGTGATCCAGTTTGGGGTTGGTCCCCGCCTTGTAAGCGCCGATGGACACCAGGTCGGCGTTTTTCTCATACACGCCCATGATGTCCCGCAGCTGGCCGGCCAGCTTCCGGTGTTCGGGGGAGACGATCTCCACCATCAGACGGGAGATGCTGGCCCCCACGTCGATGGCGGGGAAGTGGTTGGAGTTGGCCAGCGCCCGGGACAGAACGATATGGCCGTCCAAGATACCCCGGACCGTGTCCGCGATGGGCTCGTTGGTATCGTCGCCTTCCACTAATACGGTGTAGACGCCGGTGATAGAACCTTTTTCAAAGTTTCCGCTGCGCTCCAGCAGCTTGGGCATCTCGGCGTACATGGAGGGGGTGTAGCCTCTGGCCACCGGCGGCTCCCCGATGGCCAGGCCGATCTCACGCTGGGCCATGGCGAACCGGGTGAGGGAGTCCATCATCAGCAGGACGTCGTAGCCCTGTCCGGCGAAGTACTCGGCGATGCTGGTGGCCACGCTGGGGCACTTCATCCGCAGCATGGCGGGCTGGTCGCTGGTGGCAACCACCAGCACGGAGCGGCGCATGCCCTCCTCCCCCAGGTCCTTCTGCATGAACTCCAGCACCTCGCGGCCGCGCTCGCCCACCAGGGCGATGACGTTGATGTCCGCCTTCACGTTCTTGGCGATCATGCCCATCAGGGTGGATTTGCCCACGCCGGAGCCGGCGAAGATGCCGATACGCTGGCCCTTGCCGATGGTGAGCAGGCTGTCGATGGCCTTCACGCCGAACTCCATCCGCTCCCGGATGGGGGGACGGGCCATGGGGTTTATGTAACTGCTGTCCACAGAGAAGGTGTCGGCCCGCTGGAAGGGCTCCAGCCCGTCGATGGGCTGGCCCAGCGCGTTAATCACCCGCCCCCGCAGAAAGGGTCCCACCGGAAGAGTGAGCCGCTTGCCGGTGTTGCGGACAAAGTTGCCCGCGGAAATGCCGCTCATGTTGGCATAGGGCATTAACAGAATGTGGTCGTTCTTGAAGCCAACCACCTCGGCGGGGATCTGGCCCCCCGACTCGTTGGAGTAGATGCGGCAGATATCGCCGATGGCGGCCCGGCCGCCGGAGGCCTCAATGGACATGCCCACGATATTCTCGATTTTTCCGGTCCGGCCCACCGTTTCGGCGGAGCGGACCGCGGGAATCAGCTCCCGAAACATGCGCCTCTCTCCTTTACTGGGGCCACTGAATCCCCATCTGGTCCCGGATCACGTCCCGGACGTTGGACATCTGGGTGGACACGCTGGCGTCCACGATCTCCTCGGGCGTCTCCACGATGCAGGTGCCGTCCTCGCCGTCCCCCATGGGGATGATCTTGATATGCTGGGACAGCGCGCCCAGGGTGGTAGTCAGGGCCGGGGATATCTTGGAAAGCTGGCGGACGTCGCAGCCGGAAATGTAGATATGCACCCACTCCTGCCGCTTCATCCGCTCGGTCGCTGTCTGGATCATGCGGACAATCACTTCGCTGCTGCTCTTCAGGCTGACCCGCACCACCTTCTCGGCGATGGCCAGGCACAGCTCCACCAGCTCGTCCCGACTCTGGAGGATCATCTCCTCCCGGGCCAGGGAGGCCTTTTCCAGGAAGGCTTGTACCTCCTTCTCCAGCCGGGCGGCGGTGGCCTCCCGGTCCCGGACCGCGTCGCCCATGGCCTTGGCGGTGCCCTGGGCATAGCCGTCCCGGTAGCCCTCGTCCCGGGCTCCCGCCCGGATCTCCTCCTGCTCGTTCATGGCCTGTTCCCTGGCCTGGGTCAGAAGCTGTTCCGCCTCCTCCCGGGCCTTGTTCAGGATCAGCTCGGCCTGGAGCTGGGCGTAGTGAACGGGGGTCTCCGGACTCTTCGGCTTCTCCTGCTGCTCCGGCTCCGGTTCCGGCTGTTCCCCGGCGGGCTCTTCCTCCCCGACGGTAATGTCCAGCTCCTCCGGAACCGGCTGCTCCGGGGGAGGCGGTCCTTCATCCTCATCCAGGGATGGAAACTGGAAGGTCGAGATTCCCTCCTCAAAGTGGATATCGCTGGCGTTGGGCAGAACGTAGGTCTCCGCCTGGGGCTCCAGGAACCCCTTCAGGATGTTACGCAATGATATCGTCCTTTCCGCCCTTCATAATGATGATCTCGTTTCTCTCCTCCAAATCCCGGATGACGCCCACGATACGCTGCTGGGCGTCCTCCACGTCCTTCATACGGACATTTGTGGTAACCTCCAGGTCGTCCCGGATGCTCTCGGCCATACGGGCGGACATGTTGGTAAACAGCTTGTTGGCCACCTCGGCGTTGGCCGTCTTCAGGGCCAGCACCAGGTCTCTGGGGTCGCAGTCCCGGACGAAGCGCTGCACCGAGCGGTCGTCCATGGTGATGATGTCCTCGAAGACGAACATCCGCTTGCGGATCTCGTCGGCCAGCTCGGCGTTGTGGGCGGACAGGCCGTCGAAGATGGACTTCTCGCTGGAGCGGTCCAGGTTGTTCATGATGCCGGCCACATAGTCGATGCCGCCCACCTTGACGTTGGACTGGGTGATGATGCTGGAGAACTTCCGCTCCATCTCCGCCTCGATGGTTTTGATGGCGGTGGGGGATGCGCTCTCCATGGTGGCGATGGCCTCCACCACCCGGATCTGGCGGCGGGGCTCCAGCTGCTCGATGACGCCGGCGGCCTTGTCCGGGTCCACGTAGGACAGCACCAGCGCCACTGTCTGGGGACGCTCGTTCTGCAGCGCGGAGTACAGGGACTTGACATCCGCCTTGTCCAGGAAGGCAAACTCCCGGGTCTTCAGCGACTTGGTCACCTTCTCCAGCAGGGCCAGGGCGGTCTGGTTGCCGAAAGCCTTCTCCAGCACGGCCCGGGCGTACTCAAGGCCGCCCTCGGTCACCGCCTTGCTGGTCATGCAGTTCTGGTAGAACTCGGTGAGCACCGCCTCGGTCTGCTCGGAATCCAGCATTCCCAGCCGGGCCACCTCTAAGGTGAGGGCCTCGATATCCTCCGGCTCCATGTACTGGTACAGGCCGGAGGCCTTATCCGCCCCCAGGGATACGATCACGGCCGCCGCCTTCTGGGGGGGGGTCAGTTCAACCTTCATCAATTCAGGCACTGGTATCCTCCCCTTTCAGCCAGGCCTTCACCATCTGAGCGGCGATCTCCGGGTTGTTCTGGGCGAACTGCCGGACCGCCTTACGCAGCTCCATGCTCTTCTCGGTGTTGACCTCCATAATATCGGCGCCGCCGGTGGGGGCCGCCGCCAGGATCTCGGCGGCAGCCGCGGCTGCCGCGGCCTCCTCGGCCGCCCGCATCTCGGCCTCCAGGGCCGCCTGCTTGGCCAGCTTCTTCTTCTTGGCCCTGCGGCGCAGCAGCAGGATGATGATCAGCAGGATCAGGAACAGCACCAGTCCGCCGATGGCGGCGAACACCACCCAGTCCTCAACCTCCGCCAGGAAGGCCAGGATGCCGCTGGGCGTGGGCGCGGGCGTGTTGTCCGCGAAGGGCGCGATGACCACTGACACGTGGGAATCCCAGTCCTCCATATTGGTGCCGATGCCCGAGGCCACCGCCACATGGCGGGTGAGCTGCTCGATGCTCATGGCCCCGGCGTTCTCCGCCTTCTGGTTGATGGTGACCGCCACGCTTACGTCCTTGATGGTGCCGGCCAGCACCTCCTGCTGGGTTACGATGGTGTCGATCTTGTTGTCCCATGAGCCCTCTCCGCTGGCCACATTCTCGCTACCGTTCAGTTCGGTCTCCCATTCCGGGTAAAGGGGGAGATCAGAGTTGACGCCGGTGCCCACAGTGCCCCCTACCGGGGTGTTTCCGTCCTTGCCATAGTACCAGAACACCTTTTCGGTGCCGATCAAGCCCCGCCCGTCCAGGGCTCCATTGGGCTGCTCATAGCGGGTCTCGTCAATCACCTTGCGGCTCATGTCCACCGTGGTGTTGACGGCCACCTTCACGTTGTCCAGGCCGTAGAACGCCAGGGCGTTCTGCACTTCCCTGCGGACCTTGTTGTTGACCTCCTGCTCGTACTGCAGCTTCAGGGCGTTGGCGTCGGCCATCTGCCCCACGCCGGTACTGGCGTCGTCATATGTATTGTTGTAGGTGTCTGAAATGCTGACGCTGCCCACGTTCAGATCCCGCACGGCGTGGGACACCATATAGCGGATGGTCTCCACCGTGCCGGTGCTGAGCAGCTGGTTGCCGTCCGGAGTGACCAGCACCGTGGCGGTGGACTCAGAGGTCTTGGGGTCCAGCACATAGACCTGCTGGGTTCCCAGATTGATAACCACGCTGGCGTCCCGGATGCCCTCCAGCTGGCGGATCATGGCCTCCAGCTTCTGCTCCGTGGCGATGCGCATGGCCTCTCTCCGCTCCGCCTCGGTGGAGAAGGTCCCCGTATTGCCAAAATAACTCTCGTACAGGAACCCGGAGTTCAGGGTCCGGGAGGTCATCAGCTGGACCTGGAGCTGCTCCTCCCGGCCTTTCGGCACCAGGATCTGGTCGTTGTTGATCCTGTAGTCCGCCACGCCGTTCTCGCTGAGGAAGGAGATCACCGCGCTGGTCTCGCTGGCCGTCAGGTGAGAGCACAGGACAGCGTATTCCTTCCGGTTGAGCAGCAGCGCCGCCGCGATGATAAGCACCAGGATCACGCCCGCGCAGACGCCCAGCAGGATCCGGGTTTTCTTATTCAGTTTTGCGAAAAAGCCTTTGATCTTTTCCCAAAAGCCTTTCAGTTTCGTCTGCAACTTGGATCCCTCCGGCCAATTATCTTAAAAAGCGGGCCCGCGGCGTGCCCTTACAGGGAGACGCGCATCAGCTCGTTATAGGCCTCCACGGCCTTGTTCCGCATCTGCATCAGCAGTTCGGCGGCGGTGGACGCCTTGGCGATGGCGGTGGTCACCAGGGCGGGATTGTCGATCTGCCCGGTAGCCAGCTGATACTCCAGGTCCACCTGCTGGGCGTTGGTGTCCCGGACGTTCTGAATGGCCTGCTGGAACACCTGGGCGAACATGGACATGGCGGGGTTTTCCTCTGTCTTCTGTACCGGCTGGGACAGCGAGTCCCACAGAGGCTCAATGGGCCGGATAGGGGTAAATTCCATAAAAATTCCTCCAGAAAGGGCCAAAACGGCCCTGTGTTCTTCTATCCCAAAACGCAAATCCAGGCCAGACCGCTCCCCTTCCTTTGGGCCTCCTGCCCGCAGGCGGAAATGTAACCTGACCTAGATGGATTTATTTCCCGATCTCCAGTCCCTTGGAGATCACGCTCTTCAGCAGATTAAATGCTGTAATGTTTGCGGAAAACGCCTGGCTGGCCGCCATGCCGTCGGTGATCTCCTTCACCAGGTCCACGTTGGGCAGCTCCACATAGCCGTCCTCGTTGGCGTCCGGGTCCTCAGGGTCGTACTTCAGCTTGAAGTCGGAGGGGTCCTCGTTGATCTCGGCCACCCGGACCCCTCCCTGGGTCCTGGCGGGCCGAAGCCCCAGCCTGCGGTAGCGGACCTGGTCCAGATAGTCCTGAAAGCGGCTCACCCGGTTCTCCGCCTCAAAGACCACCACCTTCCTGCGGTAGGGTCCCTCCCCGTTCTCCGTCCGGGTGGTGTTCATGTTGACGATATTTTCTGAAATGATGTCCAGCCGCTGCTGCTGAGCGGTGAATCCGGAACCGATCACATCAATGGTGCTGACGAATGCCATACCGCATCCCTCCAATTCTCAGTATGCTCCGTTACTGTCCCCGGATCAGAGTGCGCATCAGGGACAGGTTGCTGTTGATGGCGTCCATGGTGTACTGCATCTGGTACACGGTGCGGGTGGCCTCGGTCTCCTGGTCGGTGATGTTGACGCCGTTTTCGTCCATGCGCATGCTCTCGTTCTCAGCCACGTGGACCACCGGGCGGGAGCGGTCGATGGCGTCCCGGACGGTGGAGGCCCGCCGGTCCGTCCGGCGCAGGGAGGTACGGATGCTGGCGTCCAGCGCCTCCTCAAAGGTGACATATTTCGCCTTATAGTTGGGGGTCTCGGCGTTGACGATATTGTCGGAGATCGCATTGAATTTTGTCCACTGATAGCCCATGGCCCGCTCCAGCATCAGCATGGAGTTTGTAAACAGATAGCCAGCCACTTGACCTTCCCCCTTGAAGATATGCCCAAAGAATCGGAATTTGATTTTACCATGATTCCCCCGGGAAATCAAGAGCCGCCGGACTTTTAACAACTCCTTAGCGGCCCTCCCTTTCCGCGGAAAGGATTCGCGCACTATGATTATAACGTATTTTCCCGGCCATTGCAAGCGATTGAACGAATATTGTCCTCAAATTTTACCCGCATTTTTTCCGCAGGTTCTCTCTCCTTCACAAAGAGGAGCGCCGCTGGAAATTTTAGCGCGGTTTTTCTTATCATACCGCATTTTGACAGTAATTGCAATGGTAAATTACACTAATCCCCCAGCCAAAGTTCTTCCGCGGCACTTCCCTCTGGACTTTTTTCCCTCTTTGCGGTAAACTGTCCTCATCTTTGATTTTATCTGCCAAGGAGAACAACTATGGACGCCATCATTCAGACCCTGGCCCGGGAGCTGGGCCGCGCCGAGGAACACGTACACAACGTGGTAAATCTCATCGACGAGGGGGCCACTATCCCCTTTATTGCCCGCTACCGCAAGGAGCTCCACGGCTCCATGGATGACCAGCTGCTCCGAGAGCTGGCCGACCGTTTGCAGTATCTGCGGAACCTGGACGCCCGGAAAAACGAGGTGAAGGGCTCCATCGAGAACCAGGGCAAGCTCACTGAGGAGCTGTCCGCCGCCATCGACTCCGCCGCCACCCTGGCCGAGGTGGAGGACCTGTACCGCCCCTACAAGCAGAAGCGGCGCACCCGCGCCACCGTAGCGAGGGAGCGCGGTCTGGAGCCCCTGGCTATGCTGGCCTTCGCCTTCGGCCCCGCCGTCAACATGGAGCAGGCCGCCCAGGACTACATCGACCCCGAAAAAGGCGTGGAGACGGTGGCCGACGCCCTCCAGGGGGCCGGCGACATCATCGCCGAGCTCATCTCCGACGACGCGGATATCCGCAAGGAGCTGCGCTCTCTCTACCTGCGGCGGGCGGTGCTGGTCTCCAAGGCGGCGGACAAGGAGCCGGAGGACACGGTATACCGGCTCTACTACGACTTCAAGCAGCCGGTGAGCCGGGTCCAGGGCTACCAGGTGCTGGCCGTCAACCGGGGCGAGCGGGAAGGTATTTTAAAGGTATCGGTGGAGCTGGACCCGGAGACCGCCCACATCGCCGTGCGGCGGATGACCGTCCCCAACCGGGCGGCCATGGACTTCGCCCGGGCCGCGGCGGACGACGCCTATGACCGGCTCATCCAGCCCTCTATGGAGCGGGAGATCCGGAACACCCTCACCGACCAGGCCAACGAGGGGGCCATCCACATGTTCGCCCTCAACCTGAAGCCTCTGCTCATGCAGCCCCCCGTCAAAGGCCGGGTGACCATGGGTCTTGACCCGGGCTACCGCATGGGGTGTAAAGTCGCCGTGGTAGACGGCACCGGCAAGGTGCTGGACACCACGGTGGTCTACCCCACTCATGGCCAGCGCCAGAAGGAGGAGTGTATCGCCAGGCTGTCCTCCATGATCCGAAAGCACAGGGTGGAGCACATCGCCATCGGCAACGGCACCGCCAGCCGGGAGACCGAGCAGATGACGGTGGAGCTGATTAAAAGAGTGGGCGGCGGCGTCTCTTACATGATCGTCAGCGAGGCGGGGGCCTCGGTCTACTCCGCCTCCAAGCTGGCCGCCGAGGAGTTCCCCCAGTTCGACGTGAACCTGCGCTCCGCCGTGTCCATCGCCCGGCGGCTCCAGGACCCCCTGGCCGAGCTGGTGAAGATCGACCCCAAGGCCATCGGGGTGGGCCAGTACCAGCACGACATGCCCCAGGCCCGGCTGGGCGAGACCCTGGACGGCGTGGTGGAGGACTGCGTCAACGCCGTGGGCGTGGACGCCAACACCGCCTCCCCCTCCCTGCTCCAGCGGGTGAGCGGCCTCACTGCCGCCACCGCCAAGAACGTGGTGAAGTACCGGGAGGAGAACGGGGCCTTTACCACCCGGAAGCATCTGTTAAAGGTGCCCAAACTGGGGCCCAAGGCCTTCGAGCAGTGCGCCGGATTCATCCGGGTGCCCGAGAGCAAAAGCGTGCTGGACAACACCGGCGTCCACCCGGAGAGCTACGGAGCGGCGGAGAAGCTGCTCCAGGCCTGCGGATTCACCCTGGAGGATGTAAAAGCCGGGAACATCGGGGAGCTGAAGGCCACGGCGGAGGGAATCGGCTACGAAACCCTCAGCGAAACCTGCGGTGCGGGGGCCCCCACCCTGGCAGACATCGTCAAAGAGCTGATGAAGCCGGGCCGGGACCCCCGGGACGAACTGCCGCCCCCCATCCTGCGTACCGACGTGATGGAGGCCAAGGACTTAAAGCCCGGCATGGAGCTCCAGGGCACAGTGCGCAACGTCATCGACTTCGGCGTGTTCGTGGACATCGGCGTCCACCAGGACGGCCTGGTCCACGTCTCCAAGCTCCCCCGCCGGGTGAAACACCCCTCCGAGCTGCTGTCCGTGGGGGACGTGGTCACCGTATGGGTGGTGGAAGTGGACGAGAAAAAGAAACGAATTTCGCTGACTATGAAGAAACCGGGCTGACCACTCATAGTATAGCTCCAAAGGAGTGATATCCATGCTTCCCCACGCCCTCATCGACCTGCACTGCGACACCCTCACCCTCCCAGGGGAGGGCAACACCCTGGACCTCCCCGGACGGCACTTCTCCCTGTCCGCCATCCCGGAGGGGGTGCGCTGGTGCCAGTGCTGCGCCATTTTCATCCCCGACGGCCTGTCTCCGGAGGAGGCGGCCGCCTACTACGAGACCCATCGGGACAGCTTCTACCGCCAGATGGAGGCGCTTTCAGACAGGGTCCTGCCCTGCCGGACGGCCGCTGATCTTGAGGCCGCCTGGGAGCGGGGCAAAACAGCCGCCGTCCTCACAGTGGAAAACGGCTCCGCCCTGGCGGGGCGGCTGGACCGGGTGGAGACCTTGGCTTGGGACGGGGTTCGGATGCTGACCCTCACCTGGAATGGAGAAAATGAGCTGGGTTCCGGCAGTGTGACAGACCGCGGCCTGTCCCCCTTCGGGCGGGAGGCCGTCCGGGCACTGGAGCGGTCGGGTATCTTGGTAGACGTGTCCCACCTAAACGATCGCGGCTTTGACGACCTCCTGAAAATCGCTCAAAAACCCTTCGCCGCCAGCCACTCCAACGCCCGGTCAGTGTGCGGGCACAGGCGCAACCTGACGGATGAGCAGATTCGGGAGATGGTCCGCCAGGGCTGCCTCATTGGGCTGAACTACTTCAACGCCTTCCTCCGGGACGACGGCTGTCCCGCCTCCCCCGACGACCTGTGGCGCCACGTGGAGCACTTCCTGGAGCTGGGGGCGGAGGGCTGCCTTGCCCTGGGCTCCGACGCCGACGGCGCCGACCTGCCCTCCTGGCTGGACTGCCCGGAAAAATTTGCCGGCCTGTACCAGCTCTTTCTGGATCGGGGTCTGTCCCCCGCCCAGGCGGAGGGCGTACTGTGGCGCAATGCCCTGTCCTTTTTTCAAAGAAACCTGTTAAAATAGATAATTTTTTCCTTGTTAATTTCCAGTATTTCTGTTATAATCAGGACACACCAAATCACATTGCGGCGCTTGTTCAAGCCCGCCCCTAAAAAGGAGTATGGTTATGTCTAAACGCTGTCCCGGCTGCGGCCAGATGAACGACGATTCCCGTATCTTTTGCAGCTCCTGCGGCAAGCCGCTGGACGCCCAGTTACGCCTGATCCAAGACTTGGAGAAGCAGAAAAAAGCGCCCCAGAAGGAAAGTACCGCCCCCCGCCGCGACGATGACGACGACTATGTCCCCTCCAGCGTACAGAAGGAGAAAAAAAGCCCCCTTCCCTGGGTCATCCTGGGGCTGGCAGTCGTTGTGGCAGTCGTTTTGTGGTTCATACTGAAATAATAGGTACAGGCTGGAAGGGTGTCTCCCTCCCAGCCTGTATTTTCTTATACCGGGTTCTTTCGCTGAACGGCCGCTTTCTCCAGGCGCAGCAGGCCCTCCGATTCTTTGGAAATCATCTTTACTCGTTGAAATTCATTTGCTCTTATCATTTTCGTTCTCCCGGAATACTAAGATATCATCAACACTACATTCCATTGCAAAGCATAGTTTTTCAATGCTTTCTAAAGAAATATATTCATTCTTTTTAAGTCGAGTAATGATATTTGCACTAACACCTGCCTTAGTCATAAGTTGAGCATTCGTCATGTGCCTATCTATCATCAAATGAAATAACTTGTCATAACATACAGGCATAGTACACCTCCATGTTTTTGTTTAGTATATCACGAAGTTGTGAAAAAATCAATCCTTTAAAATTGAGAAGCATTACGGTATACCCTCATAATAAACTGGCGGTGGGGATATATCTCCACCGCCAGTTTAATCAAGTATAAATGATTTCTATATTAATAATCTCAATTGCCGCAGTCCGAGTACTGTTCATACGCCTCACCCAGGCCATCGGATCAGCGGCTTTCAGCGTCTCGGTGATACCTCGGGCCTCTGCCATCTGCCGGATAATAGTATCCAACCGCTCCTGGGCCTGCTGGTCAATATCTGCTAAGTAGCTGTTCAGCTTGCCGCTCAACTGCAAGCTGGTGTAAAGGGCCTTGCGGT
>CANSSJ010000049.1 GCA_947649625.1 uncultured Bacillota bacterium | reverse complement strand
CCGTGCATCCGCAGCACCGGGGAGTACACCGCGAACTGATACCAGCGGATGAGCAGCTGCCGGAAGTCCGGGTCGTTTACGTCGTCGGTCATGAAACCGCCGATGTCGGTGGTCCACCAGGGGATGCCCGCCAGGCCCATGTTCAGCCCGCACTGGATTTGATCGGCCAGGGCCTCGAAGGTGCTGGGGATGTCCCCCGACCAGATCACGTTGCCGTACTTCTGGGACCCGGCCCAGCAGCAGCGCAGCAGATTGACCACCGGGGCGTCCTGCAATTTGCTCATCTCATCGTAAAAGGCCCGGCTGAACATCTGGGGATACAGGTTGCCCACCGCCAGGGCGGGGCCGTCACAGTAGCGGTAGTGCTCGAAGTCGTATACGCCCAGGTCGGGCTCGGTGTTGTCCAGCCAGAAGGCGTCGATGCCCAGGTCGTAGTAGTTTCGTTTGCAGACCTCCCAGATGTACTTTCTCGCCTCCGGGTTGAAGGCGTCGACCTCCACGCAGTCCCCCTGGTAGTCGTAGGTCTGGGGGGCGCCCCGCTCGGTGCGCATGAGCAGTCCCCGCTCCAGCAGAGGGCCGAAGTTCTCCGACCGGCGGTCCACTGTGGGCCATACCGACACAATTACCTTGGTGCCCATGGCGTGAAGCTCCTCCACCATGGCCCTGGGGTCGGGCCAGTAGGTTTTGTCAAACTTCCAGTCCCCCTGAACGGTCCAGTGAAAGAAGTCGATGACGATCTGGTCGAGCTTGATGCCCTCCCTCTGGTACTGCCGGGCCACGGTGAGCACCTCGTCCTGGGTGCGGTAGCGCAGCTTGCACTGCCACAGGCCCATCAGGTCCTCGGGGAACATCCCCGCCCGGCCGGTGACGGCGGTATAGTTGGCCAGGATGGACTTGGGGGTATCGGCTGCGGTGATCCAGTAGTCCATCTCCCGGGTGGATCGGGCGATCCACTCGGTGTAGTTATTGCCGAAAGTCACCCGGCCCACCGCCGGGTTGTTCCACAGGAAGCCATAACCCAGGGAGGACAGGGCGAAGGGGACGGAAATCTGGGAGTTGCGCTGGGCCAGCTCCAGTACGCAGCCCTTCAGGTCCATGCAGTCCTGCTGATACTGCCCCATGCCGAAGATCTTCTCGCCTCTGTTGGCCTCAAACCTGACATTGAGGGCGTACTCTGTCCCGCCGATGATCCCCTTCCATTCCCGGCTGAACAGCTTCAGGCAGCGGCTCTCCCGGGAGATGGTGCCGTCATAGGCCCGGAAATACTCCCGCAGGATCAGGGTCTCGTCCCGGTAGAAGGACAGCACGCCGGCGTGGTTCACTGTGGCCCGGAGGCGGCCGTTGGTGATGGAGGCCGTGGGCCGCTTGCCCTGTGTGCCGTCCTCCTCCCGGTGATCCGCCTGCCCAATAACGATCCGCGTCCGGAGGGCGTCCACAGGCTCGGTCAGGGCCCAGGCGTCCCCGGAAAAATCCCGCTGCATGGTGGAGCGCACCCGGAGGGAGTCCTGACCCCAGGGCTCAATGCGGAGCCGCTCCCCCTCGTGGAAGCATACCAGCGCGGAGTTATCTTGTTCAAATCTCACAAAAATCATCCTCCCAGGACATCAAACGTTTTCTCGCCTCCGTTATACTACAAGGCGTGGGCCAGGTCAAACATTTTTTCGTTCCCCAATCGCAGATACCAATTCAGCGGTAAGCCTCTTTCGACGCCATATATAGAATTCCCAAATCATGTGGGGAAGGCCGCTCTGTCGTGAAACAGCCTTTGCTATGTGCTCAAAGATTTTTTAACGCGGTACATCGTCTCTCAGCCGTCCCAGTGGGCGGTAAACGGTGAAATACATAGTAATGGAGCTGGCCAGTCCGCCCAGCAGCTGAGAGACCGCTTCGGCGGCGAAGACCCCGGAGGTGCCCATCCAAATGGGCAGGATCACCGTCAGCGGAGCGTTGATGACAGCCTTGCGCAGCAGGGAGAAGAAGATCGCCTGCCTGGAGCGGCCCAGGCTGACCACGACGGTCTGGCTGGACATTTGGAAAGACATGAACACAAACAGCGCAAAATACATCCGAAAGGCCGGGACCCCTGCCCGGAGAACCTCCGGCTGACCGTTAAAGACTCGGATAAACAGCCCCGGCAGAAGCATGGCCGCCACCCAGAACAGGGCAGACCAGCAGGCGGTGGCCGTCACGGAAAAGCGGATGGACTCCCGCACCCGGCTGTATTTCCCAGCACCGTAGTTGAAGCTGGTCACCGGCTGGCTGCCGTTGTTCAAGCCATGAATGGGCATGACCACCACCTCCCGGACGGAGTTGAGGATGGTCATCACGCTGACGTACAGATCTCCGCCGTAGAACTGAAGAGTAGCATTGCACACTACCTGGACCAGGCTGTTGGTCAGGTTCATAAAAAAGCCGGACAACCCCAGGGTGACAATCTGCCTGGTTCTGGCCCTGTCCAGGCGGACGGAAGTCCGGCGCAGCCGCAGAATGGCCCGCCGCCCGGTGAGGAACAGCAGCACCCACCCACAGGACAGGCCCTGGGAGATGACAGTGGCCAGGGCCGCCCCCTTTACGCCCATGCCGCACCAGAAGATCAGGACAGGGTCCAGCACGATGTTGACCACCGCCCCCAGCACCACCGTCATCATGCCGGTGCGGCCAAAGCCCTGGGCGTTAATAAAGGTGTTCATCCCCAAGCTGATAGTGACAAATACCGTGCCATACAGGTAGATGGTAAGGTAGTCGTTGGCGTAGGGGAAGGTGGCAGGACTGGCTCCAAAGAGATAAAGGATGGGCTCCTTCAGCACCAGGAAAAAGGCGGTGGCGGCAGCCCCCAGCAGCAGGAGCAGCGCAAAGGAGTTGCCCATGATATCCTCTGCTTCCCGATCATCCCCTCGGCCCCTGCTAATGGAGCACAGAGGTGCGCCGCCGGTGCCGCACAGATTGGCCAGCCCCATAAGGACGGAGATGATCGGAGTAGTCACCCCGATGCCGGTGAGGGCCAGGTAGCCGCTCCCAGGCAGCCGCCCCAGGTAGATACGGTCTACCACACTGTAAAGCACGTTGACCAGTTGGGCCGCCGTCATAGGGACGGCGAGAGAAAGAATATTCCAGGGGATGCTCCCTTGGGAAAAATTATTGCGCCTGTCAGCCAAGGTGAAGCCTCCCTTTATTGTAAAACAATCTCGTCAAAAATTTGGTGCAACACATCTCTAATGCCGCCCACGGAACGGATGGTGGTAATCCCGCTCACCAGCTCTGTCCTGGCGCAGGAGGCACACACATTCATACCAATTTTCCGCATCAGGACATTGCCGGTGATCAGTTTGACCAGTTTTTGGGTGTCCGTCTGCTTCTTTGCCGGCTTTCCGCCAGTCCTGAAACTGTGCTATTATAGTATCATAATGCTGAATTGTTGTAAATAATCGTTTATAATTACTCCTAAAAACATTAAACACAGCTTATATATCAGAGAGAGAAAAATATTTGGCCGTGAAGTATTCTATAACCAGCAGCGTCCTTATCGAATATTGAAAAATCAAACTCCTGAGCAGGTAGAAGTAGAATTTATAACAACCTGACATGTGAGGAGTTTGAATCCTTTTATTAACATGTTTTGCTCTCAACTTTTGAACCGTTTGTATTGAACCAGCAACAGAATCACAGGCAAGCAGAAAAACCCAAAAGCCTTGACATGTCAAGGCTTCTGGGCAAAAAACGACCCTACCCAATCCGAACAGCTGACAGCAATTTGTTCAGATTGAGCAGGGTCGTTCACTCTCAGGTATGGGCCAAACTCAAATCGAAGCCCAGCGCAGCGGGTTCGATTTGGAAGGGAGGAGCAAGGAAGCAGAGCGGATGGCGATTTTTATAAAAAATCGCCGGAGCAAAGCGGACTTTGCTCCGACGTGGAATAAGCGCTTAAAACCGATTTTCTTTCGGGTATGGGCCAAAGCCAAATCGAAGCCCAGCGCAGCGGGTTCGATTTGGAAAGGAGGAGCAAGGAAGCGGAGCGGATGGCGATTTTTATAAAAAATCGCCGGAGCAAAGCGAACTTTGCTCCGACGTGGACTGTGGTGCCAAAAAAGATGTAGCTTTCAGGTCCGCACCCAAAACCAAATTGGAGCCCAGCGAAGCGGGTTCGATTTTCGAGGAGGAGGTAAGCATAAAATATGAAACCGACACCTTGGTAAAGGCGGTGGTCTCATATTTTGCGCTTACTAATACGCAATTCGATTGTTCTGGATTGGCCCATTGCTCCAATGGCGGTCGATGGCTTGTGTAAAAGAGGGGCGAACAAATTTTGCACGGATTTTCAGCCAATTTCCCACATCGTACCTGAAATACAGACCTTCGCACAGATCCTCCCCAAAGGTTGACGTTCCCATCAGGCCTTCAATCTCATCCAATGAGAATTTCCCATGCTTGATCTTGGGTACGGATGCAATTTGCGCCCGCTTCAAAAGTACATCACGAGGCACTGCGGCCAGATATCTTTGCACAACTGTATCATAAATATCAAATCCGAGGAACCAATCCGGCAACTTGGAATAAAATACAGAATGCCTTGCGTAACACCATTCGCCGAAAAGAATATATCGATCCTCCAATACATCGAAAAGCTTTTCCTGGTGTGCCGCAACCCAATTAGGCAGTGGTCTCCATTGCCCGCCAAGTGGTGGCAGCAAATATTGGCCGCGATTTTGCAACAACAGATCGCCGGAGCTGTCAAAAGAAATACCCAAGTTCGCACCGTCAATTTTTTCTTCAACAGTTACAATGTGGGAGAGCAGGCACTCTAGCTTCTCTGCATCTAGCAACTTATCTGTCCGGGATATCCGAGAAGATGCAAACAGGATGTGGGGTGTCGTCGGGAATTTGTGAAATGGAATATCAGGCATGATAAGTCTCCTCATACTTCGTTTTCACATAGTCTTCACATAGAAAACAAATATGTATGCCTGAGTCCTTCAATGCATCCCTGAAGCCCCACCAAAGGCTGTCAGCACCCTCAACGATCTCCGGATGCTCTGGATGGGCGTTGGCCAAAGCGATAAATTTCCTATCGGAGATGTCGAAACCGGCCAGATCCGGAGAACAGGGGAATTCGGCGTATTCCCGATCTCCGGTAACTGTGAGCGGGTACTGCTCTACAAGACTATTCTCCCGTGCGGTAAGGTTCCTACAAATCCAATTAAAGAAGATTGTGGCTACAGTATCCTGCCCACATGTACTCAAATTATTACGGTACTCCCGAAAAATCTCTCCCGCGCTGTCGAGGATAATAATCGCACCGCCGGAATCCATGATTTGAGAAATGAAGTTCAAACAAGCAAGGGCGCATTGCGCATCCAGCTTGTCATGGGAAGCTGTGTCAGCTGCTTTCCGGGGAACGTTGGTGTCTATGATGTATTTCATCTATTTGTCACCATCAATCTGTCTTTGCAATGTTGCGCGAGTCTGGGCGAAAATGTCACCGTTCATGTCGCCAAAGAAATTTCGGGGCCAGTTGGTAATCTCCCCAAACAAATTGATCTCCAAGGGTTCCAGGGTCGAGGGTGATCTGTCATTGTTGGCAAAATATGCGGTAAAGAGGTCATTGGAGCACTTCTTTTCTGCAATTCTCCGTTGAAATCTCCGCAGGAAATGTTCCGAATGTGTCTCAACGATCAGCTGGATATTTCTGGGTTTCGCATCTTCCCGGGCGGAAATCGCACTAATCATGATATCTGCCAAAGCCGATTGGGCACTGGGATGCAGGTGAAGCTCTGGCTGCTCCATGATAATGATGGAATTCGGCGGCGCATAATACAACTGTACAAGCACGGGAAGAACCTGCGAGATCCCAAATCCTACATCTGGAATGTCTGTGAAGGTATGGGAGCCTTTTGACCTCACCTTTACTTCATAATCCTGGCGGTCCTCCGATATCTTGTTAATGGTAAATTCATCAACAAGGCCCATCTTCTTCAAAGATTCTGCTATGATATGCTCCAATGACGATTTCTGTTGCCACGCTTTAAAGTTGTATTCTCTTTTTTCTGTACGCGCTGCAAGAAGTGCCAATACGGTATCCTTTCCGCTTGGCCCTACACTGCCAGGGATAAATCCGGTCCAGCGATAATGGCGCTCTGCTTTCTCCCGCAGAGGACCCAGGTAGCTTATTTTTGAAAAGAAATTTTCATGAGCGGCATTGAGCTGCGGCGCAAACCAGGCGTTCTGATGGTAGGCAATCATCTCATCGGGGAACCCGTAAAAGCGATAGGGACTCGGCATCTCCCATGCTCTTCCGGTCACGCGCTTGACGGTATAATTCTGTGATATCGTTTTGTAGGCTCTCGCAGAACTCGCCTTTTTCGCTCTTTCCATACCGACTGAAAAACCGGGGAAATTCTCCAGCTGCAAAGTGTACATCATTTTTTCAATCTCGAGAGTCTGAGTTGTCTTGTCGCGCACTGCGATCTGACTGGAGAATGAAACGCTGGTTACTACCATATCGCTCTTGTTCTCTGCATTGGCTGCCATCGACAGCACAAAAGGTTCCGGCATATCCCAGCCATATTCAAATTCAAGCATCTGATTCGTGTCATGCTCATACAGCATGTCTACCGGACCGCCCAATTCAATCACAGAAGTGGAGTCACCCAGAAACAGCACCGTCCGCCGATCAGCAGATGTCGAGCTCTGCTTCAGTAGCATCAGAAATTGTCCTATACTGGACTTTCCGGAACTGTTGCTGCCCATAAACAGAGTAATAGGGGCCAAATCAATCTTCCCTGTATCCTTCCACCCCTTAAAGTTCTTAATATGCAAATATTTGATCATCCTGCGGTTCCTCCTTTCAACTCGTTTAAGTAAGCTTCTTTAAACACAATTGATTGATGATTCTTTGGTCTATTGACAAAGGTTCCAATAAAAGCAGAGAGGATTTTTTCATGTCCTTGTCGTAAGTGGCTAAGTCAATTTTTAGATTTTCGAGCATACTTACAGTAAACAAATGAGCGTGGTTTTGGCATAGAGCACGCTTATACTTAGGAGGGAGCAGTTGGTTCAGCTCTTCAATGTCAATTTTCCACAGTGCAACACTGTTTTTTAAATGTTCCAACCTTCAGTTGCTTCTTTGGTTGAAAATATGGAGAGATATGTCCCAGTTCCAATAATATCGTACAAGTCAAAAAAGCCAAGCGACAAAGCAACTTCACCGTTTCCAATTATTTTCTAATATAACAGCCTTTTGAATATTTATAACAAACAGTATCAACTTTGAGGAAACTATATATGCTTCCTAACGATTGCTAATCGTGTCTTCGGATCTAGCCATAGATGGAAATCTGCTGCAATTTCGGGGTAAGCACTCACGCCTCCGCCCTTGCCCTGCTTTACTCGCATTCCAACCGCATGAGTTCTCCGAATCCACAGAGATGGCGTAATGGTAAGCGATGTTGTATGCCCCTGGTGAATCAGCTCCTCACAGGCAACATCATCAAATTCTTCATTCATGTCATTTTCCCATTGACGAAGAAATTCTAGAGTATTACGGCTGCGCATCCAGCTTTGAATGGCATAGCTGGGAGGTTCTTCAGAATATTGCCTTGCCAACTCGGTCAATGACACCATATCCTTGCGAGTCATCAGCCTCATGTATAGGCGCATAGTTTCGTGGTAGTCCCTAATTTTTTTAGATGTCCATAGCTTTTCCTCATTCAGCGAATCATAAAACTTTTCTCTCGATGTAGTAGCAAGATTCGTGTCTATGATTTGTCTCGCTAAAAGCGAATCAATCGAGGACTCGTATTGAAACGCCAAGCGAGTGTAGAGTTCACCGATTTCTTTCTCTGTCATGATCCTATTCTCCCTTTTTCAATAAGTATATCAGAAATAACAGGATTTGTACAGCTTTATTCCATTTCCATGGAGAGGGACTGATATCTGGTCGCTTTCCTTGGATGTCCAGCCTTGTCATAATCCACATTACACCGGTGCTCCTTTTCGAATTGAGCATCCATATATACGTTTACACCAACAATTGGAATATATTTCTTATTAGCCAGAAGTTTATCCACAGCTGCCCTGGTCCATTTAGAGTTCCCTGTCGGGGAGGGGACGCCTTTTGCAAAGAGCATATCAACAATTTTCCCCAAGCTAGCCCCAGCAAGATAATACTCAAATATACTGCGGACAACGTCTGCCCTCTCCTCATGAATGACGATTACCTCACCGTCTAAAACATAGCCATATGGAAGTTTCATAATTGCCTCACTTTCTTAAACATAAATAAAAGCAGGTTTAAGGGAAAACTAATCTCCTTAAATCTGCTTGCTGACGCTTGTGATATGTAATTATAGCCAGTTTCTAGTATCGATTTTAATACAATTTCACCAAGAAAAACAAAACCTGCGTATAACCATCGTTACACACAGGTTTTGTCTACTTTGGCGCAGCGGGAGGGATTCGAACCCTCGTGCAGTTTCCTGCAAACTGATTTCGAGTCAGCCCCGTTATGACCACTTCGATACCGCTGCCTGTATCGCCCCGCCGTCCAGCGGAGCTTATTTAGAATACCAGACCTTTGAAAAAAAATCAACTGTTTTTGTCAATCTTTTGTCTCCCGCCAGGGGACGGCCTTAAACCGCTCACCGTTCTCCAGGACCTCGATGGTCCCGGCGGAGGCATCCAGCAGGTGGGCGGCGAACGGGGCGGCGCGCTCCTCGGGGATCAGAACGGACAGCAGTACGTCGGCACCGTAATCCACCTTCTCCTCCACGCCGCCGAAACGGGTCACTTCCCGACGGACTTCCTCGAACTGAGCATAGGTACAGGGCACCTCCATAGCCACCCAGCGGCGGACGACAGAGATACCGGCGGCATCCAGAGCATCCTTGGCGCTTCTGGAATAGGCCCGCACCAGTCCCCCAGCCCCCAGCAGGACACCCCCGAAATACCGGGTGACGACACAGACCACATCGGTCACGTTTTCCCGCTGGAATACGTTGAGCATAGGCTGACCGGCGGTGCCCTGGGGCTCGCCGTCATCGGAGTAGCGCTCCGCGCCTCCTTCCCGCAGCCGGTAGCACCAGCAGTTGTGCCGGGCGTCATAGTGCTTTTTTCGGGTCTCCTCGATCCGGGCCCGGGCCTCCTCCTCCGAGGAGACCCGCCACACCTGCCCGATAAAACGGGACCGTTTCTCCACCAGTTCCGTCTCGCTGTGCCCGGTGGGGATATAGTATTCTGTCAT
Organism: uncultured Bacillota bacterium; assembly: GCA_947649625.1. Lineage (GTDB taxonomy): Bacteria > Bacillota > Clostridia > Oscillospirales > Oscillospiraceae > Lawsonibacter. The sequence continues at coordinate 6,170 of CANSSJ010000049.1, read as the reverse complement.
GGGGATCACCTCTGGGGTATATTATAGCTTACCGTTCCTGTTTTGAAAAGGATAACTTTCGGCTCCCGCCAGACGGACCGGCCGGGGGCAACATGGAACGGACCCGGCCCTCCCATACAGGAGGGCCGGGTCTTTCAGGTCCCTTTGTATTTCTTCCGTGTGGCAATGCCGCCCCGGATATGCCGCTCGGCTTTATTCTGCTCCAGGACTTCCTTCACCTGGAGATAGAGCGTCCGGTTGAAGGTAGGCAGCCGCTCGGCCAGGTCCTTATGTACGCTGGATTTTGAGATTCCAAACTTTTGTGCCGCGGCCCGCACCGTCGCCCGGTTCTCCAGAATATAGAGCGCCAGACGCTCAGCCCGCTCCTCCATGTTTCCTTTCAAAGCGCAACACTCCCCGCCTCTTGCTGTTCCAATCTATGCAGGTTTTCGGGAAGTTATGAGCCCTTTTCCCGGCCCGGTCATAGACTGGGCAAAGGGGGTGATGGCGGTGGGTAATATTCTGGATTACCTGGCCTGGCGGGGGGACCTGTCCTTCAACCGGGCCCCCTTCTGTCCTGTAGACGGGCTGATCCTGTCCGTGCTGTCCTACGTCCATTTCGACGGTCTGGCGTCCCGGGAGGCGGAGGAGCCCGTCCCGCTAGGCCGGGCGGCGGAGAGGTATCTGGCCCTCTCCCCGGAGCGGTGGGGACGCTGCCGGTGCGGGGAGGACCTGGCGCTGCTCCGGGCCCTGGCGAACTCCCCCCGGTTTGCCCGGCTGGAGCTGTGCGCCTGCGCCGACCGCTTCGTCCCCAGGGAGGAGACCCAGTTTGCCGCCCTGACCGTCCTGCTGGGAGACGGCTCCGCCTATCTGGCCTTCCGGGGCACCGACGGCACCCTGGTAGGCTGGAAGGAGGATTTCAACCTCAGCTTTATGGACGTGGTCCCCGCCCAGCTGGAGGCGGCGGGATACATTCAGGACTTTGCCGCCGCTTTCCCCGGCCCCCTGCGCCTGGGAGGACACTCCAAGGGGGGCAATCTGGCGGTGGCGGGGGCCTCGCTGGCCACCGTGAAGGTGCGTGACCGGATCAGGTCGGTGTGGTCCTTCGACGGCCCCGGTCTCAATTCCTATCTGCTGGCCCGGCCGGGATATCAGGAGCTGCGCACCCGCATCCGCAGCTTCGTGCCCAGGTCGTCTGTGGTGGGGCTTCTGCTGGCCCACGAGGAGCCCCACGTCGTGGTGGACAGCGACCAGCAGGGGCTGTTTCAGCACGACCCCTACTCCTGGCAGGTGCTGGGGCCCGGCTTCGTCCGGCTGGAGGAGGTGGACCCAGGCAGCCGCCTCATCGACCGGACCCTGAAAAACTGGCTGGCCGGGCTGACCAATGACCAGCGGGAGACGGTGGCAGATACCCTCTATGAGCTACTGTCCTCCGGCGACGCAAAAACAGTGAAGGAGGCCCTGGAGCCCGCCAATCTGGCCAACGCCCTCCGGGCCGCCCTGGATGTTGACCCCAAGGACCTGCTCACCGTGGCTTCCTCTCTGGCCCGGCTGGCGGGGGCGGCGTTAAGGGCGCTGTAAAAAAGCGGGCGGCCATAGGCCGCCCTTACCCTTTTTCTATGATCTTCGCCGTATGCTTCAGCTTCCGGTCTCCCGCGTTCCGCCGGTTGAGCCTGGCCACCAGGGCGGATATCTCCCCCTGGGCCTGCTCGATCTCCGCCTTGAAGGCCCGGGCGGACAGTCTCAAAGCCCCGTGGCCCAGAATGATCATCTGCTCCAGCCCGTCGGAGGTGGCCACACGGACCCGGTGGTTTTTCCCCAGGTCGTAGGTGGCCTTTTCGATATAGGCGTCCGCCGTCTCGGCCTCCTTGGTGTACACCACATAGATGTTGTTTTTCTTCTCCACCGACCCCGGATTGCCCTTCACCTTGTAGGCGTCGAAGACCAGAATCACCACGCACTTGCGGAAGCCCTGGTAGTTGGACAGGATGTCCTCCAGGGCTCCCCGGGCGGCGGCCACGTCCGTCCGGGCCAATTCGGTGAGCTCGTCCCAGGCGAAGATGATGTTGTAGCCATCCACGAGAAGGTACTCCGGGCCGGTTTTCTGTTCCCGGATGGCGTACTTCTCCCCGTCCAGGCTGGTGCGGGCGGGCTTTTTTGTGGGCTGGAGGGCGCCTTCCCCCCGGTCCACCTTGCCGTAGGTCCGCTCAAAGACGGCCAGCAGCTCCCTGTCCTGCTCCAGGCTGCCCCCCCGGTACTGCCGCTCGCCCCTCGAGGAGGCGGCCGGTCCCGGCGGGGGTGCCTCTTTTCCCAGCCGCAGGCCGCTGTCCACGTGCATGTGCTCCCGGACCTCGTTCCATTTCACAATCACCCCCGCCCCGTGGGAGCAGAACACAGAGTCAGGAGGATTTTCTATGTCCCGCTCCGGGTCGTAGGCGAATTGGGAGACAATTTCCTCCTGGTTGGCACAGGGCTCGTACCCCCGGAGGGTGCAGGACAGCCGCCCCCGCCCTCGGGTGTAGGCGGTGACCTCCTTCCAGTAATCCCGCAGGCCGGCTGCCGGGGCGTAGCCCGTCAGGACGGACAGCTCACCGTACTGCTCCGGGCCCTCCACGGCACCCCCCATGGTCTGCAAATCGTTCATGGCCCGCCCCACGCAGTCGTGGGGCAGCTCCAGAGTGAAGTCGTAGTGGGGCTCCAGCAGGACGCTCTCCGCCTGCATCAGCCCCTGGCGCACCGCCCGGTAGGTGGCCTGGCGGAAGTCGCCCCCCTCGGTGTGCTTCACGTGGGCCCGGCCGGCCACCAGGGTAATCTTCATGTCGGTGATGGGCGACCCGGTGAGCACTCCCCGGTGGCGCTTCTCCAGCAGGTGGGTGAAGATGAGCCGCTGCCAGTTCAGATCCAGCTGGTCGGTGGGACAGGCGGAGGAAATCCGCAACCCGCTCCCCCGGGGCCCCGGCTCCAGGAGGAGGTGTACCTCGGCGTAGTGCCGCAGGGGCTCGAAGTGGCCCACCCCCTCCACCGTGTTGGCGATGGTCTCCCGGTAGACGATATTCCCCGCCCCGAAGGAGACCTCTGCCCCAAACCGCTCCCGGATGAGCCGGGTGAGCACCTCCAGCTGGATCTCCCCCATGAGCTGGAGGTGAATTTCCCCCAAAGCCTCGTTCCACACCACCCGGAGTTGGGGGTCCTCCTCTTCCAGCTGGCGGAGGTTTCTCAGCATGGCGTGGACGTCGCAGGCGGGGGGCAGGATGACTTGGTAGTTGAGCACCGGCTCCAGCTCGGGCCCGGCGGCCGCGGGCTCCGCCCCGAACACGTCCCCCGGCCGGGTTTGAGCCAGGCCGGTGAGGGCGCACACCGTCCCCGCCGGGGCCTCGTCGATAGTCTGATATTTGCTCCCGGAGTAAATGCGTATCTGGTTGACCTTCTCCTCCCCCAGCAGGGTACGGACCTTCAGCGACCCGCCGGTGACCTTCACATAGGTGAGCCGGTCGGACCCGTCCCGGGCGATTTTGAAGACCCTGGCCCCGAAATCCGGGCCGCACTCCGGTGTGGGGGCGTAGGCGGACAGGCCGTCCAGCAGGGTCTCCACCCCCTCCAGCTTCAGGGCGGAGCCGAAGAAGCAGGGAAAGACCAGCCGCCGGGCGACGAGGGCGGCCGCGTCCGCCGGAGTAATTTCGTCCCCCTCCAGGTACTGGTCCATCACCCCCTCGTCCAGGGAGGCCAGGTCCTCTTCAATAGGTTCCAGCCCTGCGGAGAAGTCCAGACAGCCGCCGTCGAATTTGTCCTGTAACTGGGCCAGCAGGGCGGAATGGTCCGCTCCGGCCAGGTCCATCTTGTTGACAAAGAGAAAGGTGGGGATCTCATGCCGGGCCAGCAGCCGCCACAGAGTCCGTGTGTGGCCCTGGATGCCGTCGGTGCCGCTGATGACCAGCACGGCGCAGTCCAGCACAGACAGGGCGCGCTCCATCTCGGCGGAGAAGTCCACATGCCCCGGGGTATCCAGCAGGGTAAAGGCGGTATCTTCCCAGACAAATTCCGCCTGCTTGGCGAAGATGGTGATCCCCCGCTCCCGCTCCTGGACGTCGGTATCCAGAAAGGCGTCCCGGTGGTCCACCCGGCCCAGCTTCCGCACCGCCCCGCTGAGATACAGCATCCCCTCGGAAAGGGTGGTTTTCCCCGCGTCTACATGGGCCAGCAACCCCATACAGATCCGCCTGTCCGGCTGCCCCATCTCTGTCACCTCCTGCTGCTTTTCTTGGTTTCCCGCGTCAGAGCCTCACGGCCAGCCAGCCCAGCCCTAATATCTGTATCAGAAGCAGCAGCGGAAAGCCGAAACGGAAATACCAGTGCCTGGTCTTGTGTCGGAACAGGCGCATACCCAGCACGCCGCCCAAAGCCCCGCCCAGCGCCGCGGGGAGGAACAGGGCCTTTTCCGAGATGCGCCACGCCCCTCTCCGAGCCCGGCGCTTATCCGCTCCCATCACCGCAAAGGCGGCCAGATTGACCGCCAGCAGATACAGTCCCAGCAACTGCCACAATTCTTTCTCCATCCGGTCCGCCCGCCTCTCTCTGAAAACAAATTCTCTCCTATTATGATAATACCTCTTTTGTCCGCTCTTTTCAACAAAATTTCAAGAGGATTTTCTATGGGAAAATTTCTGATTCATCTTGAAAAATCATCCATGCGTCTGTATAATATTATGCACGGTATTCCAGAAACCTGGACAATATTTCTATTCCCTGTTTCTGGGCACCCACGACGCACGGCGCTCCAGCCGGGATCTGGACGGCCGGAATGCCGTATACACTACTGAAAGGAATGATACCAATGGCCACTAAATTTTTGTACCTCTTTACCGAGGGCAGCGCGGACATGCGCAACCTGCTGGGCGGCAAGGGCGCCAACCTGGCTGAGATGACCAACATCGGCATGCCCGTCCCCCAGGGCTTCACCATCACCACCGAGGCCTGCACCCAGTACTATGAGGACGGCGAGAAGATCAACGACGAGATCCAGGCCGAGATCATGAACTATATCGACAAGCTGGAGCAGATCACCGGCAAGAAGTTCGGCGACCTGGAGAACCCCCTGCTGGTCTCCGTCCGCTCCGGCGCCCGGGCCTCCATGCCCGGCATGATGGACACCATCCTGAACCTGGGCCTCAACGAGCAGGTGGTGGAGGTCATCGCCAGGAAGTCCAATAACCCCCGCTGGGCCTGGGACTGCTACCGCCGCTTCATCCAGATGTACTCCGACGTGGTGATGGAGGTGGGCAAGAAGTACTTTGAGCAGCTCATCGACCAGATGAAGGAGAAGAAGGGCGTCACCCAGGACGTGGAGCTGGACGCCAACGACCTGAAGGAGCTGGCCTTCCAGTTCAAGGCCGAGTATAAGGAGAAGATCGGCGCCGACTTCCCCTCCGACCCCAAGGAGCAGCTGATGGGGGCCATCAAGGCCGTGTTCCGCTCCTGGAACAACCCCCGGGCCATTGTCTACCGCCGGATGAACGACATCCCCGGCTCCTGGGGCACCGCCGTCAACGTGCAGTCCATGGCCTTCGGCAACATGGGCGACGACTGCGGCACCGGCGTGGCCTTCACCCGCAACCCCGCCACCGGCGAGAAGAAGCTGATGGGCGAGTTCCTCACCAACGCCCAGGGCGAGGACGTGGTGGCCGGCGTGCGCACCCCCATGCCCATCCAGGAGATGGCGGAAAAGTTCCCCGAGGCCTTCGCTCAGTTCACCGATGTGTGCCAGAAGCTGGAGGACCACTACCGGGACATGCAGGACATGGAGTTCACCGTGGAGCACGGCAAGCTCTACATGCTCCAGACCCGCAACGGCAAGCGCACCGCCGCCGCCGCTCTGAAGATCGCCTGCGACCTGGTGGACGAGGGCATGATCGACGAGAAGAAGGCCGTGGCCATGATCGACCCCCGCAATCTGGACACCCTGCTCCACCCCCAGTTTGACCCCGCCGCTTTGAAGAAGGCCACCCCCGTGGCCACCGCCCTGCCCGCCTCCCCCGGCGCCGCCTGCGGTAAGATCGTCTTCACCGCTGAGGACGCCAAGGAGTGGGCCGCCCGGGGCGAAAAGGTCTGTCTGGTCCGCCTGGAGACCTCCCCCGAGGACATCGAGGGCATGGTGGCCTCCCAGGGCATCCTCACCGTCCGGGGCGGCATGACCT